>JBIOFK010000121.1:0-7547 GCA_044447065.1 Actinomycetales bacterium | reverse complement strand
AGCTGCGACTGCGATCCGAGCCTGTCGCTGAACCCTGAACGATTCGAAGGCGACACCGCGCACGAGACCCTTGGCACCGCGTGGGGGGCCGCCACCTCCAGTTTTTGTTTCTTTGCCGCCGGTGCGCTGATTCCGATCCTCCCCTTCGTGTTCGGCATGACCGGCGGCTGGGCCCTGGCTCTGGCCTGCGCCCTGGTGGGTATCGTGCTGCTCGGGACCGGCGCCGTCGTCGGCCTGCTCTCCGGAACCTCGCCCCTGACCCGGGCCCTGCGCCAGCTGGCCATCGGCTTCGGCGCCGCCGCCGCGACCTACCTGCTGGGTCTGCTGGCCGGGACGCTCCTGGGCGCCTGACCCTGTGAACGACAGAAGCGCGGCCCCGCGGGGGCGCGCGTCTGGTTCCGGTCGGGTCGTTCGGCAGTGACGGCTTGCGGGTAAGCATGGCGACCGCAGATCACTATGGTTTCCTCAACACTGTCGAAGGCTTGACCGATCAGTCGGCCGAGGGTCTTCCCCACGTCATCAAGGTACGAACAGGCACCCGTGCGCCCCGTTGCCTTCCTGCGCCTGGGTGCTGATTCCTGCCCGGCCGGGACGTTCCCGGCCCGGTGGCGGATACGCGAAGCCATCAGCCAGAAGGAGGCGGCACTTTTCAGGGAAATCCTCGACGGCGGCTATGCGGCGCCACGGGACGTGCAGGCTTTCATCCGCACCGAACACGCGGTTGCGGGGATCCGCTGTTTCATCGCTTTTCGGAACGATCAGCCTCTCGCCGCAGCGGCGATGTCGCTCCACCCCACCGGTGCGGTGCTCGGCGGAGCCGCCACGCTTCCGGCAGCGCGAGGCGCTGGAGCGCAAACCGCGCTCCTCGCCCACAGGCTTTCGCTCGCCGGACACCTCGGTGCGCCCCTGGCAACGGCCACCGCAGCTCCGGGATCACCCAGCATCCGCAATCTCGCAGGCGCGGGATTCACCATCGTTGAGCGGACAGCCTGGCGTCTATCCGTCCACGGTGGGCCCTATCACAGGGTTGCGTGGGGCAGGGCACACCCATAGACTTTATGTGCGTTATTCGAACTATATGTTCAAATAACGAACGTCATATGATGGTGGTGAACGAGCCACCCACAGTGTAGTGAGGAGATCCCCGTGCAGTTCCACCATCACGGATACGTATCCGGTGACCCGCGGATCCAGCCGGCTGTGGGGACAGGCGTTGACCGTCCCGAAGAGCTTCCCGACGAGATCGATGTTCTCATCGTCGGCTCGGGGCCCGCGGGGATGATCACCGCAGCCCAGCTGTCGCAGTTCCCCGGCGTAACGACGCGCATCGTCGAACGTCGCGCCGGCCGCCTTGAGATCGGCCAGGCGGACGGCATCCAGGCGCGCACTGTCGAGACGTTCCAGGCATTCGGCTTCGCCGAACACATCACCGCAGAGGCGTACCGGATCACCGAGACGGTGTTCTGGAAGCCGGACGTCCACGACCACTCGCGGATCGTCCGTTCCGCCCGGGCGCTGGACGACACCACAGGCATTAGCGAGTTTCCGCATCTGATCGTCAACCAGGCGCGCGTGCTGGACTACTTTGCCGACTTCATGAAGTTCTCACCGACCCGGATGAAGCCGGACTACGGTTACGAGTTCCGCGGGCTCCAGATCGAGGATGGTGAGCAGTACCCAGTCAAGGTAACGCTCGTGCGCACCTCCGGCGAGCATGAGGGCAGCGAAAAAGTCGTCCGCGCCAAATACGTGGTCGGGTCCGACGGCGCCCGCAGCGCGGTGCGCCAATCGATCGGCGCGAAGCTGTCCGGCGATGTGGCGAACCATGCCTGGGGGGTGATGGACGTGCTCGCCAACACCGACTTCCCGGATATCCGCCTCAAATGCGCCATCCAGTCCGGAGACGGCGGAAACATTCTCCTGATCCCGCGCGAGGGAGGCTTCCTTTTCCGGATGTACGTCGACCTCGGCGAGGTGTCCGGCACCGACCGCGGAAACGTGCGCAGCACGACCATCGACGAGATCATCGCCCGGGCCAATAAGATCATGCGCCCCTACGTGGTGGATGTGAAGAGCGTTGCCTGGCACAGCGTCTACGAGGTCGGCCACCGCCTCGCCGACCGCTTCGACGACGTTCCGCTCGACCAGCTCGGCACCCGCCTGCCGCGGGTCTTCATCACGGGCGACGGCTGCCATACCCACAGCGCCAAAGCCGGCCAGGGCATGAACGTCTCGATGCAGGACGGGTTCAACCTGGGCTGGAAGCTCGGTCACGTCCTCGAGGGCCGCAGCCCCGAGGCTCTGCTGGCCACGTACTCGGCCGAGCGCCAAGTAATAGCGAAGAACCTTATCGACTTCGACAAGCAATGGTCAACCCTGATGGCGACCAGGCCGGAGGATCTCGACGACCCGTCCGAGCTTGAGGACTTCTACGTGCGCACCTTCGAGTTCCCGGCCGGATTCATGACGGAGTACCAGCCCTCCATGCTGATCGCCGAGCCGGCGCACCAGGACCTCGCCGACGGCTTCCCGATCGGCAAGCGTTTCAAGTCCGCGCCGGCGGTCCGGGTGGGCGATGCTAACCCGGTGCAGTTGGGGCATCACCACCGGGCCGACGGACGCTGGCGGATCTACGCGTTTGCCGACGCCCCGGCGGCCGGGGAGGCCTCGGCACTCACGGACTGGGCCGACTGGCTGGCGGACTCCCCAGATTCCCCTGTTGTCACGTACACGCCCAAGGGTGCGGACATCGACAGTGTGTTCGACGTGAAGCTGATCGCCCAGCAGGATTACACCGGTGTTGATCTCGGCCGCGTGCCCGGCATTTTCATGCCGCTCTGCGGTCCGTTCGCACTGATCGACCGCGAGAAGGTCTATGCGACCGATCCGGCGCGGGACATTTTTGAAGCGCGTGGAATCGACCGCGGTGGCGCCGTGGTCGTGGTGCGCCCGGACCAGTACGTGGCGAACGTGCTGCCGCTTACCGCGACCCGGGAGCTGGCCGACTTCTTCCGGGGGATCCTGCTCGCTCCGCAGGAGACCCGCGCCCGGTAATCAGCGCAGCACCACGGTCCGGGTTCCGTGCAGGAACACTCGACGCTCGCAGTGCCAGCGCACCGCGTTGCTCAGCCCCTCGTCCAGTTCGGCGTTGACATAGTGCGCAGTCGCGCCGACGGTCCTGGAGTAGCGCTCGGCCACCGCCGCGAATCCGCCCCGGAGCGCGTCGGTGACAAATGCACCGCCGTTCGAGGTGAACTGCACCCGCGTGAAGAGGCGGCAGTTCGCCGAGGTCGCTGCGGGCACCAAACGATGTCGCCGAGCCCACCTCCCTCTGGCAGCGGACCTCGGCGCCGGAGATAGAGACGTTGATTTTGACCAGGAAGCCGATGGCCGCCGCGGTGAGCAGGAAGCGGACCACTCCGTCGTCGTCGGCCCCCGACCACCGGGGCGACATGGTGGCCTCCGTCCTGATCCCGGCCCCCCGATTCCGGGTCTCGCCGGAGACCCTTCAGGCCCTGGGCGAGTCCTGTGCCGCGGCCGCCCGCCGGGTTACCGGCCGGCTGGGCGGAACCGCACCGAGAATGAACTAGGGAAATGATCTAGGGAACGGGCTCGTCGTAGACGCCGATCGACCAGATTTGGCCGGGCGCGGACGCTACGGAGAAGGTCGGGTTGTTCGCCCAGCGGGTATCAAAGACATTCCGTGTGCCATGAGGGGCCCCGTTTTCCTCACAGGGCATCACCAAGGACCCGACATCCTTCATCCGGAAACTCATGCTCCCGCTGCCCGCGCAGCGGAGGTACACCACTGTTTTTGCTTCCGTGACCACCGGACCGTAGGTCGCGGACTGCGTCTGGGAACCCGCTTCGAAGAGAAGCGTCTCATCCGTACCCACGTCGCCTGCGGCCGCGAGGAATGTTGGCGCCCTGAAGGACCGGGCCGGTTGGGCGTCCGCGCTGGCGACCGGCGTTGCCCGATTGCTGTCGGCCGCCGCCGCCGGCACCGGCCTCTCAGCGCTGGAGCACGCGGTGAGACCCAGCAGGACGATAGTCACGCCCGCGGCGCCATTGACAACCTTCTTGCGACTTCCCATAGTGGACCCCCCGATTCGCCGCGCACGTGACCCCAGGCGGGGCCGTATCGTGCTGCGTCACCAGCGGTGAGTCAAGCCGCTCAGCCGGCGGTTGTCAAGCAACTCGCGCGGGTTAGCCTGGACGGGGCGGCCGTCACCGTGCGTCCGACGGGCTAGGTCCTCCCGCCGGGGCGCCGGATCGGCCGCCGCACTGGAGCTGTCCGGCATCGGGGTTTCTCCAAGAAACCGCGGTTAGACTAACAGCCGTTATGGACGGACCGCCCAACGACGGGGGTCCGGCCGGTCCGGTTAAGGGATCGGCCGAAGAATAATGGACGAATCCGGCCGATGGGCCGCGAAAGGGTGGAATTTTCAGTGCGGTATATCCAACGGGCCATGGCGGCCTCGGCACTGGTCCTGGCTACCGGACTGACCGGCTGCAGCGGGCCGACGGCATCGACGGCAGGAACCGCGGGCGGCGGCGACGGTCACACCGTAACCAACAAGTCCGCCAGCGACGTGCTTAAGCAATTCACCGGCAGTGTCCAGGACACCCTGAGTACTGTCGGCGGGTCCTGGTCCTACCGCGACAATTCCGCATGGAAGGCAACCCAAGCCTCGGATTTCACCGCGCACGACTGCGGCAATCTCCAGAAGACCTGGCAATACAGCGTGACCCTGAGCGGCCCGGGCGACCCCGACCCGGGCAAGGCCATCCAGAAGGTCAGCGACCACTGGAAATCACTCGGCTACGACGTCGGCGCCGCCGGCGGCTGGGCGGCCACGCCCTCCGCGTTAGTGCCGGAGCAGCGGGACATTTCATCGGTAACCAAGGACGGCGTGAAACTGACCTACCAGGCGGGCACGCTGAGCAGCACGTTCAGCGGCGAAAGCGCCTGCAGCACCAGCCCGACCATGGTGGCCACCGGCAGCTGACCGGTACGGCGGATTGGCACGGCAGATTGGCGCGGCACGGTTCAGCGCCCGGCGGTCAACCCCGCGCGGCTCGTCCCGGCGGCACGGTTCACTGCCCGGCGATGATCCCGACCGCCTCTTCCAGCGAGTCCACGCAGAACACCCTGCCCTCCATCGGGCGTCCCTTCGACAGCGACCGCAGCAACGGCCAAACGGGCAGTTCATCGGTCCAGTGCGTCCTGCCCACCAGGATCATGGGCGCGACAGCCTGGGCGCTGGCGTAATAGTTTTCGCAGGCGTCCTGGAAGATTTCCTGCACCGTTCCCGCGGCGCCGGGCAGGAAAATGATGCCGCCGTCGCAGCGTGCCAGCAGCACCGCCTCCCGCAGCGAATTGGCGAAGAACTTGGCGATGTGGGTGGCGAAAATGTTCGGCGGCTCGTGGCCGTAGAACCAGGTGGGGATGCCCAGGTTGGGCGTGCCGTGCGGATAGCGTTCGACGACGGCGGTCGCGGCCCGCGCCCATCCCGAGACCGAGGGGCGGAAGCCTGGCACGGCGGCCAGGAGGCCAAGCGCCTCGGCGAGGGCGCCGTCGTCGTACCCCGCGAGGTACGCGCCCAGGTTGGCCGCCTCCATGGCTCCGGGGCCGCCGCCGGTGGCGACCAGGTGGCCGGCCGCGGCCAGCAGCCGGCCCAGGGCCGCCGCGTCCCGGAAGGCGCCGCTACCGCGCCGGGTCGCGTGGCCGCCCATCACGCCGACGACCGTCTGCCCCGCCAGTTCCGCGCTGAGCGCCTCGTCCAACGCCGCGGAAATGGCATGGTCGTGCATGGCGATGGCAAGGGTCGCGTCAAGGCTGTGCCGGCCCGCCGCCCCCAGGCTCCACTGATAGATCCGTGCGTCGGGAGTGTGCTCGTACGGGCCGTGCTGGACGTCCCGGTACAGCTCGGCGCCGGTGTAAAGGCGGCCACGGTACTGATTGAAGGGGACCCCCGGCAGGGACGGGAAGATCAGCGCACCCCGGGAGCGCAGCGATTCCTCCTGTCCGTCGGCGAAGCTGCAGCCCAGGAATACGGCGCCGGACGGGTCCAGGCCGTTCAGTTCCGTACCCCGCCGACGCAGGTTCAGCGAGCGCAGGTGCCAGCCGTTCATGGCCGTGGCGCCGCCGGCAACCAGTTCGTCGAAGCGTGCCAGGTCCGCGACGTCGATGGTGCGCGGGATGGAGTGCAGCGGTGCGTTCACGCCTCCACCCTACTGGCGCATCTCCGGTCGAGGCGCCCGGGCGGTGCCCGCGCAACGTCGGTGCGGCGCCCGGCCTGTGCCCGCCCAGCGCCAGCCGGATGGACGCTTCAGCCACCGGAGACCCTGGTGATCCGGAAGGTCAGCGGTTCCATTTTGTCCTGACATAAGGACTTTTTGAGGGGGCGATCGTAAAGATTTCCCGAGTCTTGGCGGCCCGGAGCCGGATGTTACTATCGGTCAACGGCACTATGTCCTATCAAGCGAACATGGCACGGGTACGGCACGGCAGAACCGGACGGCCGGACGGAACCGGAAGCGGGCAGCCGTGCCGGGGAAGAAAATAGGGAGCTCCCATGGCGAATCAGCTCAATCTCAGCGTCGACCGCTCTTCCCCCGTGCCGCTCTACCACCAGATAGTTCAGGGCATCGAGGCGGCCATCCACAGCGGCGTACTGGCTCCGGGCAGCAGGCTGGACAACGAAATCGACCTGGCCGCCCAGCTCAACCTCTCCCGGCCGACCATGCGCAAGGCGATGGATGAACTGGTCCGCTCCGGTCTGCTGGTGCGCAAGCGCGGGGTCGGCACCCAGGTGGTCTCCAGCCAGGTCCGCCGGCCGCTGGAACTGTCGAGCCTTTTTGATGACCTCAGCCGCAGCGGCAGCAAGCCGACCACCGAGGTGCTGAGCTTTTCCCATGCCGAGGCGGACGCCGCCACCCGGGACGCCCTGCAGATCCCCGACGGTTCCAGGGTCTACCATTTCACCCGGCTGCGGAAGGTCGGAGGGAAGCCCCTGGCGCTGATGGAGAACTGGGTCAGGGATGACATCACCGCGATCGATGAAGGCGCGCTGCGGGACCAGGGGCTCTATGCCATCCTTCGCCACGGCGGCGTCAATTTCCGGCTCGCCTCGCAGCGGATCGGCGCCATGGTGGCCAACGATTACCAGGCTCCGTTGCTGGAAACCGAACCGGGCAGCGCCCTGGTCACGATGGAGCGCACCGCCGTGGACGACACCGGCCGGAGGGTCGAAACCGGGCGGCACGTGTACCGCGCAGATTCCTACAGCTTTGAAATGACATTGGTGCAGCGCTAAGGGCAAGGACGACAACGCCATGGCTGAGTGGGTCTATCCGCTGGGAACGGCGGCCGGCGGCGGCTGGGATATCTCGCTGGGAACATCCGACTCCGCCCTGACCATACCCGGCTGGGCCCACACCGGGCTCAAGGTAGCGACACTGGCCGCGGGCGGCTCGGTGGAACTTCCTGCGGCGGCCGAGGAACGCCTCGTGATTCCGCTCAGCGGCGCCTTCACTGTCACGGT
>JBIOFK010000120.1:0-7587 GCA_044447065.1 Actinomycetales bacterium | reverse complement strand
TGGTGGCCGGGGGGGAGGGGGGGCGTACCGCGGGGGGGGTGGGGGGGGGGCCCCCCGGGGGGGGGGGGCCATTCCTGGCCGGCACCCGCGCGCCCGCGGGGGCCCGCGCGGGTCCAGGCCAGGAAGGCCGCCCGCCGCCGGGCGGCCCGCCGCAGCACCTCCAGCGCTAACGACCCGTCCTCCACCGCGGCCACCACGGCGTCACGGACCTCGAGGAAGTCGCCCTCATCGGCGCCGGCGCCGGGATCGGTGTAGCCGACATTGGCCGGGTTTCCCACGCAGAGCAGGTCCGCCCCCGCGAGCAGCGCCTGCACGGCTCCGGCGCCGGAACCGACGGACCCGCGGATGGCCGCCATATCGAGGGCGTCGGTCACCAGCATGCCCTCGAATCCGAGACCGCGCAGCAGGGCCCCGGCCGCCGGGTTCAGCGTGGCCGGAGCCTCGCCCAGTTCGGGAACGACGATGTGGGCGCTCATCATCGCCTGCACCCCTGCTTCAGCGGCGGCGCGGAAGGGCGGCAGATGCGCGCTCTCCAGCTGTGCCAGTGAAAGGTCGACCCGGGGCAGCGCCACATGCGAATCGGTGACCGTGTCTCCGTGACCGGGAAAGTGCTTGGCGCAGGCGCCCACTCCGGTGGACTGGATGCCCCTGACTGCCGCCGCGGTGTGCCGGGCGACCAGGGCGGTATCCGCGCCGAAGGAGCGCACGCCGATGACGGGGTTGGCCGGGTTGGTGTTGACGTCGGCCACCGGTGCGAACGTTAGGTTGGCGCCAGCGGCGCGGCACAGCCTGCCGAGGGCGCGGCCCGCCGCCTCGGTGAGCGCCACGTCGTCGAGCCGGCCGAGGACCTGGGCGCCCGGCACCGCAGACCCTGTGGGGGACTGGAGCCGGGTGACGTTGCCGCCCTCCTCGTCCAGGGCAATCACCGCGTCCGGATTCAGGCTCCGGATTTCGGCGGACAGCCGCCCCGGCTGCCCGGGGGAGGCAAAGTCGATGTTCTGCCGGAAGTACACCACCCCGCCAAGGCCGCCGCGCAGCGCCGCGCGCAGCCACGGGGGCAGTTCGACGCCGTTGAAACCCGGCAGGATCGCTCCCAGCACCAGGGGTAGCACCTCGCTCCGGGTGGTCGGGACGAGGGGATCGGGTGCCGGGGTGTCTGTCATGAAGCCAGCCTATTGGCCAACGGTGCGGCGGGTCTGCCCCCGCGGGCATAAACTTGGCTAGTCCCCCGGTACCTATGCGCCCAGCCGCAGACTCTGGAGAAACCTTGTGACCGACGCACCCGAAACCCGCGTTCCCATCCGCCGAGCGTTGATCTCGGTGTACGACAAGACGGGGTTGGAGGAGCTGGCGGCGGGCCTGCATGCCGCGGGCGTGACCCTGGTGTCCACAGGCTCGACGGCGGCGCGCATCGCCGGGGCGGGCATCCCGGTGACCGGCGTGGAGGAAGTGACGGGCTCCCCGGAGATGCTGGACGGCAGGGTCAAGACCCTGCACCCGCGCATCCACGGCGGCATTCTGGCCGACCGACGGATTCCCGAGCACGTGGCGCAGCTGCGCGAACTGGACATTGAACCGTTCGACCTGGTGGTGGTGAACCTGTACCCGTTCGCGGCGACCGTCGCCTCCGGGGCCGCCACCGACGAGGTCATCGAACAGATCGACATCGGCGGGCCGTCCATGGTCCGGGCCGCGGCCAAGAACCATGCCTCGGTGGCCGTCGTCGTCGATCCCGGCAGCTATGGCCAGGTACTCGATGCCGCCGCCTCGGGGGGCTTCGACCTGCCCGGCCGCCGCCGGCTGGCGTCGCTGGCCTTTGCGCATACCGCCGCGTACGACAACGATGTCGCCAAGTGGACGGCGCAGGAACTTAACGACGACGGCGAGGCGTGGCCGGCGTATGCGGGTGTGTCCCTGGAGCGCTCGGAGGTGCTGCGCTACGGCGAAAACCCGCACCAGGCGGCGGCCCTCTACGTGGACAAGTCCGCAGCCCCCGGCATCGCCCAGGCCGACCAGCTGCACGGCAAGCCAATGAGCTACAACAACTATGTGGATGCCGATGCGGCCCTGCGCGCGGCCTTCGACTTCGACGAGCCCGCCGTCGCGGTGGTCAAGCACGCCAATCCGTGCGGCATCGCCGTCGCCGGCAGGGACGCCGCGGATCCGGTGGCCGACGCCCACGCCAAGGCCCACGCCTGCGACCCGGGCTCCGCGTACGGCGGCGTGATCGCCGCCAACCGGCCCGTCACGCTGGCCATGGCCGCAGGACTCAAGGGCGTCTTCACGGAGGTCATCATCGCGCCCTCCTTCGAACCCGATGCCCTGGAACGGCTGCAGAAGCGCGCGGACATCCGCCTGCTGACGTTGCCGGAGGGCTACGCGGCGGCCGGCCTTGAATTCAAGCAGGTCTCCGGCGGCATGTTGGTCCAGGCGGCCGACCGGCTGCAGGCCGACGGCGACAATCCGGAGAACTGGCAGCTGGTTTCCGGGGACGCCGCCGACGGGGCGACCATCGCGGACCTGGCATTCGCGTGGAAGGCGCTGCGGGCGGTGAAATCCAACGCCATCCTGCTCGCCAACAACGGCGCCACCGTCGGCGTGGGCATGGGTCAGGTCAACCGGGTGGATTCCTGCCGGCTGGCCGTGGAGCGGGCGAACACGCTGGCACCCGGCGCAGACGGGACGCCGGTGGAGCGGGCCAGGGGCGCCGTTGCCGCCTCGGATGCGTTCTTCCCGTTCCCGGACGGACTGCAGATCCTGCTCGATGCCGGTGTGCGTGCCGTTGTCCAGCCCGGCGGGTCCATCCGCGACGAGGACGTCATTGCGGCGGCCCGGGCCGCGGGCGTGACCATGTACACCACCGGCGCGCGGCACTTTTACCACTAAGCAGCCGGTAGTTTAGAGAAGTAAAGCCCACCCCTGATTCCCCGATACCAGAGACCTTCACAGGAGACGCGTCACCCATGGCCACAATGATCTATACCCACACCGATGAAGCGCCGATGCTGGCGACCTATTCGTTCCTGCCGATCATCCAGGCCTATGCCTCGACGGCCGGCGTGGACGTGGAAACGCGGGACATTTCGCTCTCCGGCCGGATCATCTCCGTCTTTGGCGACTTCCTGGCCGAGGACCAGCGGATCGGGGACGCCCTTGCCGAGCTGGGTGCGCTGGCGAAAAGGCCCGAAGCCAACATCATCAAGCTGCCGAACATCAGCGCGTCCATCCCGCAGCTGAAGGCCGCCATCGCCGAGCTCCAGGGCCAGGGCTACGCCCTCCCGGACTACCCTGACAACCCGTCCTCCGATGACGAGAAGGAGATCCGCACCCGCTACGACAGGATCAAGGGCTCCGCCGTCAACCCGGTGCTGCGTGAGGGCAACTCGGACCGCCGGGCCCCGCTGTCGGTCAAGAACTATGCCCGGGCCAACCCGCACACCATGGGCGCCTGGAGCCCTGATTCCCAGACCAACGTGGCGCACATGGACACGGACGATTTCCGTTCCAACGAGAAGTCCGCCGTGATCGGCGCCGACGGCACGGTGAAAATCCAGCTCGTGCACGAGGACGGCACCGTCGAGGTGCTCAAGGATTCGTTCCCCGTGCTCGCCGGGGAGGTCGTGGACGGGACGTTCATGAACGCCGCGGCGCTGGACGAGTTCCTCGCGGCCCAGCTGCTCCGCGCCAAGGACGAGGGCGTGCTGTTCTCCGCCCATCTGAAGGCCACCATGATGAAGGTCTCCGACCCGATCATTTTCGGCCATGTGGTCAGGGCGTACTTCGCCGACCTGTTCGACAGTTACGGGGACCAGCTGGCCGCGGCGGGCCTGAGCCCGAACAACGGCCTGGCCGCCATCGTCAACGGGCTGGCCGAGCTGCCGGAGGACGTCAGGACCGGTGTCGAGGCAGCCATTAAGAAAGCCCTGGCCGAGGGACCGGCCCTGGCCATGGTGGACTCGGACAAGGGCATCACGAGCCTGAACGTGCCCAGCGACATCATCGTGGACGCGTCCATGCCTGCGATGATCCGCTCCTCGGGCCACATGTGGGGCCCGGACGGGGCGGAAGCGGACACGCTCGCCGTGATCCCGGACAGCTCCTACGCCGGGGTGTACCAGGTCGTCATCGACGACTGCCGCGCCAACGGCGCCTTCGACCCGACCACGATGGGCACCGTCCCCAACGTCGGCCTCATGGCCCAGGCGGCGGAGGAATACGGCAGCCACGATAAGACCTTCGAAATCCACGCCCCGGGAACCATGCAGATCGTCGACGGCGCCGGCTCGGTGCTGATCGAAAACCAGGTGGCCCCCGGGGACATCTGGCGGGCCTGCCAGACCAAGGACATCCCGATCCGGGACTGGGTCAAGCTGGCCGTCACCCGCGCCCGTGCCTCCGACACTCCTGCCGTGTTCTGGCTGGACGAGGGCCGCGCCCATGACGCCACCCTGATCGCCAAGGTCACCGGCTACCTGAAGGACCACGACACCGAGGGCCTGCAGATCGAGATTATGTCACCGGAGCAGGCGACGGCCTTCACCCTGGAGCGGCTGCGCAAGGGCCAGGACACGATTTCGGTGACCGGTAACGTGCTCCGCGACTACCTGACGGATCTGTTTCCTATCCTCGAGCTCGGCACCAGCGCCAAGATGCTCTCCGTGGTGCCGCTGATCAACGGCGGCGGGCTGTTTGAAACCGGCGCCGGCGGCTCCGCCCCGAAGCATGTGCAGCAGCTGCTGAAGGAAAACCATCTGCGCTGGGACAGCCTCGGTGAATTCCTGGCCCTGGCGGTGAGCTTCGAACACCTCGCCACAACCACCGGCAACGCCCGGGCGCAGATCCTGGCCGACACGCTGGACAGGGCCACCGGATCGTTCCTGCTGGACAACAAATCCCCGCGCCGCAAGGTCGGCGAGCTGGATAACCGCGGCAGCCACTTCTACCTGGCCAAGTACTGGGCACAGGAGCTGGCCAAGCAGGACGACGACGCCGCTCTGGCGGCGTCGTTCTCGGCCGTGGCGGAGGCACTGGCGTCCAACGAGGACGCCATCGTCGGCGAGCTGCTGGCGGTCCAGGGCGCCCCGGTGGAGATCGGCGGCTACTATCACCCCGACGTCCGGAAGGTCTCCGCCGTGATGCGCCCCTCCGACACGCTCAACAAGGTGCTCGCGGCCCTGGGCTAGGCGCACCCGCCGGGCACGCAAGACCGCCCGCGGACCGGCCGCAGAGCCGTCCACGCAACCGTCCGCCTCCCCACCGGGAGGCGGGCAGTTTTGTGGTGTCCCTTGTGCCGGGCGGGGCCCCTGTGACCCGCGTGCTTAAACGCCGATTCACTCCCCAAGTCACGATTTGTAACAGCCGATTCGGTCCTTTGAATCCGTTACCCGATCTTAATTCGATTAAGTGTGCCCCCGGACACATTTAAGGTTGTAGTCTCAGGGAACACATTTGGTATCACCACAGTGCGGGGCAGTTGCGCCAACGCACTTAAGATGCGGCTCGGAAGGCTGAACATGTATCAAAAGAAGGTCCTCTCCACGCTGGCGGCCGCGGCGGCCATCGGCATGCTGATGTCCGGTTGTGCGAACCAGGCGGGCGGCGGTTCGTCCGAATCGGCGACCAACGGCGCCAAGGTCGACATCCCGGCCATCACCTCCGTCCAGACACCCCCGAACGCAGTCCTGCCCGCAGGGGACGGCAAGGGCACCTGCCCGTCGACGACGACGTTGGCGTATGCGGGTGCCGAAACCGGCGCGAACGCCCAGCTGGGCATCAACATTTTCAACGGCATCCAGCTGGCCATCAACCAGCACAACGAAGCCAACCCGGGCTGCCAGGTCGCCTTCAAGAAGTTCGACACGGAAGGTGACCCCAACAAGGCCACCGGCCCCGTCACGCAGATCGTCAGCGAAGCGGACATCATCGGCGTCGTGGGGCTGCCGTTCTCCGGCGAGTCCAAGGCAACCGGTAATATCTTCGAACAGCAGAAGCTGGTCCACATCACCCCGTCGGCCACGAACCCAGGCCTGACGACCAACGGCTGGACCACCTTCTTCCGCGCCCTCGGCAACGACGCCGTTCAGGGCCCGGCGGCGGCGAAGTTCCTCACGGACAAGCTGCAGGCGAAGAAGGTCTACCTGGTCCAGGATGATTCCGACTACGGTATCGGCCTGGGCACCCAGACGTCCAAGGCTCTCGGCTCGGCGATGATCGGCAGCGACAAGGTCATCACCGGCCAGAAGGACTTCTCTGCCGTGATCTCCAAGATCATGAATGCCAAGGCTGACACGGTCTACTACGCCGGCTACTACGCGGAGGGCGCGCCCTTCGACCAGCAGCTGGTGGCCAAGGGCTTCACCGGAGCCTTCGTCGGCCCCGATGGCGTCAAGGATGACCAGTTCATCAAGCAGGCCGGCGACGCTTCGTCCAACGCCTACTTCACCTGCCCCTGCATCCCGGGCGAGCTGATCCCCACGTTTGAAAGCGCCTACAAGAAGCTGGCGAACGCGGAGCCCGGAACGTACTCCATTGAAGGTTACGACGCGGCCACCGTGCTGCTCTCCGGAATCGACAAGGGCAAGCAGTCCCGCGCGGATCTGCTCTCCTGGGTCAAGAACTACGACGCGGACGGCCTGAGCAAGCATTACAAGTGGGATGCCACCGGCGAGCTCCAGACTCCGGATGTCTACGGCTACAAGGTCCAAGACGGCAAGATCGTCCCGATCGGTGTGATCGGCAAATAATACGCCGCCACTGAAAGAGGAATGCTGTGGGGTCAGCGAAAGCGGACCCCACAGCATTTCTTACGACCACCCCAGGATGTGCCCATGCTTGCTGCAGTACTTCCGTCCCTGGCACACGTGCTGCCCATGGACGATAGCTGGATTTCTTTCGACGTCACCGCCCTCGGCCAGAACTTCTGGTCAGCCACCTTCGATGGACTGACCTTTGGCGCCATCTATGCCTTGGTAGCCCTCGGCTACACACTGGTCTACGGCGTGCTGAACCTCATTAACTTCGCCCACTCCGAGGTGTTCATCATGGGCTGCTTCGGGGTCTGGTTCACCCTCAACGCCTTGAACTTCGGCCCATCCGCGCCGCACCTGAGCTTCTGGGCGATTGTCGGGAACCTCATTCTTGCCCTGGTCGTGGGCATGATCTGCTCGTCCCTGACCGCGGTCATCGTCGAACGCGTCGCCTACCGTCCGCTGCGAAGGAGGAATGCCCCCCGCCTGGCCTTCCTGATCACCGCGATCGGCGTGTCCTTCTCCATCCAGTACCTGCTCTACCTCTGGCGCGGCCCCAGCCCGGAGGCGGCGCTGACGATGTTCAAGCCGACGCCGATCTTCGAGGTCTTCGGCACCATCATCGACTCGCAGCAGATAGTGATCGTGGTCGCCGCGCTGATCATGATGATCGTCATCGACCTGTTTATCAGCCGGTCCAGGACAGGGCGCGGCATCCGCGCCGTCGCGCAGGATCCTGATACGGCAACCCTGATGGGCGTGAATAAGGAACGCATCATCATCACCACCTTCATCATCGGCGGTGTGCTCGCCGGTGCGGCAGCGCTGTTCTACGTCATGA
>JBIOFK010000119.1:0-7614 GCA_044447065.1 Actinomycetales bacterium | reverse complement strand
GGCCTTCGCGACCGCACTGTATATCGGGGCAGGCCTCGGTCCCGGGCCGCGGGACGGGCTGATGACAGGGCTCGTGCGGCGCACCCGCCGGCCGGTCTGGCTGATCCGTTCCGGGTTGGAGCTGTCAGTGGTGGTGATCGGGTTTTTCCTGGGCGGCGACGTCGGCGTCGGCACCGTGGTTTTCGCCTTCGGCGTCGGACCGCTGACCCAGCTGACGTTGCGGTGGCTGCAGGTGGACCTGCACAGCCACGGGACGGCGGCCGCGAGGGCTACGCTGCCGCAGGCCCAGGACGCCTGAGGAATGTGCTGATCCGCACGGCCGCGGTGGCGTGGCTGCGCGCCGGCAAGCCGGCGGTCCGCTCCGCCAGGTCCGCCGGGTCACTGTGGTGTCCGGCCGGTCCCATCATCGCCGCATTCCTGACTTCCGCCGGACCGAGCTCCAGGCCGAAGACAAGGTCATCCTCCGTACCGGGAAGGAATCCGTCGGCCAGCGAGCGTGCCAGGGACAGCTGTTTGCCCTCGTGCTGGCCGAGCAGTCCGGCGGCCGCAGCGATTTCCGCAAGGTGCGCCGGCAGCGGGGTCACTACCACGAGCGTTCCGCCCGGGCGCAGCACCCGGGCGAACTCCGCCGGGTTGCGCGGGGCAAAGACGACGGTGACGGCGTCGAATGCGCCGGCGGCGAGCGGCAACGGACGCCACACGTCCCAGGCAAGGTTGAGCGCGCCAGGATTGCTGCGCGCGGCCCGGCGCAGGGCGAATTTGGAAATGTCGATGGCCACCGAGCTGCATTCCACGTCCCGCCGGATCCGGTTCAGGTAATAGCCGGTTCCGGTTCCCGCGTCCAGCACCCGGCCGCCCGCGGGCACCCGGCTCCGCAGGACCCCGGCCAGGGCGGCGGCCAGCGGCTCGTAGTGTCCGGCGGCCAGGAACGCGGCGCGGGCCTGCACCATGTCCGCCGTGTCGGGAGTGAACGAGGTCCCGTGTCCGGTGAGCAGGTTGATGTAGCCCTGCCGCGCGATGTCGAACCCGTGCCCGCCGGCGCAGATAATCGCGCCGCCCGGCTGCGCCCCGGAGGGGAAGTCCTCGGCGCAGTGCGGGCAAATCAGTGCTTCGAGGGCGCGGGGATCCATGCCTTCCATCCTAGGCTTGCAGGGCCTGGACGCTGCGGCGCATATAGGCTGAAGCGGTGAAAAGCGATCAGCTCCCCAACGTCCACTCCGTTTCCGTGCCTACCCTCAGCCCGGATGCCTCCACCGCCGTTGTCGCCGTGACCCGGCCCGACTTCGCAGCCGACAGCTATGTGGGCCAGTTGTGGAAGGTGCCGCTGAACGGCGGCGTTCCCCGCCGGTTCACCCGCGGTTTCAGGGATACGGCCCCGCAGTTCTCCCCGGACGGGACCGTGCTGGCGTTCCTCCGGACCGTTCCCGAGGGCAAGCCGCAGCTGTACCTCGTCGACGCCGCCGGCGGAGAGCCGCTGCAGCTGACCGACGCGGAGCTGGGCGTGAGCGGGTTCGACTTCGCCCCCGATTCGCGCCGGATTGTCTTTGAGGCCAGGGTTCCGGAGGACGGCCGCTACGGCACCGTCGACGGCGTCGGCCCCGGCGCGGAGGACCCCCGTCTGATCACCACGTGGCGCTACCGGATGAACGGCGCCGGCTACCTCCGGGACAAGTTCTCCCAGCTGTTCATCCTTGACGTCCCCGCCGTGGACAGCGAACCCGCCGTGGCGCCGGCCGGCCGGGCCAAAAAGGACGCCGGCGAGGAATTTTCCGCCTGCCCGCAGGCCCGGCAGCTCACCGACGACGACGCCGACCACAGCGGGCCTGTCTTCTCGGCCGACGGCACGCGGATCCTGTTCCAGTCCGCCCTGCACGACGGCGCCGACGCCGAACTGGTCGAGGATCTATACGCCGTGGACGCCGACGGCGGCGCACCGGTCCGGCTCACCGGAACCGGGGCGACCGAGAACTTTTCGGTGACCGGAGGCTGCGAGTCCGCCGACGGCAACTGGCTGTTCTTCGTGGCCGCGGACATGGGCGCAGGGCGCCGCGACTTCATTGCGGCCCAGTACGGCATCTACGTTGCCCCGTCAGCGGATCCCGCGGCCGCGACGCGGCTGACCGGCCTCCATGACATGGACTTCACCGAGACGCCGCGGCTGGTCCGCAGCGGGCCCGACGCGGTCCTGGCCGTGGACAGGTACCGCGGCAGCGCCCGCGTGGTGCGGATCAGCGCCGGCGGCGGGGTCGAGGTGCTCAGCGGGGAGCAGCGGCAGGTCACCGGGGCCGCGGCGGCCGGGGGCACCGTCGTCGCCGGTTACACCGACCCGGGCACCTTCGGTGATGTCGCCGTCGTCCGGGACGGGTCGCTGCTGGCGCTCACCGACTTTTCCGCCGGCTTCCGCACCGCGTCCCCGGTGATCGCCGCGCAGGAGCGCAGTTACCCGGGCGCGGACGGCACGGCCGTGCACGGCTGGGTACTGCTGCCCGACGGGCCGGGACCGCACCCGGTGCTGCTGAACATCCACGGCGGCCCGTTCGCCCAGTACGGCTGGGGAATCTACGACGAGGCGCAGGTCTACGCGGATGCCGGCTACGCCGTCGTGATGTGCAACCCGCGCGGTTCGGCCAGCTACGGACGCGCACACGGCCGGTCCATCCGCGAGGCCATGGGCACCGTCGATATGAGCGATGTGCTGGCTTTCCTGGACGGGGCGCTGGGGGAGTTCGGGGACCTGGCGGCGGACCGTGTGGGCGTGATGGGCGGCTCCTACGGCGGCTACCTCACCGCCTGGATCATCGCGCACGAGCACCGTTTCGCGGCGGCCATCGTGGAACGCGGTTACCTGGACCCGGAGAGCTTCATCGGCAGCTCGGACATCGGCTGGTTCTTCTCGGCCGAATACACCGGCCAGGATCCCGCGCAGCGCCTGCGGCAGAGCCCGATGGCCGTGGTGGACCAGGTCCGCACCCCGACCCTGGTGATTCATTCGGAGGAGGACCTGCGCTGCCCGATTGAGCAGGGCCAGCGCTACTACGCCGCGCTGAAGGCCCGCGACGTGCCGGCGGAACTGCTGATCTTCCCGGGCGAGAACCACGAACTCTCCCGTGCCGGCAGGCCGCTGCACCGCAAGAGCCGGTTCGACCACATCCTGCGCTGGTGGGCCCGCTACCTGCCGACGGCGGCGAATCCGGTGCGCTAGCGGCGGCGGAGGCTAGTCCCGTGCGCTAGCCGGGGCGCCGGCTAGAACCCGAGTCCGCGCCGGGCCTGGCCGATTCCCGGCTGGGCCCAGCGCCGGGCATACTCGGCGTTGCTGGCCAGCGAGCGGGTCAGCGCCCTGTCGATGTAGAGCGTGCCGGCGAGGTGGTCGGTCTCGTGCTGGACGATCCGCGCGGACCAGCCCTCGAATTCCCGGCTTCGCGCAGCACCGGTGGGGTCCTGGTAGTCCAGCCGGACGCGCAGGGGACGTTCGACGACGGCCTGCCAGCCGCGCACCGACAGGCACCCCTCGTAGAACCCGGCGGTCTCCTCGCCCAATGCTGTGTACACCGGGTTGAGCACCGCGACGAAATCCAGCGGTTCGCGCCGGCGCTGTTCGGCGGCGTCGGCCGGCAGCTCGGAATGGTCCTCCAGCACCGCCAGCTGGAGCGGAAGCCCCAGCTGCGGGGCGGCCAGCCCGACGCCGGGCGCGGCGTGCATGACCTTACGCATCAGCGCGATCAGCCCGGCCAGCTGGCCGTCGTCGAGCTGGCCGTCAAAGCGCTCGGCCTGCGCCCGCAGCGCCGGATGCCCGGCCTGGACGATGGGCGGAAGGTCGTCGGAGGCCAGCAGCTGCGCGGCCAGCTCGGCGAGCAGGTTCGCACTGAATGTCATGGCAGAATCCTACGGGCTGCTACGTCCGCGGGCCGCCGGCGGAGGATGAGCCAGGGTTGGGATGGCCCAGCGCGCTGGAACCGGAGGCCGGCGCCAGGCCGAGGCGGCGGACCACCTCGGCGGCTTCCTCGGCCGGGGTGCGGCCGACGTCCACGACTATGGTGTTCTCCTCGGGTCCGGGCGGCTCCAGGGTGGCGATCTGGGAATCCAGCAGGCTGGCCGGCATGTAGTGGTCCATCCGGGAGGTCAGCCGGCGGGAGATCTGTTCCTTGGACCCGGCCAGGTGCACGAAGACCACGTTCTTCTCCCGCAGCCTGTCCCGGTACACCTTTTTCAGCGCCGAGCAGGTAATGATCCCCGGAATCCCGGCCATGGTGTGTTCGATGATCCAGGACGCGATCGTGT
The DNA here is from genome assembly GCA_044447065.1 of Actinomycetales bacterium. Lineage (GTDB taxonomy): Bacteria > Actinomycetota > Actinomycetes > Actinomycetales > Micrococcaceae > JBIOFK01. The sequence goes on along the minus strand of JBIOFK010000119.1, from coordinate 3,336 downwards.
CCAGCCACGGCCAGCGGTCCTCGTCCGTGAGCGGCTGGCCCGACGCCATCTTTTCCACGTTGTGCTCCGGATGCAGGTCATCGCCTTCTTCCAGGTCCCAGCCGAGCTGGCCGGCAAGAATCCCGGCCACCGTCGACTTTCCCGACCCGGACACACCCATGATGACCAGGACGGGCTGCTGGACCGACTCCGGCGTGGGGGCAGCCCCTGCGGGCGCGCTCATGCGATGATCACCGAAAGGAGCATCACCAGGGAGAATCCGACGACGGAAATCAGCGTCTCCATCACGGACCAGGTCTTGAAGGTCTGCCCCACGGTCAGCCCGAACAGCTCCTTCACGAGCCAGAATCCGGCGTCGTTGACGTGCGAGAGGAACAGGGATCCGGCGCCGACGGCCAGGGCCAGCAGGCCGGCGTGGGAGGGGGAGAGGGCCCCTGCCAGCGGTGCGACGATCCCCGCGGCGGTCACCGTGGCCACCGTGGCCGAACCCGTGGCCAGGCGCATGGCCACGGCGATCAGGTAGCCCAGGACGAGCACGGAGATGTTCGCTCCGGTGGCCCATTTGGCGACGGCGTCGCCCACGCCGGCGCCGATCAGGGTCTGCTTGAAGCCGCCGCCGGCGCCGACGATCAGAATCACTGCCGCAATGGGACCCACCGAGGCGCCGATCTTCGTTCCGATCTTGCTGCCGCTGAAACCCACGGCGTAGCCGAACGTGACCAGGGCCAGGAGCACGGCGAGGGTCATGGCGACGAGCGGTTCACCGATGAAGTCGAAGACCGTCCGCAGCGCGGTGGGGTGCTTGGCGTCGGGCTGCAGAATGTCCACGGCGGCCTTGAGGAGCATCAGCACGACCGGGAAGATGATGGTCAGCAGGGTGACCAGGAAGGTCGGCTGGCGCTTGGCATCGGGATCGGCGTCCGCGTGCCGGGTATCGACGCCGCCGGCAACCGTGGGGGCCTCGACCGGCACCCAGCGGGCCGCCAGGATGGAGAAGAACGGGCCGCAGATGATCACCGTGGGAATCGCGACGACCAGGCCGAGGGCAAGGGTGATGCCCAGCGGCGCGTTCAGGCTGGCGATGGCTACCAGCGGGCCCGGGTGCGGCGGAACAAGTCCGTGCAGCACCGACAGGCCGGCCAGGGCCGGGATGGCGATGCGCATCAGCTTCAGCTGGGAGCGCTGGGCCACCAGCACCACCACCGGGAGCAGCAGGACCAGGCCGATCTCGAAGAACATCGGCAGACCGATAATCACGGCCACCAGGGCCATCGCCCACGGCAGCACCCTGGGCGAGACCTTACCCAGGAGGGTATCGACCACCCGGTTGGCACCGCCGGAATCCGCCAGCAGCTTCCCCAGCATCGCGCCGAGGGCGATCAGCAGGCCCACCTCCTTCAGCGTCGCGCCGACGCCGTCCTCGAAGTTGGTCACGACCTTGCCCAGCTCCACGCCGGAGGCCAGCCCCACGAAGGCGGAGCCCAGCACGAGGGACAGGAAGGGGTGCAGCTTCAGCTTGACGATCAGCACGACGATCAGCGCGATACCGATGGCGGCGACGACGACCAACTGGGTGTCGTGGCCGTTCCAGGGCTGGGCCGCCGCCGGGAGGAGAGCAGGATTCATGGATGTTCCTTGGGTTGGGGCGCCGCTGTTTTGGGACTTGGCGCGGGCGCACAATAAGCTGTGAGAGACGTTACCCAATAAATATGATTTATGGAAAACGAGCCGTGCCCGGCCCCGTGCCGCCCGCGTCGAAGGAGACAGCCATGGCCGAGATCCCCCGCGCGGGCGCCCGCGAAAGCCGGCATTCCGCCGTCGTCGACCGCCTGGGCAAGGACATCACCTCCGGGGAGCTGCCGGCGGGCCTGGTGCTGAAAAGCGATGAGCTGGAACGCCGCTACGGCGTCTCCCGGTCCGTGATGCGCGAGGGGCTGCGGGTGCTGGAGAACATGGCGATGGTGTCCTCCCGGCGGAATGTGGGGGTGATGATCCGTCCGGCCGCCCACTGGAACGTCTACGATCCGCTGGTGATCCGGTGGCGGCTGGACGGTGGCGGCCGCGCGGCCCAGCTCCTCTCGCTCACCGAGCTGCGCTCCGCCGTCGAGCCCCTTGCCGCCCAGCTGGCGGCAGGGCGGATGGACGGCGGGGACGGCGCGCGGCTCGTGCGGCTGGCCGCTGCGCTGGTGGCCGAGGCCCGATCAGGGGACCTGGGGGCGTTCCTGCCCTTAGACATCGAATTCCACGCCCTGATCCTGAAAGGCTCCGGCAACGAGATGCTCGCGCACCTTCACGACGTGATCGCCGAGGTGCTGACAGGCCGCACCGAACACGGCCTGATGCCGGCGCACCCCACGCCGGAGGCCCGGGACCTGCACACCGAGGTGGCCGACGCGATCGTCCGCGGTGACGCCGTGGCGGCCAGGACCGCCATGCAGCGCATCGTCGACCAGGCCGGCGAAGAGATGTCCGGGGCGCTGGGAATGTAGACCCCCGCCGCACCCAACTGGGTCGCAGCTAATGCACTCATGGGGCGCCCGGAACTGCGTTAACTGCGACCCAGTTGGGTGCGGGGGGAGAGGGCGTCCGCGAACCAGCCGGTGATCGACGCGGGGTGCGTGATGGCGGTGCCGACGACGACGGCGAATGCGCCCGCGTCCAGGGCAAGCCGCGCCTGGGCGGGGGTATGGATGCGGCCCTCGGCGATCAGCGGCACGCCGAAGCCGGCGCCCGCGATGGAGGCCAGCAGCTCAAGGTCGGGGCCGTCGGTTTTGGCCCGCTCGCCGGTGTAGCCGGCCAGCGTGGTGCCGATCAGGTCCGCACCGGCGGTGACGGCCGCCTCGGCGTCGCCCAGCGACCCGCAGTCGGCCATCACCAGGGCATTGGATCCGGTATGGATTCCGCTAATGGTCCCGGCCAGGTCCAGGCCGTCCGGGCGCTCCCGCCTGGTTCCGTCGATGGCGACGATGTGCGCGCCCGCGCCGGCACAGGCCAGCGCGTGCCGGAGAGTGGGGGTGATGAAGACCCCTTCGTGGCCGTCCTTCCACAGTCCGATCACCGGCACCTCCACCGCGGAGCGGGTGAACTGGATGTCGGCGATGCCCTGCACGCGCACCGCGGCGGCGCCGCCGATCACGGCCGAGGCGGCCACCTGGGCCATGGTGCGCGGATCCCGCATGGGCTCCCCGGGATAGGCCTGGGCGGAGACGATCAGCTGGCCTTTGAGGAAATCCAGGCTGGACAGTTTCAGGGTCACGGGGGGCTCCTTGTGTGCGACGGCGGGCGGGTGCGGATGGGTTGTGCCGGGTGGGTCGGCCGGGGAACGGGCTGTCACGG
>JBIOFK010000118.1:0-7679 GCA_044447065.1 Actinomycetales bacterium | reverse complement strand
GCCAGCGCCAGCGCATCCGCGGCGTCGGCCGGTGTCGGCGCGGTGTCCAGCCGGAGGATTTTAGTGACCATCATGGTCACCGCCGCCTTGTCCGCGCGTCCGCTTCCGGTCACCGCCGCCTTGACCTCCGACGGCGTATGCAGCGCCACCGGGATGCCGCGCCTGGCCGCAGCGGCGATCACCACACCGGAGGCCTGGGCCACGCCCATCACCGTGCTGACGTTCAGCTGCGCGAACACCCGCTCGACGGCGAGCACGTCCGGGGCATGCGTATCCAGCCAGACGTCAATGGCGTCCGCAATGACCAGCAGACGCTGGTCCAGTTCCAGTTCCGAGCCCGAACCGACCACGCCGACGGCGACCATCGAGGCGGTCCGGTCCGCTGCGACGTCGACGACGCCCAGGCCGCAGCGGGTCAGGCCCGGGTCGACGCCAAGGACGCGCAGGATCAGTCCTCATCCAGTTCCGCGAGGACCTCGGGGCTGATGTCCGCGTTGGAGTAGACGTTCTGGACGTCGTCGAGGTCCTCCAGCGCGTCGAAGAGCTTCATGAACTTCCGGGCGTTGTCCGCGTCCAGTTCCACCTGCATGGACGGGACGAAACCGGCCTCGTCGGTCTCGTATTCGATTCCGGCCTCGGTGAGCGCTGCGCGGATGGCAGGCAGGTCCTGGGGTTCGGAGATGACCTCGAAATTCTCGCCCTCGTCCTTGACCTCATCGGCGCCGGCATCCAGCACGGCCATCAGCACATCGTCCTCGCCGAGGCCGTTCTTGGGCAGCGAGACAATGCCCTTGCGCGTGAACATGTAGGCCACGGAACCCGGGTCCCCCATATTGCCGCCGTTGCGGCCCACCGCGAGCCGGACCTCGGAAGCGGCGCGGTTCTTGTTGTCCGTCAGGCACTCGATCAGCAGGGCCGTGCCCTGCGGGCCGTAGCCCTCGTACATGATGGTCTGGTAATCGACGGCGTCACCGAGCTGGCCCGAGCCGCGTTTGATGGCGCGGTCGATGTTGTCAGCGGGAACCGAGGTCTTCTTGGCCTTGGTGACGGCGAGCTCCAGCGCGGGGTTGCCCACCACGTCCGGGCCTCCGACGCGGGCCGCAACTTCGATGTTCTTGATCAGCTTGGCAAAGGACTTCGCGCGCCGGCTATCAATGATGGCCTTTTTGTGCTTCGTCGTTGCCCATTTGGAGTGGCCTGACATGCTCTACGCTTCTTTCCTTATCATCCGGATAAAAAGTTCGTGGACCCGCAGCTCCCCGGTGACCTCGGGATGGAAAGAGGTGGCCAGCAGGTGCTCCGTCCGCACGGCAACCGCGCGGGTCTTTCCGTCAATTCTAACGTCTGCCAGCGACAACACCCCGGCGCCGAGGCGCTCGGCCCACGGCGCCCGGATGAAAACGGCGTGCACGGATTCCCCGCCGGCGCCGTTGCCGCCGGCGAGCTGGGCGAAGTCCAGGTCGGTTTCGAAGGATTCGCGCTGCCGGCCGAAGGCGTTGCGCCGGACGGTCATGTCCAGGCCGCCGAAGGTCTGCTGGGGCTTGCCGTCCTGGTCGCACGCCGGGTCGGCGATCTCGTCCGCCAGCAGGATCATCCCCGCGCAGCTGCCGTAGACCGGGAATCCGCCCCTGATGCGGTCCTTGAGCGGTTCCGCCATGCCGAAGATCCGGCTCAGCTTGTCGATGGTGGTGGATTCGCCGCCGGGCAGGATCAGTCCGTCCACCTCCGCGAGCTCCGCCGGGCGCCGGACGGTGACGGCCCGGCCCCCGCAGGCCTCCACGGCCCGGGCATGCTCACGCACGTCCCCCTGCAGGGCGAGGATGCCCACCACGGGCGCATTACGGACGGTCTCGGCTGTAGTCACCCCAATATCTTAGTGGCCGCGCCGGTCCGGCTTCGGAGCCCGCCAACGCTGGCACGTAGGATTGTCTGACGGATTGTGACGACTATGAAGAGGTTGGCTGTATGTGCGGAATCGCCGGTTACTACGGTTTCGGAGACGACGAGGCTCTCCTGCGGGAGATGAACGCCTGCATTGCACACCGGGGTCCTGACGGCGACGGCTACGCCAGCTCCGACGGCGTGGGGCTCGCCCACCGCCGTCTGTCCATCATCGATGTGGCCCACGGCCAGGAACCGATGTACAGCGCGGACGGGCAGACCGTGCTGGTCTACAACGGCGAGGTGTACAACTATCTGGACCTGCGCGCCGAGCTGGAGGGACTGGGCCGGACCTTCGTGACGGTCTCGGACACCGAAGTGGTGCTGCAGGCCTATGAGCAGTGGGGAGAGGAGGCCTTCGACCGGTTCAACGGCATGTTCGGCCTCGCCATCCACGACCGTGCCAGGCGCCGGCTGGTGCTGGCCCGTGACCACTTCGGCATCAAGCCGCTGTACTTCGCCGACGCCGGCAGCCCGGACGCGCCCGCCCTGCTCTTCGCCTCGGAAATCAGGCCGATCCTGGCCGCCGGCAAGATCGGCAAGAAGGTCAACGAGCGGATCCTGTACCGCTACCTGCAGTTCCGCATCCACGACGAGGAGGCGGCCACGTTCTTCGAGGGCATCCGCAAACTCATGCCGGGCGAGAAACTGGTGCTGGACACCGCCACGGGCAACTACACCGTCAGCGCTTTCACGCGGCTCAAGGAGGAGCTGGCCGAGCTCGCCGGCATCGAAACGCCGTACAGCCAGGCCGTCATCGACGAGTACCGCGACCGGTTCACCGAGGCCGTGCGCCTGCGCCTGCAGTCGGAAGTACCTGTGGGCACGGCCCTGTCCGGCGGACTGGACTCGTCCGCCGTCGTCGCCACGATCAACAAGCTGATGCAGGAAAAGGCCGCCGCCACGGATTCCCTCGGCGCCACCCAGCAGACGTTTTCGGCGATCTTCCCGAATTCCATCAACGACGAGGAAAAATACGCCGACGCCGTCCTGGCCACCTGCCAGGGCAACGTCACCAGCCACAAGATCCTGCCCAAGGCCGCCGAATTCGCCGTCGATCTGGAGGATTTCGTGCGCACCATGGAGGAGCCGATCATCTCCTCCGGGCCCTACGCCCAGTACCGGGTGATGCAGGAGGCCTCCAAGCACGTCACCGTGCTGCTGGACGGCCAGGGCGCGGACGAAATGATGGCCGGCTACATCCCGTACTACTTCGCGTACCTGCGGCAGCTGAGGAAGAACGGGCAGCACACCAAGCTGGCCAGGGAAATGGCCTCCTCCGCGGACATCCTGTTCCGGCTGGGCCGGTTCCGGCTTAAGAGCAAGCTGACGGTGAAGAAGGAGATCACCATCGGCCCGCTGCTGAACAAGGCCTTCACCGCGCGGTTCAAGACCGAGAAGTTCTCCAACATCCCGGACAACCTCAAGCTGCGCCTCATCGACGACCTCTTCCACAAGTCGCTGCCGGCCGTGCTGCGCTACGAGGACAAGAACACCATGCGCTTCTCCCTGGAGGGCCGCGTGCCGTTCCTGGACAAGGAGGTGGTGAAGTTCCTCTTCAGCCTCTCGGACGAATCCATCATCAAGGGCGGCTGGAACAAGCGCATTCTGCGCGACGCCACCCGCAACCTGCTGCCGGAGATGATTTCCAACCGGCGCAACAAGATCGGTTTCACCACCCCCGAGGCGGAGTGGTTCGTGCTGATGAAGGAAAAGATCTACGAGATCTTCCTCTCCTCCTCCTTCGAGAACCGGCCGTACTGGAACCAGGACGCAGTCCTGTATGCCTTCGAGGAGTACCTGACGGGCAGGAGCGCCGGCTCCACCATGGTGTTCTGGCGGCTGCTGAACACCGAACTGTGGCTGCGCGAATTCTTCGACGTCCCCGAGGTCAAGGCCGGCATTGAGGGCAAGAGCGACTACATCCCCAACGCCGGCAAGCAGCTGGACATCACGGTTCCGGCCGACGGCGGAACCTACCGCCGCTACCCGCTGCGCACCGAGGTCTTCTACAAGGAGACCGATCTGGACCCGGCCATTGCGGGCTACGTTGAGCGCTTCTTCGCCGGACTTCCGGATGCCGGCGACGAGCACACCGCCGCCACCGCCGGCACGCCCTGGCGCCTGTTCGTCAGCGAAAAGATCGTCGCCATGACCCAGGGCCGGTCCATCCCGGTCTGGGACATCAACGTCAGGCCCTCGGCCCGGCTGCTGAGTAAGTTCGTCACCCGCAACCCGGGCGGCATCGGACTGGCCAGCCCGTGGTCCATGCAGCTGGCCATCGACGAAGTGGGTCTGCCGCGGATCGCCTACGCGGCCGCCCGCTCCGTGATCGGCAAGCTGCAGGGAAAGAGCGGCGTGTTCTACGAGGTGGTCGGGCACAACATCAACGCCATTGACGGCGCCGCCGGCTACCAGGTCGGCACCTCCACGCACTCGGTCAAGTACGCGCCCAAGGATCCCGACGGCGTCGCGCGCCGGCTCAGCGCGCTGGTGCGCCGGCATGTGCCGGCCGAGTACGCGGCCACGTTCGCGGGAACGGCGATCATGGACGCCAACGACCTCGGCGTCGTCGCCCTCGGGCACGACACCGACCTGCCGAAAACGGTGCTGGAGGGGATCTTCAGGGACAACCCGCAGGGCCAGACCACGGAGACCACACCGATGTCCATGGTCTTTACCCGCGCCTAGGACCACCGCATGCACGTGCCCCCGCCCTGGCGGCGGGGGCACGTCGCTTGTCAGCCGCCGCAGGATCGTGAAAGAGTTCTTTCATGACTGACGATGCGAATCCCTTCCTGAGCGAAAGCACCCTGCCCTACGGCCTGCCCGATTTCGCGGCCATCCGCGACGGTGACTACCTGCCGGCGTTCGAGGCGGGATTCCGCGACCACCTTGAGGAAATCGCCGCGATCACCGCGGATCCGGCGCCCGCGGACTTCGCCAATACGGCCGAGGCGATGGAACGCAGCGGCCAGCAGCTCCGCCGGGTCTCCCTGGCCTTCTACAACATCACCAGCTCGCACGGCACTCCCGCGCTGCTGGCGCTGGAGGAGATCGTTGCCCCGCAGCTGGCCAAACACACGGACAACATCTACCTGGACCAGCAGCTGTACTCCCGTTTCCAGCAGGTGCCCGACGCGGAGCTGCCTCCCGAGTCCGCACGACTGCTCGAGGAGTACCTCAAGGCCTTCCGCCGGGCCGGCGCCCAGCTGGACGCCGAGGCGCAGTCCCGGATGCGGGCCATCAACGCCGAACTGTCGGAACTGGAAACCACCTTCGGACAGCGCGTCGTCAAGGGCATCAACGCGTCCGCACTGCTGCTGGCGGATGCTGCCGGGCTTGACGGCCTTTCGGCGGATGAGATCGCGACGGCGGCGCAGGCCGCCACCGACGCCGGCCACGACGGCAAATACCTGCTCACCCTGATCCTGCCCAGCGCGCAGCCCGCCCTTGCCGTGCTGCGCGACCGGGAGGTCCGCCGTCGCCTGCATCAGGCCTCGCTGTCCCGCGGCTCGGCCGGAGACGGACTGGACGTGCTAGCGGTCGCGGCCGCGATGGCCGCCCTGCGTGCGGAAAAGGCGGCCCTGCTCGGCTTCGCCACCTATGCGGACTTTGCCACGGATGACCAGACAGCCCCCTCTGTCGAGGCCATCCACTCGCTGCTCGGCGCACTGGCCCCCGCCGCCGTCCGCAACGCCCGGGCCGAGGCGGTCCTGCTGGAACAGAACGCGGGACACAGCATCGAACCGTGGGACTGGGCCTTCTACTCCGAAGCCGTCCGGCGGGAGAAGTACAGCGTCGACTCGGCGGCCCTGAAGCCGTACTTCGAACTGGACCGCGTCCTGACGGACGGTATCTTCTACGCGGCGAACAGGCTCTACGGACTGTCCTTTAAGCTGCGCGAGGACGTGGTGGGCTACCACCCGGACGTGCGCAGCTGGGAGGTTACGGATGCCGCCGGCCGCGGACTGGGCCTGTTCCTGGGCGACTACTACACCCGGGACACCAAGCGCGGGGGCGCCTGGATGAACCCGCTCGTGGAACAGTCGCAGCTGCTCGGGACGCCCGCCGTCGTCGTCAACAACCTGAACATCTCCAAGCCGGCCCCCGGCGAGCCCACCCTGCTCACCCTCGACGAGGTGCGCACCTGCTTCCACGAATTCGGCCACGCCCTGCACGGGCTGCTCTCCGACGTGCGCTACCCGCGCTTCTCGGGACCGTCGGTGGCGCGCGATTTCGTGGAATACCCCTCCCAGGTCAACGAAATGTGGATGTTCTGGGACGAGGTCGTGACGAACTACGCCCGGCACTACAAGACCGGCGAACCGCTGGACCCGGCGACCATCGCCAGGCTGGAGGACTCCCGGCTGTGGGGCGAGGGCTTCGCCACCACCGCGTACCTCGGCGCCGCCCTGCTTGACCTGGCCTGGCACGAACTTGAGCCGGGGAGCACCGTGGAGGACCCGCTGGCGTTCGAGGCGGCCGCACTGGAGCGCGCCGGCGTCTCGCTGCCGCAGGTTCCGCCGCGGTACAGGACGGGCTACTTCAACCACATCTTCGGCGGCGGCTACGCGGCGGGGTACTACTCGTACATCTGGAGCGAGGTGCTGGATGCAGACACGGTGGAGTGGTTCAAGGACAACGGCGGGCTGGAACGCGCCAACGGGGACCACTTCCGGGCCACCCTGCTCTCCCGCGGTAACGCGGCCGACCCGCTGGAATCGTTCCGGTCCTTCCGCGGGCGCGACGCCGAACTGGAACCGCTGCTCAAACGCCGCGGGCTGCAGTAGCATCGGGCTGCTCCCCCACGGCACGGGATAGCACGACGGCGGGCCGCCCCCAACAGGGAACGGCCCGCCGTCATGCGTTAAGGCTGTTACCAGCCGCGCTGGGCCAGGCGGTGCGGCTGCGGAATGTCATCCACGTTGATGCCGACCATGGCTTCGCCCAGGCCGCGGGAGGCCTTGGCGACCTCGTCGGGATCGTCGAAGAAGGTGGTGGCCTTGACGACGGCCGCCGCGCGCTGTGCCGGGTTGCCGGACTTGAAGATGCCCGAGCCGACGAACACGCCGTCCGCGCCCAGCTGCATCATCATGGCCGCGTCAGCCGGGGTGGCGATGCCGCCGGCGGTGAAGAGCACGACCGGGAGCTTGCCGGTGGCCGCGATTTCCTTGACCAGCTCGTACGGGGCCTGCAGTTCCTTGGCCGCCACGTAGAGCTCGTCCTCCGGCAGCGAGGACAGGTTCTTGATCTGGGCACGGATGGCGCGCATGTGCGTGGTGGCGTTGGAGACGTCGCCGGTGCCGGCCTCGCCCTTGGACCGGATCATCGCCGCGCCCTCGTTGATCCGGCGCAGGGCCTCACCGAGGCTGGTGGCGCCGCAGACGAAGGGAACGGTGAATTTCCACTTGTCGATGTGGTTCGCGTAGTCGGCCGGAGTGAGGACCTCGGACTCGTCGATGTAGTCGACACCCAGGGACTGCAGGACCTGCGCTTCGACGAAGTGGCCGATCCGCGCCTTCGCCATCACCGGGACGGAGACGGCGGCGATGATCGCGTCGATCATGTCCGGATCGGACATCCGGGACACGCCGCCCTGGGCGCGGATGTCGGCAGGAACGCGCTCGAGGGCCATCACGGCAACGGCGCCGGCGTCTTCGGCGATCTTGGCCTGCTCGACGTTGACGACGTCCATGATGACGCCGCCCTTGAGCATCTCGGCCATGCCGCGCTTG
>JBIOFK010000117.1:0-7685 GCA_044447065.1 Actinomycetales bacterium | reverse complement strand
TGGAGCCTCCTGTCGGATTCGAACCGACGACCCCCGCTTTACAAGAGCGGTGCTCTGGCCAACTGAGCTAAGGAGGCGTGGCGCCCGCACTGACGCCGGGCGGCGGGCCGGCAAAAGCCAGCCCTACAAGGTTAGCCCAGGCGGCGCCGCAGGAAAAACGGCGTCCGCCCGGACAGGGAACCCTACTTGTTCTTGGCGTCGATGATGCCCTGCGCCCAGGCCTTGAAGTCGGTGCTGCCGTCCCACTTCTGGCCGTCCACGTAGACCGTCGGCGTGCTGCTGACCCCGTAGGCTTCCGCTTCGGCCGTGGCCACCTTCACGAATGGGCGGTAGGTGCCGTTGTTGACGCAGTCGGTGATGTCGGCCGCGCCGACGTCCTTCGCCGCCTTGACCAGGTCGGAGTTGGATAATCCCGCCGAGTTCTCCGCCGGCTGCTCTGCGTACAGCTTCTGGAAGTAGTCGTTGTACTTCTCCGGGGATGCGTTCACCACGCATGCGGCGGCGTTGGCCGCGCGGGAGGAGTAGTTCGTCGTGGTGCTCTTGTCCAGGAACCCGAAGGCCCGGTCCTCCACCGTGGCCGTGCCGGCGTCGCGCCAGGTCTTCAGGTCCGCGCCGTAGGTCTGCTCGAATTTGTTGCAGAACGGGCACAGGAAGTCCACGAACGCGACGATCTGCGCGGGCTGGCCCTTGGGCGTGGCCGCGATGCCCGGCGGGATCAGCGCCGCTCCGGACGCCGTCGGCGACGGGGATTTCGGAACGTCCGCGACGTTGACGTCTCCGGCGGCGGTTCCCGGCCCGATCACCACGTTGTCCTTGCCCAGCACGACGCCGCCGTGCACGTTGGCGTTGGCGGGTACCGGTCCGCTGTCCGCCACCGGGGCGTTGTTCTTGGTGTTGACGACGACGATCACCGCGATCAGGACCACGATCAGCAGGGCCGCCACGAGCACGCCGCCGCGGATCAGCCAGCGGTTGCGCTGCTCCTTCTTCACCTGCGCTTCCCGGATCCGGCGGGCGTTTTCGCGCGCCTCCGCCGTTCGCTCGGCCTTGCTCTTACGGGGGTCGTTTGTTGGGCTCATGGTTCCTCGTGTCGGTGGCGCGGCGGGACGGCTGGAAGGCAACTCCACTATTTTAGGGGACAAACCTGTGCCGCTGTCCGCGCAGGCCCGACGCCGGCGGCCCCGCCCGCCGTCGCGCGTCCTGCCCGCCCGACGTCGCGTGCCGCCGGCCGCGCGCCGCACCTCCACTCCGGCCCGCACTCATGCCGCACCAAGGGCGGCACGCTAAGCTGGCTGACAAATCCGGGGACAAAACTGACTAAGGGGAGCCATGGTGTCCAGCAGCCAAAAGAGCGTTAGCGAACCGAGCGCGTCGAGCAAGTTCGACTTCATTGTCGTCTCCAACCGCCTGCCGGTGGACAGGGTGACGGAGCCCGACGGCGAGGACAGTTGGCGGCGCTCGCCCGGCGGCCTGGTCACCGCCCTGCACCCGATGATGCGCAAGACCGACGGGGCGTGGATCGGCTGGGCCGGCTCCCCCGACGAGGAGGTGGCGCCCTTCGACCACGACGGCATGCGCCTGGTCCCGGTCCCGCTGAGCAACGACGACGTGGAGTTCTACTACGAGGGCTTCTCCAACGCCACCCTCTGGCCGCTGTACCACGACGTGATTGCGCCCCCGGAGTTCCACCGGCACTGGTGGGATTCCTACCGCGCCATCAACCAGCGCTTCGCCGAGGCGACCGCGGCGGCCGCCGACGACGGCGCGACCGTCTGGGTGCAGGACTACCAGCTCCAGCTGGTTCCCCGGATGCTGCGCCAGCTCCGCCCGGACGTGAAGATCGGGTTCTTCAACCACATCCCGTTCCCTCCCCCGGAGATCTATGCCCAGCTGCCGTGGCGCCAGTCGATCATCAACGGGCTGCTCGGTGCGGACCTGATCGGATTCCAGCGCCCCAACGACGCCGCCAACTTCCTGCGCTCGGCCCGCCGCTTCCTGGGCGCCAGCGTCAAGGCCCACCAGGTGCACGTGCGCAACGGCGACGGGCAGATCAGCCACATCGCCCGGGCCGAGGCGTTCCCGATCTCCATCGACGTGGACCTGATCCAGGAACTCGCCCGCCGCCCGGACATCATCGAGCGGGCCGCGCAGATCCGCCGCGACCTGGGCAACCCGCGCACCATCCTGCTCGGCGTGGACCGGCTCGACTACACCAAGGGCATCCCGCATCGGCTCAAGGCCTACGGCGAGCTCCTCGAGCAGGGCACCGTCAGGGTCGAGGAGACGTCCATGATCCAGGTGGCCAGCCCCAGCCGGGAGCGGGTGGAAAGCTACCGACTGCTGCGCGAGGAGGTCGAGGGCACCGTCGGGCGGATCAACGGAACGTTCGACACGATCCAGAACACGGCGCTGCGCTACCTGCACCACAGCTACCCCGTGGAGGAGATGGTGGCCCTCTATCTTGCGGCCGACGTGATGCTGGTGACCGCGCTGCGGGACGGCATGAACCTGGTCGCGAAGGAGTACGTGGCCGCGCGGGTCAACAACACCGGCGCGCTGGTGCTGAGCGAATTCACCGGCGCCGCCGACCAGCTCCGCCAGGCGCTGCTGATCAATCCGCACGACATCGACGGACTCAAGGACGCCATCGTCCAGGCCATTGCGATGCCGCCCGCGGAGGCCAGCCGGCGGATGCGCGCCATGCGCCGCCAGGTGGTCGACTACGACGTTGAACGCTGGTCCCGGTCGTTCCTGGACGCGCTCAAGCAGAACGCCATCCGCGATGACAGCTGAGCTGCCCGCGGACCTGGCGGCCGCCGTCGAACGCGTCTGCCGCACCCCGCGCCTGCTGGTCGCCATGGATTTCGACGGCACGCTCTCCCCGCTCGTGGACCGGGCCGGGGATGCGCGTCCGCTGCCCGCGTCGGCCGCCGCCTTTGCCGCGCTGGCCGATTGCGAGGGCACGACGACGGCCCTCATCTCCGGGCGGGCCCTGGCCAGCCTGCGCGCGGTCGCCAGTCCCGATGACCGGGCCCTGCTGATCGGCAGCCACGGCGCCGAGGTCTGGCTCGGCCCGGACGCCACCGCGCTTGAACTTGACGCTGGCCAGCGGACCACGCTGGAGCGGGTGCACCTGCTCCTGGCAAAGGTCAGCGCCGCGCACCCCGGCACGTCGCTGGAATTCAAGCCGGCCGGCGTCGTGCTGCACACCCGGGAGGCGGCCGACCCGGTGGCCGAGGCCGCAGCGCTCGACGCCCACGCGCGGCTGAGGGACCTGCGCGGCGCCTTCGTCGCGGACGGCAAACGCGTGGTGGAGGTATCCGTGGTGCGCGCCGACAAGGGCCAGGGCCTCGGCATCCTGCGCGGGGCCGCCCGCGCCACCGCCGTCATCTTCGCCGGCGACGACGTGACCGATGAGCACGCCTTCGCCGCCCTCGGACCGGAGGATCTCGGCATCAAGGTCGGTCCCGGCGACACCGCCGCGGCCTACCGGATCGGGTCCCCGAACGAGCTGCCGGCCGTCCTGGCCGCCGTGCTGGCCCTGCGCCGCGCGCCGTAGTGTGACGCCGCCCACACGGGCTTTGTGTCATACTTCAGACATTGGCCCTGCGCCGATGCATTTCCAACTGAATACAATGACCATTCACTACGGATCGTTCGGCACGTACCTGCCGATGAAGGGACTGAAGACTGTGGCAACAGTTACTTTTGACAACGCTACGCGTTTGTACCCGGGCACCGAGAAGCCCGCTGTTGACAAGCTCAACATTGATATCGCCGACGGCGAATTCCTGGTCCTGGTTGGACCCTCCGGTTGCGGAAAATCCACCTCCCTGCGCATGCTCGCCGGGCTGGAGGACGTCAACTCCGGCCGGATCCTGATCGGCGACCGCGACGTCACGGACGTCCCGCCGAAGGACCGTGACATCGCCATGGTCTTCCAGAACTACGCGCTGTACCCGCACATGTCCGTCGCGGACAACATGGGCTTCGCCCTGAAGATCGCCGGCATCAACAAGGAAGAGCGGAACACCCGGGTCCGCGAGGCGGCCAAGCTGCTGGACCTTGAGGCGTACCTGGACCGCAAGCCGAAGGCGCTCTCCGGCGGCCAGCGCCAGCGCGTTGCCATGGGCCGTGCGATTGTGCGTAACCCGCAGGTGTTCCTGATGGACGAGCCGCTGTCCAACCTGGACGCCAAGCTGCGTGTCCAGACCCGCACACAGATCGCCTCGCTGACCCGGCGCCTCGGCGTCACCACCGTCTATGTCACCCACGACCAGGTCGAGGCCATGACCATGGGCGACCGGGTTGCGGTCCTCAAGGACGGTCTGCTGATGCAGGTCGATACCCCGCGCAACCTCTATGACACGCCGAAAAACGTGTTCGTGGCCGGCTTCATCGGCTCCCCGGCCATGAACCTGCTGGAATTGCCGGTGGTCGACGGCGGTGTGAAGTTCGGCGGCGCCATCTACCCGGTGCCCCGCGACGTCCTCGACGCCGCCGCCGGCAACACCGTCACGCTCGGTGTCCGCCCGGAGGATCTGGAAACGGCGCCGGAAGGCGAAGGCCTCCCGGTCGAAGTGGACGTGGTCGAGGAACTCGGCGCGGACGCCTACATCTACGGGCACACCACGCTGGACGGCAAGGACCACGACATTGTGGCCCGCGTCGACGGCCGCCGCCCACCGCTGAAGGGCGACACGCTCCACGTCCGTCCGCAGCAGGGACACGTGCACCTCTTCGACAGCACGTCCGGCCTGCGCCTGGGCGACTAGCCGGGCCCCAGCGGAGGGGGAGCGGGACCGCATCGGGGTCCCGCGCCCCCTCCGCTCCCGCAGATTAGGGAAGAATAGGCCCCATGACGGATCAAACAGGGGCGCAGTGGACCGACGAGCCCACGGACTTCGGCCAGAAGGGCAAGCTGCCCCGGGCCAGCGCCCCGCCGGCCAGCGTGCTCGGTTCCCTGAACATCACCGCGGCGGCCTCGGACCCCGGGCTGCTGGACCTTCCCTGGCATCTGCAGCTCGAGGACTGGCCGGCCGAAAATCTGGCCGCACTGCCCCGCGGTATCTCCCGGCACGTGGTCCGTTTCGCCCACCTGAGCGGCTCCGTGATCGCGATCAAGGAAACCGGCGAGCACATCGCCCGGCATGAATACCACATGCTCCGCAAGCTCCGGCGCCTGGACGTGCCCTGCGTGGAACCCGTCGCCGTCATCACCGGCCGCACCACCGTGGACGGCACCCCGCTGGACCCGGTCCTGGTAACCCGGCACCTGAAGTTCTCACTGCCGTACCGGGCCCTGTTCTCCCAGATGCTGCGCAAGGACACCCTGACCCGGCTGATCGACGCGCAGGCCCTGCTGCTGGTGCGCCTGCACCTGATCGGCTTCTACTGGGGCGACGTGTCCCTTTCCAATACGCTGTTCCGGCGGGACGCCGGCGCCTTCGCCGCCTACCTGGTGGACGCCGAAACCGGCGAACTCTACCCGGACCTTTCCAGCGGACAACGCGAATACGACCTCGAAATCGCCCGGGTGAACATCGCCGGCGAACTGATGGACCTGCTCGAGGGCGGACTGATCGAGGAGAAGGTGGATCCGGTCGCCACCAGCGAGCTGATCATGGACAGCTACCGCCGGCTGTGGGGCGAGCTGACCGAAAAGGAATCCTTCGAACTCGGCGAACGCTGGCGGGTGGGTGCGCGGATCCGCAGGCTGAACGAGCTGGGCTTCGATGTGGAGGAGTACGCCATCAAGACCACACCGGACGGCTCCACCATCCAGCTCCAGCCCAAGGTGGTCGACGCCGGCCATCACCAGCGCAGGCTGCTGCGCCTGACCGGGCTGGATGCGCAGGAAAACCAGGCGCGCAGGCTCCTCAATGACATGGATTCCTACCGGGCCGACAACCAGCCGGACCTGGACGAGGAAATCAGCGCCCATTCCTGGGTCAGTCACGTCTTCGAACCGATCGTCCGCTCGGTGCCGCGGGAACTCGGTGCCAAGCTTGAACCGGCGGAAGTGGTCCACGAGGTGCTGGAGCACCGCTGGTATATGTCCGAGAAACAGGACAGGAACGTCCCGCTGGCCGAAGCGGTGCAGAGCTATCTGGACTCGGTGCTGCGGCACCGCCGTGACGAGGCCGCGATCATGCTCAACCCGGACACGGCAACCCTGCAGGTCCTTGAGGCCGGCACACTACCGGACGACGACGACTAGCACCGCGGCGCGCCGGTGGGACTGCGGTCAGTGCCGGCGGCCAGTGCCGGTGGGACTGCGGTCAGTGCCGGCGGCCGCCGTGGCGGTTCAGGGCGAAGACCAGCACCGCCCCGCCGGCGGCCACGACGATCCCCGCCATGATCAGCAGGATCGACATCAGGCTCAGCGGGCTGGCGGACGGACGGGTGGTGGCCGCCTGGACCGGGACAACCGAGGGTGGGCCGGACCCGGCGTCCAGCGGCGCCCCGCTCAGCGTGTAGGCGCTCGACATCACCACACTGGGCCAGGCGGACGAGGCGGCCGAATCGGCCACCCCGGCATCCGCCGAGGCCGGGGATGCGCTGGCGGCGTCCGGAGAACCCTGTGACGGGGCTGGCCCGCCGCCCGGGAATTGGGGCTCCGGGATACCAACACCGAGATTGGCCGGGGAGGTCGGGGCCGGCACCTGCGCCGGCGACGAGCTCGTGGTAGCCGGGGCCGGTTGTACCGGGGTCCCAGACGGCGACGGATTCTGGGTCCCGCTGGAGCTCGATGCCGTGGAAGTTCCCGCAGATGTGGATGCATCCGGCGACGGGCTTGCGGTCGGATTCTCCGGCCTGACTTCGGCGATTGCCGCCCCGGCGCCACACAGGCTCAATCCCGCGGCAAGGACGAAGCCGGCCAGGACGGTAAGGTTCCTGGCCGCGGACGGGCGCACGGTTGAGCTCACGAACAACTCCGGTGGGAAGGGCAGGTTCCACCGATCCGTGGAACCCTCACCGGAATCCTGACCGATCCGCGGCGGTTTTGCAAGCCGGACGTGGCCTACGGCACCATCTAGACGGCCTTGCCCGGGTTCAGGATGCCCAGGGGATCAAAAAGGGACCGGATCCGCCGCTGCAGGTCCAGGACCTCGGCCCGCTGTTCCAGCGGCAGCCAGCGCAGCTTGTACTGCCCCACCCCGTGCTCTCCGGTGATGGTGCCGCCCATGGCCAGAGCGACGTCGATGGACTCGTCCAGCGCCGCCTGCAGCCCGGCCGCGCCGCCGTGGTTCGTGCCGCCGTCGCCCGCGCCGCCGTCGTCCTGCCCGACCCAGAAGGTGGGGTGCAGGTTGCCGTCGCCGGCATGCGCCACGACGCGCAGGCCCACGCCGTGGACGGTGGCCATCCGTTCCAGCTCGGCGATATAGTCGACCAGCCGGGACCGGGGCACCGCCACGTCCTCCCCCACCCGCTGCTCGGCGTCGGCCTCCATGCTGCGGCTGTTACGGCGCAGGTCGAGCAGCCTCACCGCCTCCTGCGGATCCTCCGCGCGTACGGTTCCGCCCAGTGGCCCGAGTGCCGCGGTGATCGCCGCCGCCTCCGCGTCGGCGCCGACACCATCCGTCTGAATCAGCAGCAGCGTGTTGCCGCGGGCCAGCAGGTCCGATCCGAGGCGGCGGTCGAGTTCGCGCAGGGATGCGCGGTCCAGCAGTTCCATGATGGCC
>JBIOFK010000116.1:0-7839 GCA_044447065.1 Actinomycetales bacterium | reverse complement strand
TTGGATCCGATGGACTCATGGAACAGATGCCCGTCCTGGGTGACCATGCCGATGGTCTGCCGGAGCGAATCGAAGGTCACGTCCCGGACGTCGGTGCCGCCCAGCCGGACGGCGCCGGAATCGACGTCGTACAGCCGCGACAGGAGCTGGGCGATGGTGGACTTGCCCGCCCCGGAGGAGCCGACGAGGGCGATCGTCTGCCCAGGCTCGGCCCGGAAGCTGATGCCGTGCAGCACCTCGTCGCCGCCGCGGTTGTCCAGCACCGCGACGTCCTCCAGGGAGGCCAGCGAAACCTTGTCCGCGGACGGATAAGCGAACCGGACGTCGTCGAACTCCACCCCCACCGGACCGCGCGGCAGCTCACGCGCGTCCGGCTTTTCCTGGATCAGCGGCGTGAGGTCCAGGATTTCAAAGACGCGGTCGAAGCTGACCAGGGCGCTCATGATGTCCACGCGCGCGTTGGCCAGGGCCGTGAGCGGGGCGTAAAGGCGCGTCAGCAGCAGCGCCAGCACGACGACGTCGCCCACGGCCAGCGGTCCGCGGATGGCGAAGTAGCCGCCGAGGCCGTACACCAGGGCCAGCGCCAGCGAGGACACCAGCATCAGCGCGGTGAAGAAGACGAACTGCATGACCGCGGTGCGGACGCCGATGTCACGGACCCGGCGGGCGCGGTTGGTGAATTCGCGCGACTCGTCCGCCGGGCGGCCGAAGAGCTTCACCAAGGTGGCGCCGGGCGCGGAGAAACGCTCGGTCATCTGGGTGCTCATGTCCGCGTTCAGGTTCGCCGCTTCCCGCCGCATCCCCGCCAGCCGGGAGCCGAACCGCCGGGCGGGGATCAGGAACACCGGCAGCAGGACCAGGGCCAGGACTGTCACCTGCCAGGATTTGCCGAGCATCACGATCAGGGTCAGGACCAGGGCCACGGAGTTGCTGACGATGCCGGACAGGGTTCCGCTGAAGGCCTGCTGGGCGCCGATGACGTCGCTGTTGAGCCGGCTGACCAGGGCGCCGGTGCGGGTCCGGGTGAAGAAGGCGATGGGCATCTTCTGGACGTGGTTGAACACCGAGGTGCGCAGGTCCAGGATCACGCTCTCACCGAGATTGGCCGAAATCCAGCGGATCACCAGCGAGAAGCCGGCATCCAGCACCGCGACCAGCGCGATCAGCAGCGCCAGATTGATCACGACCTGCACGTCGGACCGGGCCACGATCGCGTCCACCACGTGGCCGGCCAGCACCGGGGTCGCCACCGCCAGGATCGCCGAGGCCACGGAGAGCACCACGAAGACCGCCAGCCGTCCGCTGTACGGTTTCGCGAACGCCAGCGTCCGCCGGGGCGTGTCCTTCGAAATGCCCTTGCTGCTCTTGTCCGAGCGCATCGAGCTCCACAACGAGCCCCAGGCTGCACCTTCCATACTCATCTGCGGTGCTCTCCTCAAGATTGTGCGGTTTCTCCGCTGTTCAAGCGTAGTTCCTCCGGCGCACTTCGGCTCAACAACGGATGTTTGGCCGATATTCCCGATGCCGGTTCCGAGTCAAGTCGTGCGCGTCACAGGGACGTAACATGGCGAAATAGAAGCTGCTTCCTGCGGCGCCGCGGCTGGTAGTGTCGCAGCCTGAGCGGCGCCGGCGACCCCGGCAGGCCGGCCATCCCGGAAGCATCGTGGAAGTAAGGAAGTCTCATGAACCGTCGCAGCTTTGGCATCGTAGGCCTGGTCGCCGCCATCTCCCTGACCCTCGGAGCCTGCTCGACGGGAGCGTCCTCTCCCTCCTCCTCGGCCGCCGGCGGGGACACATCGCTGAGCGACGTGAAATCCAAGGGCGAGATCGTCTTCGGCACCGAGGGCACCTACAAGCCGTTCAGCTACCACGAAAACGGCGCCGGGGACCTGACCGGGTTCGACGTGGACGTGGCGAAGGCGGTCGCCGGCAAACTCGGCGTGAAGGCCTCCTTCCAGGAGACCCAGTTCGACGGGATCTTCGCCGGCCTGGACGCCAAGCGCTTCGACGCGATCGCCAACCAGATCTCCATCACCCCCGAACGCCAGGCCAAATACAGCCTGTCCACCCCCTACACGGTCTCCCCGGGCGTGGTGGTCACCAAGAGCGACAACAACGACATCCACTCGATCGCGGACCTGAAGGGCAAGACCACGGCCCAGTCGCTGACGAGCAACTGGTTCAAGGTGGCCCAGGACGCGGGCGCCAACGTGCAGGCCGTGGAGGGCTGGGCCCAGTCGGTGTCCCTGCTCAAGGAGGGCCGCGTCGACGCCACCGTCAACGACAAGCTCACCTACCTGGACTACGTCAAGACCAACAAGGATTCCGGCCTGAAGGTGGCCGCGGAGACCACCGACAAGTCCAAGAGCGCCATCGCCATGCGCAAGGGCGCCACGGCACTGACCGACGCCGTCGACAAGGCCCTGGCGGACCTGGCGGCCGACGGCACGCTGGCCAAGATTTCCACCAAATACTTCGACGCGGACGTGACCAAGTAGGCCCCCGGCGCGGCGGCCCCGTGGTTAGGCTGAGCCATGACTAGCAACTGGGACCTCGTCTGGAGTTCGCTGGGCCCGATCGTGGGCGGCGCCATCAAGGGCACCATTCCGCTGACCCTGGCGTCCTTCGTGCTGGGGCTGATCCTGGCGCTGGCCGTCGCCCTGATGCGGATCAGCGGGAACGCGGTGCTCGCCGCCGTCGGCCGCTTTTACGTCTCGATCATCCGCGGCACGCCCCTGCTGGTGCAGCTTTTCGTGATCTTTTACGGGCTGCCCAGCCTCGGGATCAAACTGGAACCGTGGCCCAGCGCGATCATCGCCTTCTCCCTGAACGTCGGCGGCTATGCGGCCGAGGTGATCCGGGCGGCCATCCTTTCCGTGCCCAAGGGCCAGTGGGAGGCGGCGCACATGATCGGCATGTCCAGGGGACAGTCCCTGGTCCGGATCATCCTGCCGCAGGCCACCCGGGTCTCGGTCCCGCCGCTGTCCAATACCTTCATCTCGCTGGTCAAGGACACCTCGCTGGCGTCGCTGATCCTGGTCACCGAGCTGTTCCGCCAGGCCCAGCAGGTGGCCGCGTTCAGCCAGGAGTTCATGATCCTGTATCTGGAGGCCGCGGCCGTGTACTGGGTCATCTGCCTGGGGCTCTCCAGCGCACAATCACTGCTCGAAAAGAGGTTGGACCGCTATGTCGCCCACTGACGGCACCGCCCCCGTCCTCTCCGTGCGGGGACTGACCAAGGCATTCGGGGACAACGTGGTGCTCCGCGGCATCGACCTGGAGGTTCCGCGCGGGCAGGTGGTTGCGCTGATCGGCCCGTCCGGGTCGGGGAAAACGACGGTGCTCCGCTCGCTGAACGGGCTGGAAACCCCCGACGGCGGCCAGATCACCATCGGGGATGCCAGCGTCGACTTCGGCTCGGCGGACGGGTCCAAGCCGGTGCCCCGCAAGGCCATCGAGGCCCTGCGGGACCGCAGCGCCATGGTGTTCCAGCAGTACAACCTCTTTCCGCACATGACGGTGCTGAAAAACATCATCGAAGGCCCGCTGCAGGTGCATAAGCGCCCGCGGGCGGACGTGGTGGCGGAGGCCGAGGAACTGCTGGCGCGGGTCGGCCTGTCCGACAAGCGGGACGCGTACCCGTTCGAGCTCTCCGGCGGCCAGGCCCAGCGGGTCGGAATCGTCAGGGCACTGGCGCTGAAGCCGCAGCTGCTGCTCTTCGACGAGCCAACGTCGGCCCTGGATCCCGAGCTGGTGGGCGACGTGCTGGCGGTCATCAAGGAACTGGCCGACGACGGCTGGACCATGGTGATCGTCACGCACGAACTCGCCTTCGCCCGGCAGACAGCGGACGAGGTGGTCTTCATGGACGGTGGCGTCGTCGTCGAACGCGGCCCCGCCCAGGAGGTTCTCCGGGCCCCCAAGGAAGCCCGCACCCAGCTGTTCGTGCAACGGCTCCTGCACGACCTCTAACCCAACTGGGTCGCAGTTAAGGTCGTTTCGGGCCCTCCCAACGACCTTAACTGCGACCTACTTGGGGGCATAAGTGTGGGGCGACCGGTATCCGGCCGCCCCAGACCTATCGCTGCGGATCAGTGCGAAGGCATGATCCTTTGGTGCCGGACTTCCGTGCTGGGCTTGATCGCCGCGGCCGTGACAATCACCGCTACCGCTCCGCAGATCCAGGAGAACCAGGCGGCTCCCATCTGCGTGGCGAACGATCCGAGCCACGGAGACAGGAACAGCACCAGCCCGACGGCGGCCTGCGCGTATTCCACGATCGGCTGTCCGGGGACAGCCAGGTTGATCGCTCCGCAAACGATCAACAGGATGCCGAAGACCATCATCAGCGCTGTCGACGCACCCGCTTGCTTGAGCCAAATCGTTGACAGTGCCGCAACCAGGCCTGCGATGATAGCCACCCAGTCCTGCCAGCGCGTCCATTTCTTCATTGAGAACAACCTCCTATTAGTGGCGGCTCCCTGAAATTGGGGGGTCAGTTTCAATGTAGTTTTGACTTATCTCCGGGTCAATGGTATGAGGGCGTTGTTACCAACACTCCACAAAGATCCGGGCTCGGCCGGACGGGTAATGCGGTGTGGCTTTCGTCAGTGCTGGCTCGGACCCGGAGGGCGTTATGAACAAGAACCGTCTCGAGGCGTTCAGCGACGGCGTCCTGGCGATTGTCATCACCATCATGGTGCTGGAGCTGCGGACACCGCAGGAGCCAACCTGGACCGGCTTGGTCGCCGTCTTGCCGACATTTTTCAGTTATCTGCTTAGTTTCGTCTACGTGGGCATTTACTGGAACAACCACCACCACCTCCTGCAGCTTGCCGGCCGGGTGAACGGGGCGATCCTCTGGGCCAACCTGCACCTGCTGTTCTGGCTCTCCCTTTTTCCGTTCACCACCCGGTGGATGGACGAAGCGGGACTGGTCCGGGTTCCGGTCCTGGTTTACGGCGTGAACCTCCTGCTCGCGGCGATCGCGTTCTTCGTGCTGCAGACGGCACTGATCCGCCAGCAGGGCCCCAACGGCGCCCTGGCCCACGCCCTCGGAAGGGATTGGAAGGGAAAGGTGTCGCCGCTGATCTACCTCACCGGTCTGGGCCTGGCCCTGGTCCACCCGCTGGCCGGGGTGGGGGCGTACACCGTGGTGGCCCTGATCTGGCTGGTGCCGGACCGGCGGATGGAACATTACGTCTCGCGGCTCGCGGAACCCCGCACGGACACCGACCAGGCCACACCGTAGCGCCGCCGCACCCAAGTAGGTCGCAGATAACGCACCCATGGGGCGCCCATAACTGCCTTAACTGCGACCCAGTTGGGTGCGGCGGAAGCGGAGGGTGACCAACTGGAACGGCCGCAGGGTGAGCTCCACGGAGTCGGTGCCGAGCACGATCCCGGCCGGCACGTCGACGGCGTCCTCCAGCAGGTCCGTCACCGCCACCGAAGCGACAGGGAAATTGGCCCGCACCAGCCCGGTGGAGCGCTCCCCCAATGACTCGTACAGCCGCACCACCACGTCGCCTGAGCCGTCCTCGGCCAGTTTCACCGCCTCGATCACCAGGGCGGCGTTGAAGACGGTGAGCAGCGGTTCCACCGGGGCCGCCCCGCGCACCCGGACCGCCTCGATGTTGGTCCGGTAGCCCTCCTCGACCGCATCCGCGATGGAGGCTCCGGGCCGGATCGTGACCCAGAAGCCGTGCGGCCCCTGGTCGGTCAGCGGGTCCGGCGACTTCGGGGCGCGCAGCAGCGACAGCCGCACCGTCGTCGTCGTGCCTCCATCGGCCTCGCGGACGCTGCGTGTCACGTCGTGCCCGTAGGTGTTCGAATTCGAGATCGCCACTCCGTAGCCGGGCTCCGCCACGTGGATCCAGCGGTGCGCGCAAATCTCGAATTTCGCCGCCTCCCAGGACGTGTTGGTGTGCGTGGGCCGGAAAACATGGCCGAACTGCGTCTCCGCGGCGGACGCGGCGGCGCGCACGTCCAGCGGGAACCCGAGCTTGAGCAGCTTTTCGCTCTCCTGCCAGTCCACCACCGTCTGGATGCTCAGCGACGGCGAGCCGGCCGCCAGGCAGATGCGTTGGGTAAGCGGGGAGTTGCCCACCAGACGTTCGACGACGACGGCGGTGTCCCAGCCGATCCGTCCGAGCGTCACCGACCGCGCCTCGGTGATCCGGGTGACATTGTGCCGGTAGAACTCGTCGATGTCCCACGCGTCCCAGGCGTTGGGATGGTCCCGGTGCAGTTCGAGCAGGTTGCCCGCGGCGCCGGGAGCAATCGCGTCCCGCCCGGTGGCATAGTCCATCAGCGAGGTCACCAGTCCGCTGGCGTCGATCACGGCCCGAAGAATTCCGTTGTCCAGGACGTAGCCGCCGTCCAGGGCAGCGACCTGGACCGGAGCATCCGGCAGCGAGGGTGCGGCGATGGACAGCGGCGGCACCCCGGAGCGTTCGTGCGGGGCGGCATTGACCAGCATCGGCACCTCGCCCTCGCCCGCGAGCGCGTGCACGGCGGCGGTGATCATCGGGTACAGCTCGGCCGCAATGGCGTCGTAGTTCCGCTCCGCGTCGTGGTGCACCCAGGCGATGGCGCTGCCGGGCAGGATGTCATGGAACTGCTGCAGCAGCACCAGCCGCCAGATCCGTTTCAGGTCCGCGGCCGGGTACGCGGCGCCGAGCCGCACCGCCGCGGTCGCGGCCCACAGCTCGGCCTCGCGCAGCAGGTGTTCGCTGCGCCGGTTTCCCAGCTTGGTATTGGCCTGGGAGGTGTACGTACCGCGGTGCAGTTCCAGGTACATCTCCCCCAGCCAGACCGGCGGGCTGGCGTATTCGGCGGCCGCCCGTTCGAAGAAGCCCTGCGCGGTGCCGATCTCCACGCGCGGCGAGCCCTCAAGATCGGCGGCGCGGCGGGCAGCGGCCAGCATCTCCCTGGTGGGTCCCCCGCCGCCGTCGCCGTACCCGAACGGCAGCAGGGACATGGTGCCGCGGCCGTGCTCGCGGTAGTTGCGCTCGGCGTGGGCCAGCTCGGAGGCAGGCAGGTCGGAGTTGTAGGTGTCCACCGGCGGGAAGTGAGTGAACAGCCGGGTGCCATCGATGCCCTCCCAGAGAAAGGTGTGGTGCGGCATCGGGTTCGTCTGGTTCCAGCAGAGTTTCTGGGTGAGGAACCACTCCATTCCGGCCGCGGCGGCGATCTGCGGCAGCGCGGCGGAGTAGCCGAAGGAATCCGGCAGCCAGGTCTCCCGGCAGTCCACGCCGAATTCGGTGCGGAAGAATCCCTTCCCCTCGACGAACTGCCGGGCCAGGGCTTCCCCGCCGGGCATGTTCGTGTCCGATTCCACCCACATACCTCCGACCGGAACGAACTGCCCCGCCGCGGCCTTCGCTTGGATGCGGCCGAACAAGTCCGGATAGAACTCCTTCATCCAGGCCAGCTGCTGGGCGGAGGAACAGGAAAAGATGAACGTCGGATCGGCGTCCATCAGTGCCACCACGTTCGAAAACGTCCTGGCGCACTTGCGGATCGTTTCGCGCACCGGCCAGAGCCAGGCGGAATCAATGTGGGCATGCCCGGTGGCCACCAGCGTGTGGGCTGAGGCCGCGGCCGGGCTGGCCAGCACCCCGGCCAGCTCCCTGCGCCCGGCGGCCGCCGTACCGGCAACATCCTCCGGGTCCATGCTGTCCATCATCCGTTCCAGCGCGCGCAGGATCAGGTGCCTGCGGGGCTGGTCCGGGGGGAGCTCGTGCATCAGCCCGGCCAACGACCGCACGTCCTGGCACAGTTCCCACACGGTGCCGTCGAGCTCGGCCAGGGCAATCCTGCCCAGCGCGTAGCGCG
>JBIOFK010000115.1:0-7931 GCA_044447065.1 Actinomycetales bacterium | reverse complement strand
TCCCCATCCCCACCGTCCCGCATCCCTACCGCCGTCCCACTCATTCAAGGAGTCGCAATGAAGCGTTCACGTTCGAAAACCACTATCCGCATCCTCTCGATGGCGGCGGCCGCGCTGATGGGCACCACCGTGCTCGCGGCCTGCGGCGGCGGCGGGGGCAGCACCGCCGCGTCCTCGGCCCTCACCGCCAAGGGACCGATCAAGATCTGGTATTCCAACAACGCCTTCGAGGTGAAGTGGGGCCAGGAGATGGTCGCCTCCTGGAACTCCGCCCACCCCAACGAGCAGATCACCGGCCAGGAGATCCCCGCCGGCAAGAGTTCCGAGGAGACCATCGGCGCCGCCATCACGGCCGGCACCGCGCCGTGCCTGGTCTTCAACACCGCCCCCGTGGCCGTGCCGCAGTTCCAGAAGCAGGGCGGCCTGGTGCCGCTGGATTCCTTCCCTGGCGGCGCCCAGTACATCCAGGACCGCACCGGCGACCTGGCCAACCAGTACAAGTCCGCCGACGGGCACTTTTACCAGCTGCCCTGGAAGTCCAACCCCGTGGTGCTGTTCTACAACAAGGACGAGTTCAAGGCCGCCGGGCTGGACCCGGAGAACCCGAAGCTGGGCACCCAGTCCCAGCTGCTGGACGCGGCCCGCACCATCGTGAAGTCCGGCGCGGCGCCGAAGGCTCTCTGGCCGTCCCCGGCCAGTGACTACTTCCAGTCCTGGTTCGACTTCTACCCGTTCTACGCCGCCAACACCCAGGGCAAGCAGCTGATCGAAAACGGCAAGGCCACCTTCGACACGGACCAGGGCAAGCAGGTCGCCACCATGTTCCAGACCCTGTACAAGGAGAACCTCGCCTCCAAGGAGGTCTACACGGGTGACTCCTTCGCCGAGGGCAAGGCCGCCATGGCCCTGGCCGGACCGTGGGCCATCGCCTCCTACAAGGGCAAGGTGAACTTCGGCGCCGTCCCGATCCCGGCCGCCCAGCCGCAGGACAAGTCCTACACCTTCTCCGACGCCAAGAACGTGGCCATCTACTCCGCCTGCAAGAACCAGGGAACCGCCTGGGACGTGCTGAAGTTCGCCACCAGCAAGGATGAGGACGGCAAGCTGCTCTCCGAAACCGGGCAGATGCCGATGCGCAAGGACCTGACCACCACCTACGCCGACTACTTCACCGCCAACCCGCTGTACAAGCAGTTCGCCGACCAGGCCAGCCGCACCGTCGAGGTCCCGAACGTCAATAACTCGGTGCAGATCTGGCAGACCTTCCGGGACGCGTGGAACAAGTCAGTGATCTTCAACAACCAGAGCATCGACGACGCGTTCAAGGGTGCCGCGGACAAGATCAACCAGCTCGCGGCGCAGAAGTAGCGTGAGCGGCCGTGTCCATCCATTCCGCTAAGGGCGGCCCTCCCCGCCGGGAGTCCGCCGGCCCGCCGGTGCCCCCGGAGGAGGGGGCGCCGTCGTCGGCCCGCACCGGCCGGAGCCTGCGTCGCCGCCCCGCCCGGCCGGAGATCAAGCAGAAGTTCCGGCTGTTCGGTAAGCAGCCGCTCGGCCTGCTCTTCAGCGCCCCGTACGTGATCTTCATCCTGGCCGTGCTGGCGTACCCGCTGGGCTACGCAGTCTGGATCTCCTTCCACCGGTTCTTCTTCACCGCCCCCGGCGTGGAGGTGCCGCGGCCCTTCGTGGGCTTCGACAACTACGTCACGGTGCTCTCGGACCCGGCGGTGCAGCGGTCCTTCGAGAACATCCTGGTGTTCCTCGTGATCAACGTGCCGCTGACAGTGGTGCTCTCCCTGGTGCTCGCCAACGCGCTGAACCGGGTCATCCGGGCCAGGACGTTCTTCCGGGTCAGCTACTACGTGCCGTACGTCACCGCCAGCGTGGCCGTGATCGGCGTCTGGCTGTTCCTGTTCCAGCAGGGCGGCCTGGTCAACTCGATCCTCGGCCCGCTGGCGCCGAACCCGTCCTGGCTGGTGAACTCCTGGCTGGCCATGCCGACCGTGGCGCTGTACGTGACCTGGAAGCAGCTCGGATTCTTCATCCTGCTCTACCTGGCCGCGTTGCAGAACATTCCCGAGGAGCTGTACGAGTCAGCGTCCGTGGACGGCGGCAACAAGTGGGTGCAGTTCTGGAACATCACCGTTCCCGGCGTGCGCCCGGCCAGCGTGCTGGTGACCCTGCTGGCCACCATCACCGGAGCCAACCTGTTCACCGAGCCGTACCTGCTCACCGCCGGCGGCGGACCGGACGGGGCCTCCACCTCGCCGGTGTTCCTGATGTACCAGAAGGGCATCCTGCAGGGCAATCCGGACGTGGCCGCCGCGCTGGGCGTGGTGCTGGTGATCGGCGTCCTGCTGATCGCCCTGATCCAGAACCGCCTCGTGGGCGGCAAAGCAGGGGAGGAATGAGATGACCGCCACCAACTCCCGTGCCCCGGGCACCGGACCCGAGGGCCCGGACCCGGAGCGCGCCGGGCCGGAAACCGCCGGACAGCAGGGCCCCGGCACCGGGCGGTCCCGCACCAAGCGGATCCGGACCAGGAAGGCAGGCGGGGAGGGCGCCGTTGAAAAGCGCCGCAACCTGGGCATCGGCAGCTTTATCCTGCTGGCCCTGGGCGCCTTCGTGTTCCTCTTCCCGTTCTACTACATGCTGATCGGCTCGCTGCAGACCTCTCCGAACACCTCCGTGGGCGGCGCTTTCCCCAGCCCGGGCAACCTCACGGGCGCTAACTACACGAGCATCAACGGCTCCATCAACCTGTTTAAGGGGCTGCTGAATTCGGGCATCTTCACCGGCGGCGTGATCCTGGCGACGGTCGTCTTCGGACTGCTGGTCGGCTATGCGCTGGCGCAGATGCAGTTCCGCGGCCGCGGCGTGGTGTTCGGAATGATGCTGCTGGTGCAGATGATCCCGTTCCAGCTGCTGCTGATCCCGCTCTACGTGATGATCGTGCGCGACTACGGCCTGGGCGATAACTACCTGGGCATGATCCTGCCGTTCGCCATCAATTCAACCGCGGTGTTCGTGTTCCGGCAGTACTTCATGCAGCTGCCCTCCACCCTGTTCGAGGCGGCCCGGATCGACGGGGCCAGCGAGTTCCGGATCCTGTGGCAGATCGCCATTCCGCTGGTCCGCCCGGCCATTGTCACGGCGGTCCTGCTGACCTTCATCGGCCCGTGGAACGAGTTCCTGTGGCCGTTCCTGGTCACCAAGGACCAGTCGCTGCAGCCGCTGGCCGTCTCGCTGGCCAACTACATCTCCAACATTGCCTCCACGGCGACCAACCCGTACGGCGCCATTCTGGCCGGTGCGTGCGTGCTGGCCGCGCCCGCCGTCGCGCTGTTCATCTTCTTCCAGCGCCAGTTCATTTCCTCCAATATCGGATCCAGCGTAAAGGGCTAACCCTATGACTTCCCCAGCATTGCCGACCGTGCCTTACACCCTCACCCGTGCCGGGGTGATCATGACGCCGGAGGAGGGCAACGACTTCGAGGCCGAGGGTGTGCTCAATCCGGCCAGCGGGTATGGCCCCGACGGCCAGCTCTACCTGCTGCCGCGGCTGGTGGCCACCGGGAACGTCTCCCGGGTTGGCCTCGCCAAGGTGATCATGGACGACGACGGCGTCCCCGCCTCCGTGCAGCGCGAGGGTATGGTGCTGGCCCCGGATGAGGGCTGGGAACGCGGCCTGCAGAATGCCGGCACCGAGGACCCGCGCACCACGTGGGTGCCCTCGCTCGGCAAGCACCTGATGACCTATGTCGCCTACGGTCCGCTCGGGCCCCGGCTGGCGTTCGCGCACTCCGAGGACCTGCGCAGCTGGACCCGGATGGGCCCGTGCTTCTTCGAGTACCAGGCCGAGCTGTCCATGGACCTGAACCTGTTCCCGAACAAGGACGCGGTGTTCTTCCCGGAGCCGGTCAACGACCCGGACGGGGTGCCGTCCTATGCGATGCTGCACCGGCCGATGTGGGACCTAGGCTGGGTCCGAGACGGGGAGGGCGAGCACCTGCCCGCCACCATCACCGACAACCGGCCGGGCATCTGGATCTCCTACGTCCCGGTCGCCGAGGTGGAGCGGGACCTGCGGAACCTGGTGCACATGGCCAAGCACCGCCTCGTGGCGCTGAGCGAGTTCCCCTTCGAGGCGCTGAAGATCGGTGCCGGCCCGGCCCCGCTGCGCGTGCCCGAGGGCTGGCTGCTGATCCACCACGGCGTCTCCGGCGCGCTGGCGAAGTCGGACTTCGCCCAGCAGCAGGGCGTCAACTACGCCGCTGCCGCGATGATCCTGGACGCCGACGACCCGTCCACGGTGATCGCCCGCAGCTCCGAACCCCTGCTCGCCCCGGAAACCGAGGACGAGCGGTCCGGGATCGTGCCGAACGTGGTCTTCCCGACCGCCATCGAGGAGATCAACGGCCAGCTGTTCGTCTTCTACGGCATGGCCGATTCCAAAATCGGAGTGGCCAGGCTCGACCACACCTAACCCACAGTCCGGGCCGGCCGGGTCCCCCTTTCCCGGCCGGCCCTACCAACGGCCGCAGCGGCGGTCTGCGCTCCGGTTCCCACGCCGGTTCCAGCTTCGGTGCCCCCTCCGGTTCCCACTCCCGGTCCCCGCCACCCCATTTACCCAGTTCCTTCTCTTCCCAGTCCCCAGGAGCATGCCATGACGCACAGTGTTGTCCGTTCAAAGTTCTCCACGCCAGTGGCCATCGCGGCCGCCCTGTCGATGCTCCTGGTCGGGACCGGGTCCGCCGTGGCCGCCCCGCCGGGTCCCGCGCCCGCTGCACCCCAGGCGCAGGGGAGCGGCGCGCCCGTGCTGTCCGCGCCGTCGTCGTCCGCCCCGCTGACCAACCTGGCGCACCTGAATTTCCTGCTGGACACCGTCCCGCTCACGCCGGTCCCGGGGCACACGACCTACCAGCTGGCCCAGCACCCCGCAGCGCAGGCGCCGTGGACCTACGCGAACAAGAACGCCGACGGCAGCTACACCCGCGTGGGCGGCGGCGCGCAGGATCCGGCCACCGGCCACTGGAGCCAGGGGGCGTTCAACGCCGACGACATTGCCCGCACCGCCGTGGTGTACCTGCGCGACTGGCAGCAGACCGGCAGCGCCGCCAGCCGCGAGCACGCCCTCCAGGTGCTGCGCTCGCTGACCTACCTGCAGACCACCACCGGACCCAACGCCGGAAACGTGGTCCTGTGGCAGCAGTCCGACGGGACCCTGAACCCCAGCGCCATCCCCAAGGAACTGCCCGATCCCTCCGACTCCGCCGAGTCCTACTGGCTGGCCCGGACCGTGTGGGCGCTCGGTGAGGGCTACGCCGCGTTCAAGACCGCCGACCCGGCCTTCGCCTCCTTCCTGCAGGACCGGATGCACCTAGCACTGGCGTCGCTGAACCGGCAGTCGCTGTCCCGCTACGGCCAGTTCGACGTCGCCGACGGCGTCCGGGTTCCCGGCTGGCTGATCACCGGCGGCGCGGACGCCTCCGGTGAGGCCGTGCTGGGACTGTCCGCTTATGCGAAGGCCGCTCCCGGCGACGGCGCGGCCACCGAGGCGCTGCGGAAACTGAGCGAGGGCATCGCCGACATGTCCTCCGGCTCCACCAAGACCTGGCCGTTTGGGGCGATCATGCCCTCCGTGACGACGCAGTCCCTGTGGCACGCGTGGGGCGGGCTGGCTCCGGCCGCCGTCGCGACCGCCGCCACCGTGCTGCACCGGCCCGACCTACTGGGCGCGGCCGTGAAGGACTCGGCCGGGTTCACCCCGCAGCTGCTGGCCGCCGGCGGACCGGACAACTCCTGGAGCCCGGTGCCCGGCGAGGCGCAGATAGCCTACGGCGCCGATTCCCGGGTGGAATCCCTGGTGGCGACGGCGAAGGCCGCTAACGCACCCGGCCTGCTGGACGTGGCGGCGGTGGCGGCCGGCTGGTTCTTCGGCGCCAACCGGGCCGGCGTTCCGGCGTACAACCCGGCGACCGGGACGGCGATCGACGGGATTGAGACCGACGGCCGGGTCAACCCCAACTCCGGCGCGGAATCGACCATCCACACTCTGCTGACCATGCTCACCCTGGATGCGAACCCGCAGCTCAAGGCCGAGGCGCTCGGGATCAGCCACACCGTTTCCACGCACGGGCTCTCCGTGGTGGAGGCGGAATCCGGCACCGTGACCGGCGGTTCCGTGGTGACCCCGGCCGGCGGGGCTTGGACCGGTGAGGCGAATATCTCCGGCGGGGCATACGTTGCGCTGAACGCCGGCGGATCCGTGTCCATCCCGGTTCCCGCGTCCGATCAGGCGCGGAATGTGTTTCCGATAGTGAACCGGGTCATTGCCCCGTCCGGCAGCACGGCGTGGACCGCCGGCCGGACGGTGCTCGGCTCAACGGCCAACGGCGGCGCGGGAGCGCAGGGCGTGACGCCGGTGCCGGGGATCCTGTATCCGTTTGCGCTGGACCGCGCGCTGCCAGGCACCCGCGGTTCGACTGCCGTCGTCGGACGCAGCAACGGTCCGGCCTCCATCGACGCGCTGCTGCTCCAGCCGCAGATCTCCACGGTGTCCGTCTCCGGTGCCGGCGGGGATTCGACCCTGTATGTCTCCGCGGCTCCGGGAACCACCGAGACCCGGGTCGACGTGCCGAAGGGGTACACGCTCTCCCAGCAGTCCTTCGATTCCTCCGGCCGTCCGGTGCGGGCGGGCCATGACAGCAACGGCTCCGACCATTCCGGCCGGGTTTCCGTGGCGCCCGGTGGGTTCACCTGGGTGACGTTCGTGCGGAAGTAGGCCGCCGCCGTCGGGTCGCGCCACACAAACGGTTGTGCGCCGTAGAAACCGTCATGCGCCACGGAAATTTCCGCGGCGTATGACGGTTTCTACGGC
Source organism: Actinomycetales bacterium (assembly GCA_044447065.1). Classification (GTDB taxonomy): domain Bacteria; phylum Actinomycetota; class Actinomycetes; order Actinomycetales; family Micrococcaceae; genus JBIOFK01. The sequence continues at coordinate 1,054 of JBIOFK010000115.1, read as the reverse complement.
GCTATCCGGTTTCGCCGGCGCCGGTGTGCCTTAGCCGGAGCAGAGACAGAACGGATGGCCGGCCGGGTCGAGGAACACCCGGAAGCTGATGCCGGGCTGGACCTCCGCCTTGCTGGCACCGAGCTCGATCGCCTCAGCCTCGCCCGCATCGAGGTCCCGCACCATCAGGTCCAGATGCATCTGCTGCGGCACCGACTGGCCGGGCCACTCGGGCGCCCGGTAGTCCGCCACGCGCTGGAACGAGATGCAGTTGCTGCCGTCCTCGGGGCGGATCTCGGCCCAGTCGCCGTCGGCCTTGACCTGCCAGCCGAGCAGCGCGCCGTAGAACGCCGCGAGGGCGTCCGGATCGGGGCAGTCAATAACGAAACCTGGAAACCCTGCGATAGCCATATCGGCACGCTACACCAGCCGTCCCCGCTTTTGCACCGGCAGCTCGCGGGCAAAGCTCAGGGGCACGGCGCCCGCTGGCAAGTCATCGTCCGGGTCCGGGCGCCCCCGACGATCGGAACCCGGGGCCCCGCATCGCGCCGGCCAGAGTAGCGTGCGCCACGGAAACCTCGATTGCGCCGCGGAAAATTCGGCGGCGCGCGCTGGTTTCTGTGGCGCGTAGCTGCGGCGGGACCCGCCGTCGCTCCGGCGAGCTACGGGCCGTGCAGCTACAGGCGCGCCAGCCGGGCCCGGGCGAAGCTGTAGAGGCCGTAAGCGATCAAGCCGACGCCGACGGCCAGCAGGATCAGCTGTCCGAAGGGCAGCGCCACGAGTGATTTCAGCGCTCCGTCCAGGCCCGCGGCGTCGCTCGGGTTGACCTTCACGGCGGCGATGACCAGCAGGACGCCGACCGTGACAATGGCGACGCCCTTGGCCACGTAGCCGAGGATCCCCAGGGCCACCACCGCCCGTTCCGCGGACCCGCGGGGAAGGGTGATGTCGTCCCGGAATTTTTGCCGGACGCCCTTGACCAGGAAGTACACGCCGATCCCCGCGGTGACCAGACCCGCCAGCACGAGCAGGAACACTCCGCCCGGGAGGTTGAGCAGGGTGCTGCTGGCATTCC
>JBIOFK010000114.1:0-7959 GCA_044447065.1 Actinomycetales bacterium | reverse complement strand
GGGCGGGCCGGCTGAGACCGGAGGCCAGGTAACGCAGGAACAGCATGCTGCCGGAGGAGAGGATGTGGGCGAGCTCCATGCCGTGCAGCTCGGCCGCGGCGGGGTTGCCGGCGGCGATCCGGGGGGACGATCCGCCGGCCAGCGCCGGGGCCAGGGTCAGGCACAGTTCGTCCACCAGCCCGGCATCCTGGAAGGACCCGAACAGGTGCGGGCCGCCCTCGCAGTGCAGGGCCCGCAGGCCGCGGCCGGCGAGTCCGTCCAGCACGGCCTGCGGCACCAGCTCCCGGGTACCGCAGTCCATGATGTCGGCCACCGGCTCCAGGGCCCGGCGGCGCCCGAGCGGGGCATCGGAGACGGTGACGAGGAGCGGTCGGGCCGGGGCGTCGCGGAAAAGGTCAGACCGCGGGTCCAAGTCCAGGGAGCCGGATACGATCACCAGTGTCGGATGGGCCGGCTTTCCGTGATCCACCCGCCATTGCCGGGCCGCGGCATCGACCAGTTCACCGGCATAGCCCTCAGCCCTGACAGTTCCGGCCCCGACGAGCACTGCATCCGCATGCCGGCGCAGCAGGGCAAAGACGCGCTGGTCGGAGGGATTGCCGAGGCCGCCCGAACGGCCCCGGACGGTGGCCGCGCCATCCAGGCTGGCAACGAAATTAAAGCTCAGCCAGGGGCGCCCGGACTCCGGCGGCGCGTACCAGCTCAGCAGCTCCTCGTCGGTGGCCGCCGGCACCGGCGTCGGGAAGACCCGCCCGATGCCGGTCATGCCGGCCACCGGCTCACAGGCCGTCGGGGGTGTTCGCGTCCCCCATGTTGTGCCTGAGCCGGATGGGGGCCCGCCAGCCGAGTGCCGCCTCCGTCATCCGGACGGCGGCCACGGCGGCGGCCACGTTGTGCATCCGCACGATCCGGGCACCGCCGAGGATGCTGATGACCGCCGCGGCCAGCGAGCCCTCCAGCCGCTCGGACTTCGCGGTGCCCAGCGTCTCGCCGATGAAGTCCTTGTTCGACACGGCGGCCAGCGCCGGAAACGGCAGGGCGGCAATGTCCCTGAACCGGCGGGTGATTTCCAGCGAGTGGATGGTGTTCTTGTTCAGGTCATGCCCCGGGTCGATGATCAGCTGTCCGGCTCCGAGCCCCAGGTCCATGGCCAGCTCGGTCCGCCGCGCCAGGAACTCCGCAACCTCCCGCACCACGTCCCGGTACTGCGGCCGCGGGTACGCGGTCCGCGGCGCGGCCAGACTGTGGGTGAGCACCAGGTGCGCGCCGGCGTCGGCGACGACCCGGGCCAGATCGGGGTGCGAGAGCCCGGTGGTGTCATTGATGACGTGGGCGCCGGCGGCAAGGGAGCGGCTGGCCACCTCGGGCAGGAACGTGTCCACCGAAATGATCACATCGGAGGCCTCGGCCACCGCCCTGACCACGGGAAGGACCCGATCGCATTCCTCCTGCGCGCTCAGGGCCGGCCCCGGCGCAAAGGGGACACCGCCGATATCAACCCAGTGAGCGCCGTCGTCCGCCGCCCGCAGCGCCGCGGCCACCGCCGCCTTAAGCGCGAACGTCCGGCCGCCGTCGTAAAAGGAATCCGGTGTCCGGTTGATGATCGCCATGACCGCCACCTGCCGGCGGAAATCGATGGTGCGCGGGCCGAAGTCGTGCACCGGGTGCAGCAGCTCCGGGGTGAAAAACGGGGCGGCGTCGTTGGCTGTCCCGGCCTGCGGGCCGGTGATCACCCCCTCCATCAAACCTCCCCCAGCGGAACCGCGGTATCCGCCAGCCGGCCCGGGTCAACGGTGCGGCCGGACCTGGTCAGCTCCTTGATGGCGTCCTGGACGTCCCAGACGTTGACGTTCATGCCGGCGACCACGGCGCCGGCGCGCAGCCAGAAGGCGACGAATTCGTAGGAGTCCAGGCTGCCCCTGATCACCACCTCCGCGTCCTTGGTCCAGGCGGCGAAGCCGGAATACTCCATGCCCAGGTCGAACTGGTCGGTGTAGAAGTAGGGTATCTCGTCCAAGGCCACCTTGGCCCCCAGCATGGAGCGGGCGGCGGCGGCCCCGCTGGCGATGGCGTTGGCCCAGTGCTCGCTTCGGGCGTGTTCCCCGGTGGTCGGATGCAGCGCGTTGGCCACGTCCCCTGCGGCGAAGATGTCCGGGTCGCTGGTGCGCAGCCCGGCATCCACCACGATGCCGTTGCGCAGCTCCAGTCCCGCGGCCTCGGCGAGCGCCGTGTTCGGCACGACGCCCGCCGCGACCACCACGACGTCGGCAGGGAGGGTCACGTCCGTGCTGGTCACGACGGCGCTCACGTGGCCGTCGGCACCGGCGGTGGCGGAGGACACCGAAGCGGGGAGCACGAACCGCACGCCCTCCTCCTCCTGGCGGGCAGCGAAGACCGCTCCGAGTTTATCCCCCAGCGCCGCGCTGAGCGGAACCTCCTCCAGCCCGATCAGGGTGACTTCGTTGCTGAGCTGGCGTGCCGTGGCGGCGACTTCCATGCCGATCCAGCCGGAACCGACCATCACCACGTTCCGCCCGCCCGCGGCGAGCTCGGCATGCAGGGCGCGGCTCTGCTCGACGGTGCGCAGCACGTGCACGCCCGCCAGGTCCGCGCCCGGGAAGCCCAGGTGCCGCGGGCTGGCGCCGGTGGCGAGCAGGAGCTTGCTGTAGGGAACCGTGGCACCGCTGGCCAGGGTGACCGTGCGCGTCCCGGCATCAAGGGCGACCGCGGGGTCGCTGAGTTCCAGCCGGATGTTGTTTTCGGCGTACCAGGCCTCGGGGTAAGGAAGAAGGGATTCCTCACTGTCCTTTCCCGCAAGGTAGCCCTTTGACAGCGGGGGCCGGAGGTACGGGGTGCGGCCCTCGTTGCCGATCAGCACCACCTCCCCGCCGAAACCCTCCGCGCGCAAGGTTGCCGCCGCCGTCGCCCCGGCCAGGCCTGCTCCAATGATGACCAGCTGTTCGGTGGACATCTGCACTCTTTTCCGTAGGTTGCGCCGTCCTCGCGGACTGCTATTGGTGGGGGAACTGGCCGCGCAGCGGGCCGGCCGGTTCAAGGTCGCCGGTGAAAACCGAGGTCAGTGTGGTGGTACCGCCAGTCTGTGCGCCGCGGATGGACATGCACAAGTGCTCGGCCTCGAGGACAACTCCGACGCCGCGGGGCTCAAGAGTCAGCTCAAGCCAGTCGGCCAACTGCTGGGTGAGGCGCTCCTGGACCTGCAGTCGGCGGGAAAAGTGCTCCACCCCGCGGGCCAGTTTGGAGAGCCCGAACAGCCGGCTGCCCGGCAGGTAGCCCAGATGGGCGACGCCGCGGAACGGCAGTAGGTGGTGCTGGCACAGCGAGGTGAAGTTAATGTCCTTCACCAGAACCAGGCCGCTGTAGCCCTCCTCATTGGGAAAGCTGGTCCAGGCGGCCGGCCGTGGAGTCAGCAGCTCCGCGAACGCCGCCGCCACCCGGCGGGGAGTGTCCGACAGGTGCGGGTTCGCGGGATCCTGGCCCAGCGCCGAGAGCAGGGATGCCACCGCTTCCTCGGCCGCGGCGGTATCGATCGCCGGCACCGGCCCGGCCGGGAAGACGACGGCGGAGGAACTCACTGTCGATTCCAGCATGGTGCTCATGGGTTCCTCGCTTCTAAATATTGTTTTCTTGACTTTAGAAGCGCACACTCGGTATGTCAAGCAAACCGGATCAGGCTACGTTCGGGTTCGGTGTGGGTTCACATTCGGGTTTTTGGGTGCAGGAGGGCGGGATGGCTGGTATCGGAGACGTGGACGCGGTGGCCCTGCTCGGTGATCCCCAGCGCCGCGCCATCTATGGGCTGCTGCAGCGCTCGGGCGCAGCCATGAGCCGGGACCAGCTGGCCGATTCCCTGGCGATTCCGCGCAGCAGCACGGCCTTCCAGCTGGCCAAGCTCAGCGCGGCCGGCCTGGTCGAGAGCGAGTTCCGGAAGCTCTCAGGCCGGTCCGGTCCGGGGTCCGGGCGGCCCTCCCGGCTCTACCGCGCGTCGCGGGAGGAGGTGTCAGCTTCGGTCCCGGAGCGGCACTACGGGCTGGCGGCGTCGCTGATGGCGCAGGCGATCGAACAGTCCGCGGCCGAGGGGTCCGCCATCAACGATGCGCTGGCGCGGGTGGCGTTCGACGCCGGGGCCCGGATGGGTGCCGCGGCCGCCGGTATCGAAGAGGTGCTGGGGAATAACGGATACAGCCCCGAACCCGACGGGGCCGGCGGCTACCGGCTGCCCAACTGTCCCTTCCACCGGCTGGCGCGCAATCACGCCGACGTGGTCTGCACCCTCAACGGGGCGCTGCTGGCCGGGGCGCTGACCGGTTGCCTGGACGATTCACACACGGTTCAGCCCGACGGCGATCTCCACTATTGCTGTGCGAGGATCACTGCCGCAGGCACGGGAGCGGCCGCGGACCGGTGAGCCGCCGGTCAGCCGCCGGTCATCCGCGCCACGGAAACGGCGTTGCGCCGCCGAAACTAGGTAGCGCCGCCGAATCTTCTGCGGCGAAACGCAGTTTCTATGGCGCAGCCCTGTTTCTAGGGCGCCCGGCAGGAAACCGCGGGAAGGGAACGACGGGAACGCCGGGACTAGGATCGGGGCATGGGGAAAACTGCCGTCACACCCGAAGCGGGGCAATGGATTGCCGAACAGCTGGCGCCGTACTGGCAGCCGGGACCGGCACGGCTCCGGCGGGGCACCGTGGAATCCACCGTGCCGCACCTCTTCGAGGCCTACGCCCGGATCTTCCACCGTGTCCTGCTCTGGCGCGAGGGCACCCTCAGCGAACTGCGCTGGCGCGACGTCACCGAGCAGCAGGGCACCCGCTGGCACCCCCGGATGCAATGGGCCTCGGTGGCTGGCTCGCTGGCGGGCGCGGTGTATCGGGGCGGTTACTGGGACGCGGCTGACCCGCGGCCCGGCATCCTTGACCCCACCCAGCGGAGCCTGCTGGCCCGCGTGCTCACCGCCCACACCGGCACGCCCCAGGATGCCTACTTTGCCCTCTGGGAAGGCTACGGCTGGCTGCACTCCGGCGCATCGGTCACCGTCGTCTATACCGGTGACGGGGAAGGCACGGGGGAGGACCGGGAGGCTCTCGCGGCACGGGAGGCACTCAACCGGCCCGCCTTCGCCGCCGGACAGCTGGATGCGCCGCGGCTTGATATCGCCGACGGGTGCCGGGCCTACCACCTCTTCCGCGGACCGGTGGCGGACTATGCCGGGGACACCTGGGGCTCGGTCCAACCGGCCGCCCGGGAACAGTCGGCCAATCTGGCGTGGCCGGCCGACCGGCGCTGGTGCCTCGCCACGGAAATCGACTTCGACTCCACGCTGATCGGCGGCAGCGCAGCCCTGGTGGACGCCGTCGTCGCCCATCCGGGACTGGAGGCGGCGCGCGTCACACCCGGGACCAGCCTGCAGTGGAACGCGGATACGGTCAATCCCGGCCCGGGCACCGGCCTGCAGCAATGGTCGTAGAATTGTCCGGTGTCCGTGTATCTCGATCATGCGGCAACCACGCCTCTTTCCGGGCCCGCGTTGGCCGCACTCACCGCAGAACTTAGCCGCAGCGGCAACCCGTCCTCGCTGCACGGCTCCGGCCGGCGAGCCCGCGCGGTGGTGGAGCAGGCCAGGGAAACCCTCGCCCGGGCCGCGCGGGCGCACCCCTCCGAGGTGATCTTCACCTCGGGCGGGACCGAGGCGGACAATCTCGCCGTCAAGGGGCTGTTCTGGAACCGCCGTGACACCCAACCGGAACGCACCCGCATCCTGGTCTCCGCCGTCGAACATCCCGCCGTCGCGGACACGGTCGACTGGCTGGAAAAGCACGAGGGCGCCGAGGCCGTATGGCTGCCGGTTGACCCGGCGGGCCGGCTCCGGCTGGATGTGCTTGAGGCCGAACTGGCCGCGGCCGCAGACCGCACCGCACTGATCACCGTGATGTGGGCCAACAACGAGGTCGGGACCCTGCAGCCGGTCACCGAGGTCGTGGAACTGGCGAACCGCTACGGCGTTCCGGTGCATTCGGATGCCGTGCAGGCCTTCGGCGCCGTGCCGGTGGATTTCAAGGCCTCCGGGCTGGCCGCGATGTCCGTCAGCGGGCACAAGATCGGCGGCCCGGTCGGCGTCGGCGCGCTGCTGCTGGGCCGGTCGGTGGCACTGACCCCTGTCCAGCACGGCGGCGGACAGGAACGCGATGTCCGCTCCGGCACCCTGGATGCGGCGTCCATCGCCGGGTTTGCGGCCGCAGCGGACGACGCCGTGTCCCGGCTGCCGCAGGAAATGTCCCGTTTGGCCGGGCTGCGGGACGCGCTGGTCGCCGGCGTGCGGGCCGGAGTGCCCGAGGCCGTCCTGCGCGGGCATCCGAGGGACCGGCTGCCCGGAAACGCCCACTTTACGTTCCCCGGCTGCGAGGGCGACTCCCTGCTGTTCCTGCTGGACATGGCCGGATTTGAAACCTCCACCGGCTCCGCCTGCACCGCGGGCGTGCCGCGCCTGTCCGTCGTCCTGCTGGCGATGGGGCTGAGCGAGGAGGAGGCCCGCGGCGCGCAGCGGTTCTCGCTCGGGCATACCACGACGTCCGCGGACGTTGGCACCTTTGTTGCCGCACTGCCGGAGGTCTATGCACGCGCCCGGAAGGCCGGGATGGCCGGGCACGTGAGCAGCATCCGCAGCGCGGCGACCGGACTAGGACGATAGGACGATAAAGAGGATGACGCAGTGAAGGTATTAGCAGCCATGAGCGGCGGCGTGGACTCCGCCGTCGCCGCCGCCCGCGCCGTCGACGCGGGCCACGAGGTGGTCGGCGTGCATCTGGCTCTGTCCCGGATGCCGGGCACGCTGCGCACCGGAAGCCGCGGCTGCTGCACCATCGAGGACTCCACCGATGCCTGGCGCGCCTGCGAAAAGCTCGGCATCCCGTACTACGTGTGGGACTTCTCCGAGCGGTTCAAGGAGGACGTGGTCCAGGACTTCATCGACGAATACGCCGCCGGGCGCACACCCAATCCGTGCATGCGCTGCAATGAGCGGATCAAGTTCGCCGCCCTGCTGGAAAAGGCGCTCGCGCTGGGCTTCGACGCCGTCTGCACCGGCCACTACGCCAGGGTGGTCGACGACGCCGACGGCAACCCGGAACTGCACCGGGCCGCGGACTGGGCCAAGGACCAGAGCTACGTGCTGGGCGTGCTGACCGAAGAGCAGCTGCGGCACTCGATGTTCCCGCTCGCGGAAACCCCGTCCAAGGCCGAGGTCCGTGCCGAAGCGGAGCGCCGCGGGCTTTCCGTGGCCAAGAAGCCCGACAGCCACGACATCTGCTTTATTCCGGACGGGGACACCGCCGGCTGGCTGGCCGAAAAGATCGAGATGACCGACGGCGACATCGTGGACGAATCCGGCGCTACGGTCGGCTCCCACGGCGGCGCCAACGCCTTCACCATCGGCCAGCGCCGCGGCCTCAAACTGGGCACCCCCGCCGCCGACGGAAAGCCGCGCTTCGTGCTGGAGATCAGGCCCAAGGACAACACGGTCGTGGTAGGCCCGCAGGCGCTGCTGGCCATCGACGAGATCCGCGGCATCAAGGTCTCCTGGGCCGGGCAGCCGGTGCCCGAGGTCGCCGCGCTCGGAGCCGGAGAGGGCAGCCGTTCGGAATCCTTCCCGTGCCACGCGCAGGTGCGGGCGCACGGGGATCCGGTGCCGGCCAGCGCGTTCGTGGAACTGGCGGACGACGGCGACGGCGGGCTCCGGACCGGGCTGGTCGTCACGCTGGCCGAACCGCTGCGCGGGGTCGCCCCCGGCCAGACGGTCGTGCTCTACCAGGGCAGCCGGGTGCTGGGCCAGGCCACCATTGACACGGCCCGTTCGCTCGCCCGGCCCGTGCTCTAAGCGCAGGGCGTCCCGCACGCTAGGCGCAGGGCCCGCCAAGCGCCAGGCCCGCCAAGCCCCGGCGCGGC
>JBIOFK010000113.1:0-7986 GCA_044447065.1 Actinomycetales bacterium | reverse complement strand
GTTCTGCGCACGATCCACCGCTGATTTTGCGCAGGACAGTGTTCTGCGCACGATTCACCGTCAACTCCTGCGCAGGACGAAACGCGGGAACCTTGGAGAATTGCGCCGCCGGTGTTCAACCGTGCGGATCCGGCCCCAGAGAGGGCCGGGGCACCGACGACGGCGGCGGGGCACCCAAGCCGGGCACAAGCATGGCGGCCGCGGCAACCACCGGCATCGCCAGCGCCCCGGCAGCCAGCCGATTGAACGAGCCAACGGACGTCGTAACTTGAGCGCTCTCTGTGGACATTTTCTCCCCCGGTTTCTGTTCGTGGCACCGAGGCTAACCGCGCTTGTTCGAGGCCGCCGCCTCTTGTGGCGGGGCCCGGACCGTGCTACAGGAGGACGGCTGAGCTGGCGCTTCCCCGGACCGATATAGTTGCCGAATGCCGGAGCTGATCGCACCAACCAAACGCCTGCACGCTGCGTGGCTCGAGGCGCACGCCGAGTGGGGCGCCGGCCTCCACGAAGATGGTTTCGGGCTGTCGCCGACTGACGAACCCGGCTCGGAAACCGGGTTCGCGGCTTGGCTGGAGCAGCTGGCCGACGACGCGATGCGGTGCACATACCGCTGGATCATCGAAGGCGACCAAGTGCTCGGCGGGATCGCCCTGCGGCACGGATTCACCGACTTCGTACAGTGGGCAGGACACATCGGCTACGGTATCCGGCCGTCCGCGCGCGGGCGTGGTCTGGCTACCTGGGCACTGGGCCGGACACTGGATGAGGCGCGGATGCTCGGCATGAACCGGGTCCTGATTGTCTGCGAGGCAGGCAACGACGCCTCGGCGAAGACGATCGAGCGCCAAGGCGGGGTCCGTGAGGATGTCCGCACCACCGAACCCGACGCAGCATGGCGCTATTGGATCAAGATCGGTGAGCTCAGCACCTGATTCTCTGGCGGCAGAATCCACTCGAGGCCGTGCCGCTCCTTCCAGTCCCTACCCGCCGGAGCCGAGCGTCGGTATGGTAGGACCGTAACCGAGGAGAGCTCCTGATGCGCAGCGTGACCTACTCGATGGCCGTGACGCTCGACGGCTACATTGCCGGACCCGACGGCGGCTTCGACTGGACCACGCCCGACGAGGAGGTCTTTCGCCTCGCCACCGACGAGGTGCGCAAGCTCGGCGTCCACCTGCTGGGACGACAGCTGTACGAGACCATGCTGTACTGGGAGACCGCTGACCAGAACCCATCGCTCGACTACCCGACGCTCGAATTCGCCGCGATCTGGAAGGCGCTCCCGAAGGTGGTGTTCTCCACCGCGCTATCGGCGGTGCAGGGAAACGCCCGCCTGGCGTCCGGAGGCCTGGCGGACGAAATCGAGCGATGGCGGGCCAGCCCGACAGAGGGCGACATCGGGATCGGCGGCGCGGCTCTCGCCGCCGAGGCGGCCGCGTTGGGTCTGATCGACGAGTATCGGGCCAGGGTCTACCCGGTGCTGGTCGGTGGTGGCACTCCGTTCTTTCCCCGGCACGAGCACCGGGTGAACCTCGACCTCATCGAGTCCCGCACCCTGAACTCGAACGTGGTCTACCTCCGCTACCGCGTGGCGCGCTAGCCGGACTCGGCCTCAAGTAGCCTGCGGGCACTCAGCGGTCGTAGACTTTGCGGCGATGGCCAAGTGTGATCACTGCGACAACGAGGATGCTGTCATCGACCGTGTAGATGATGCGGTAGTCCCCGATGAGAACTCGGAGGCCAGGGCGCCCCTGGAGCGCTTTGGCGCCTGGTGGCCGTGGATCCTCACCGAGGAGCGCGATAGCCCCGCGAATGCGGTCGCGATCCTGATGGTCAATTTGCTTCAACGCGCGAACTGCGGCAGGACGCAGTTCGACCTGGTAGTCATGTCCAGCCCAGATCGGCCTTAACCAGGGCCCAGGGGACATTGGGGCCCTCCTCTGCCATCGCCTCGTCGAACGCGGCAACATCTTCGGAGTCTTCAAGCGCTTCGAGCATCCGCTCGTAGTACTCGGGACTGACAACCACAGCAGCGCGTTGGCCGCGGCGCTCGATAAACACCGCTTCGGTTTTCGCGCGAGCGATGACGTCGGAAAGGTGGTTACGTGCGTCTGCGACGCTGACGACGGACATGAACTTAGTGTACATCCTGAAGGTCGAGATGTACATGAATGGATGCCGGCGTAGACGGTCAGTGCAGCCAGCACGGCGCGACGCGTCCCAGGCCCAGAGCAATGCCCCGCGCGGACGACGACGGCGGGGCACCCAAGCCGGGTACCCCGCCGTCGTCGTCGGTTCGGTTGCGTGCCTAGACGGCCGCGGCCCCGCGCTCGCCGGTGCGGACGCGGACCGCCTCGTGCACCTCAACGGTCCAGACCTTGCCGTCCCCCGCGCGTCCCGTGTTGGAGCTGGCGATGATCACGTCCACGATGTCGTCCACCTGCTCCTCCGTGGCGAGGACCTCGATGCGGATCTTCGGGTGCAGGTCCACGGTGTACTCGGCGCCGCGGTAGACCTCGGTGTGGCCGCGCTGGCGGCCGTAGCCGTGGGCTCCGCTGACGGTCAGGCCCTGGACGCCGTAGCTCTCCAGGCCGCCGCGGACGTCGTCGAGCTTTTCCGGCCGGACAATCGCAGTAATCAGTTTCATGCTTCCACCTTCAGATGTCCGTCGTTCGCCTTGGTCAATGACGCCGGGGCCGACTCGGTGGCCCGGGATTCCTGCGCGGTCCCGCCGGCGAACTTCGCATGCAGCTCCGCCTCGATCGGGTGGAAGCTGCTGCCGACCCGGCCGCCGAAGTCGTAGGCGGATTCGGCGTGCACGCTGATGTCCACGCCGGCCACCTCGTGCTCGTCGGAGACCCGGAAGCCGATGGTCTTGTTGATGATCCAGCCGACAATGTACGCGATAACGAAGGAGTACACCAGGACGGCCGCCGATCCGAGCGCCTGCTTACCGAGCTGTTCCAGTCCGCCGCCGTAGAACAGTCCCGTGGCCGCGGCCGGGGATTCCGGGTTGGCCGCCAGGCCGATGAACAGGGTTCCGAACAGCCCGCCGACCAGGTGGACGCCGACGACGTCCAGCGAGTCGTCGTAGCCGAAGCGGTACTTCAGGCCGACGGCCAGGGCGCAGACGGCTCCGGCGAGCAGGCCCAGCACGATCGACCAGAGCGGGGTGATGGCCGAACAGGCGGGGGTGATGGCCACGAGGCCCGCGACGGCGCCGGATGCGGCCCCCAGCGAGGTGGCGTGACCGTCCCGGAAGCGCTCCACCACGAGCCAGCCGATGGTGGCGGCGGCGGGCGCGGCGAGGGTGTTGATCCAGGCGTAGGCCGCCACGGAATTGGCGCCCAGGGCCGAGCCGGCGTTGAAGCCGAACCAGCCGAACCAGAGCAGGCCGGCGCCGAGCATGACGAACGGAAGGTTGTGCGGGCGGTGGCTCGGGTCCTTGCCGAATCCCTTACGTTTGCCCAGCACCAGGGCAAGCGCCAGGGCGGCGGCGCCGGCGTTGATGTGCACGGCCGTGCCGCCGGCGAAGTCAATCACGCCCAGGCCCTGGCCGATCCAGCCGCCGATCGGCTTCCCCGCGGCGTCCTTGTTGAAGTCGAAGACCCAGTGGGCGACCGGGAAGTAGACGAGTGTGACCCAGATGCCGCCGAACAGCATCCAGGCGCCGAACTTCGCCCGGTCAGCGATGGCGCCGGAGATCAGCGCGACCGTGATGATGGCGAAGACGGCCTGGAAGCCGACGAACGCCATTTCGGGGATGGTGCCCACCAGCGGGGCGTTGTTTCCGGTGGCCAGGACTCCCTGCAGCCCGAACTTCTCGAACGGGTTGCCCACCAGGCCGGCGAATGCGTCGGTGCCGAAGGCGGCGGAGTAGCCGTAGAGGACCCAGAGGACGGACACGACGGCGATGGCGCCGAAGCTCATCATCATCATGTTCAGCACGCCCTTGGCCCGGGTCATGCCGCCGTAGAAGAACGCCAGACCGGGAGTCATCAGCAGAACCAGAGCGGCGGAGGCCAGGACCCACGCTGTGTCGCCAGTATTCATGGTTCCAGCCCTTTCTTGTCAAGTTATTGCGGCCCACCGAACGGGAAGTGGGGCTGATGCAATGTGGTCTCTTCAAGATTCCGGCTTTTGTGTTTCCCCTGATGCGGAGGCAGATTGCGGTCCTGTTACAACACTGCCGGCCACGTAAACGCTACGTGGCCGGCATGTTTCGTGGAGGTAACGTCGGCTTTCAGCCGGAACGGGTCTTTAGGCGAACGCTCCTTCTGGAAATCGGTGCAGCGGGAGAACGCCTCTCTGGCGGCAGAGGTAAGGGGGTGGAACATCTCCACAATGCTTCCGGCCGGGTAATCTCGCCGATTCTGCCGGCGACGTACCGCGGCCGCTTCAGCAGCCCGCCAGCCCGGACCTCACACGCCTGGCCGGCGCGGGCCGTCTAGTTCAGCAGCGCGTCGACGAAATTCTCCACCTCGAACGGGGCCAGGTCGTCCGCTCCCTCGCCCAGCCCGATCAGCTTCACCGGCACCCCCAGCGTTTTCTGGATGGCGACGACGATGCCGCCCTTGGCGGTCCCGTCCAGTTTGGTCAGCACGATGCCGGTGATGTTCACGACCTCGGCGAAGACCCTGGCCTGGGCCAGTCCGTTCTGCCCGGTGGTCGCGTCAAGCACCAGCAGGACCTCGTCCACGGTCGCCAGCTTCTCAATAACGCGCTTGACCTTGCCCAGCTCGTCCATCAGGCCGACCTTGTTCTGCAGCCTGCCGGCGGTGTCGATCATGACCACGTCGACCTCCTCCTCGATGCCCGCCTTGACCGCCTCAAAGGCGACGGACGCGGGGTCGGCCCCGTCGACGTCGGACTTCACCGTCGGAACGCCCACACGCGCGCCCCAGGTGGCCAACTGCTCGGCGGCGGCGGCGCGGAACGTATCAGCGGCGCCCAGCAGCACGTCCTTGTCCTCGGCGACCAGCACGCGGGCCAGCTTGCCGACGGTGGTCGTCTTGCCCACGCCGTTGACGCCGACCACCAGCACGACGGCGGGCAGGTCGCCGTGGCGGGCGATGTTCAGCGAGCGGTCCATGCCGGGATCCACGACGCGGATCAGCTCCTCGCGGAGCATGCCGCGGACCTCCTCCGGGTTCCTGCTGCCCATCACCCGGACCCGGTCGCGCAGGTGGTCAACCAGATCCATGGTGGGCTCCGTGCCGAGGTCCGCCAGCAGCAGCGTCTCCTCGATTTCCTCCCAGACGGCCTCGTCGATGCTGTCCCGGGACAGCAGGGCGAGCAGGCCCTTGCCCAGGGCGTTGTTGGACTTGGCGAGCCGTGCGCGGAGCCGGACCAGGCGCCCCTCCACCGGCGACGGGGTTTCGATCCCGGGGACGGCCTCGGCCTCTTCGACGGTGAGGTCCGTCGATTCCGGCGCAACGGGGGCCGGGGCAACGGCGGCGTCCGGACGGTCGTCCAGCAGCGTCCCGACACCGGACGCGGGATCGTTGGCATCACGGCTGGTGGGGTAGATTTCCCGGTTGCGGCGCGACTTCAGCAGGACGGGGATCAGCGCGCCGACAATGGCCAGGCCGATGACGATGTACACGATGATGGGGAGGATGTCATTCACCCTCCAAGCTTCTCACAGGGGCTCATTCCGCCGACCGGCCCGGCTGTGGGAGACTCCTAGGTGATGAGTGGATTGTTTGCCGGGCGGACGGCCGTGGAGCGGGTGAAGTTTCCCCGCGAGCTGTGGGCGCTCGTGGCGGCGGCGTTCGTCATCGCCGTCGGGTACGGGCTGGTGGCGCCGGTGCTGCCGCAGTTTGCCCGCAGCTTCGACGTCTCGGTCAGCGCGGCGGCCGCCGTGATCAGCGTCTTCGCCCTGGCCCGGCTGCTTTTCGCCCCCGTGTCCGGCACGCTGGTGGAGAGGTTCGGCGAACGCGGCACCTACATCACCGGCATCCTGCTCGTGGCGGTGTCCTCGGCCGCGTGCGCGTTCGCCCAGAACTACTGGCAGCTGCTGCTGTACCGGGGGCTGGGCGGCATCGGCTCCACGATGTTCACCGTCTCGGCCATGGGCCTGCTGATCAGGCTGGCGCCGCCGGCCGCCCGCGGCCGGGTCACGAGCGCCTATTCCGGGGCGTTCCTGCTGGGCGGGATCGCCGGTCCGGTGCTGGGCGGCATGCTGGCCGGTTTCGGCTTGCACCTGCCCTTCCTGGTGTACGCGGCAGCCCTGGTCGTGGCGGCGGCCGTGGTCGCCGTCGCCCTTCGTCCCTCCGCCATCAAGGCGCCGCTGGGACACGCCGCCGCGGCCGCCGTCATGCCGCTGGCCGAAGCGTTCCGGCTGCGCACCTACCGGGCCGCGCTCATCTCCGCGTTCGCGACGGGCTGGTCGGCGTTCGGGGTCAGGATGGCCCTGGTGCCGCTGTTCGCCGTCGCCGTGCTGCACGCCGGGGCCGGGGCGGCCGGCGCTTCCCTGGCCGTCTTCGCCGTCGGCACCGCCCTGGCCCTGCCGCTGGCCGGCAAATTCGCCGATGTCTGGGGCCGCAAACCGCTGGTCCTCTCCGGGCTGGTGATCAACGCCCTCGCCATGGCCGCTCTGGGATATTCGACGACGGTGCTCGGTTTCGTGGTCTTCTCGGCGCTGGCTGGGGTCGGCTCCGGCCTGCTGTCCCCGGCCCAGCAGGCATCGGTGGCGGACATCATCGGCTCGGACCGGCGCGGCGGCAAGGTGCTGGCGGCGTTCCAGATGAGCCAGGACCTGGGCACCATCATCGGTCCCGTGGCGGCCGGGGCCATGGTCGATGCCCTCTCCTACGGCCCCGCGTTCGCGGTGGCGGCGGCGACGGGGCTGCTGGCGGCAGGCTTTTGGATCGGCGCCGGCGAAACCCTGCGCCGTGACCCCCGCTCACCCAACTGGGTCGCAGATAAGGTCGTTTAGAGGGGCCCATAACTGCATTAGCTGCGACCCAGTTGGGCTAGAGGGCGGCACCGAGGCGCTGGCTGATGACTGTCGAAACGCCGTCCCCGCGCATTGTCACGCCGTACAGGGCGTCGGCCACCTCCATGGTCCGTTTCTGGTGGGTGATGATGATCAGCTGGCTGGACTCGCGCAGTTCCTCGAAGATCGTGATCAGCCGGCCCAGGTTCGTATCGTCCAGGGCCGCCTCGACCTCGTCCATGACGTAGAAGGGCGACGGCCGCGCCTTGAAGATCGCCACCAGCAGCGCCACCGCCGTCAGCGACCGTTCCCCGCCCGAGAGCAGCGACAGCCGTTTGATCTTCTTTCCGGCCGGGCGCGCCTCCACCTCGATGCCGGTATTGAGCATGTCGGCGGGGTCGGTGAGGACCAGCCGTCCCTCGCCGCCGGGAAAGAGCCTGCCGAAGACGCGTTCGAACTGCGCCGCGGTATCGGCGTAGGCGGAGCTGAAGATCCGCTCCACCCGTTCGTCCACCTCCCTGATGATGTCCAGGAGGTCCCTGCGGCTGGACTTGAGGTCCTCCAGCTGGGAGACCAGGAACAGATGCCGTTCCTCCAGCGCGGAAAATTCCTCCAGCGCCAGCGGGTTCACCTTGCCCAGCGCCGCGAGGTCACGCGCGGCGCGCCTGAGCCGGGTGTCCGGCTCGCTACGGACAAACGGCACTCCCTCGCGGACCTCGTTGCCCTCGTCATCGACGGTGGCCCGCAGCGCCGCCCACTTGTCGGTGACCTCTCCCGGCCCGTGCGGCACCAGCGTCTCCGGCCCGTATTCCCGCACCAGATGCTCGGCGGTGAGCCCGAGTTCGTCAACGGCGCGGTTCTCGAGCGCTTCGATCCGCAGCCGCTGCTGGGTGCGGGCCAGTTCATCCCGGTGCACGCTGTCGGTCAGCTCGGCCAGCTCGGCGGCCAGCGCCTCGTTCGCGGTCCGGACCGCCGCCAGCTCGGCCTCCCGGCCGCTGCGCAGCTCCTCCGCGGCGTCCCGTTCCCGTGCCGCCGCGGCCACTGAC
>JBIOFK010000112.1:0-8016 GCA_044447065.1 Actinomycetales bacterium | reverse complement strand
TGCGGGACGGACTCAATACCGAGGCCGAGCCGGACCCCGAAGATCTGTTCAAATACGTGTACGCCGAGCCGACCCCGCAGCTTGCCGAGCAGGCGGCGATGCTGCGCGAGGAACTGTCCCGCGGAATCCTGACGGAAGGCACCCAGTCATGAGCACCTCCACGCACAAGCCGCCGGCCGAAAGCACCGCGGCCGGCCCCGCTCCGGTGGCGACCTCGTCGCCGGCCCGCCCGGACGCTGGCGGTGCCGACCGCGCTGCCCCGGCCGGCACCAAGCCGGTGACCTTCGCCAAGGCCCTCACCGCAGCGATGGCCGACGCCCTGGCCTCCGATCCGGCCGTCCTGGTCTTCGGTGAGGACGTCGGAACGCTGGGCGGCGTTTTCCGGATCACCGATGGTCTGACCGCACGCTTCGGCGAGGACCGCTGCTTCGACACTCCGCTGGCGGAATCGGGGATCATGGGCATGGCCGTCGGTATGGCCATGAACGGCATGCGCCCGGTCGTGGAGATGCAGTTCGATGCCTTTGCCTACCCCGCCTTCGAGCAGGTCGTCAGCCATGTGGCCAAAATGGGCAACCGCACCAAGGGCAAAATCCGGATGCCGATAGTGATCCGGATCCCCTACGCGGGCGGCATCGGCGGCGTCGAGCACCACTGCGACTCCTCCGAGGCGTACTACGTGCACACGCCGGGGCTGACAGTGCTGGCCCCGGCCACCGTGGCGGACGCGTACCTGATGCTGCGTGCCGCCATCGATTCACCGGACCCAGTCGTCTTCCTCGAACCCAAAAAGCTCTACTTCTCGAAGGAGTCAGTGGACCTGGACGCCCTGCGCGCCCGCTACGAGGCGGACCTCGACGGCGGAATCGGCAAAGCCGTGGTGGCCCGGGAAGGAACCGACGCGACCCTGATCGCCTATGGCCCGTCCGTTCCCGTTGCGCTCGCCGCCGCCGACGTGGCAGCCAAGGAAGGCCGCTCCCTGCAGGTGATCGACCTGCGCTCGCTGGTGCCGTTCGACGACGCGACAGTGACCGCCGCCGTAAAGAAGACCGGCCGCGCCGTGGTCATCGCCGAGGCGCCCGGATTCGCGTCCGTCGCCTCCGAGATCGTCGCCCGCGTGCAGGAGCGCTGCTTCTTTTCCCTCGCCGCCCCGGTGCGCCGCGTGACTGGGTTCGACATCCCGTATCCGGCCCCGAAGCTGGAACATCATTTCCTGCCGGGCGTGGACCGGATCCTGGACGTCGTCGATGAGCTGAATTGGGAGGAGCGGTGAGCATGCAGGTCTTTTTGCTGCCGGACCTCGGCGAGGGACTGACGGAGGCCGAACTCGTGAACTGGCTCGTGCAGGTCGGGGACACCGTCGCCGTCGACCAGGCCGTAGCCGAGGTTGAGACGGCCAAGGCCGTCGTGGAGGTTCCCTCCCCGTACGCCGGCGTCGTCGCCGAACTTCACGGCACCGCGGGCCAGACCCTCGACGTCGGCAAGCCGCTCATCAGCATCTCGCCGGCCTCCGATTCCGCCGCCCCCGCCGAGGCCGCGCCCGTGGTCGCTGCCCCGACCGACGCCGCGCCCGCGCCCACACCCGCGGAGGCCCCCGGGACCGCTGTCCCGGCAAGCGAGTCCGCGGGCTCCGGCAACGTCCTGATCGGCTACGGCACCTCCGGGAATACCGGCTCCGGACGCACCCGGCCCCGGAAAACCACGCCGTCGGGAGAGTCCGGGACCGCCGCCGCCGCGCCGACCGCAGCTGGTCCGGCCGCAGACGGGCGGGCGCCGCTGCAGACTCCGTCAGCGCCGGCCCCGGCTGCCCCGGCCCTGGACGGGCGGGCGCCGCTGGTGTCCTCTCCGCTGGTCCGCCGCCTGGCCAAGGAGAACGGCATCGCCCTGCGGAGCCTGTCCGGCAGCGGCGCTGACGGTCTGATCCTGCGCAGGGACGTCGAGGCGGCCGTCGCGGCCGCGCACGGGGCGGCAACGCCGTCGTCGTCCGGTACCACCGATGCCCGCACGGGGCTCGCCGTCGCACGCCGCACCCCGTTCAAGGGCATGCGCAAGCTGGTCGCGGCGAACATGGCCCGGAGTCGGCGCGAGATTCCGGAGGCCACGGTCTGGGTCGATGTGGACGCGACCGCCCTGGTGCAGCTGAGGGCCCGGCTCAAGGGCGCCAACGCCGCCCCCGTTCCCGGCCTGCTCGCCTTCGTGGCCCGGTTCGCCCTCGCCGGACTGGCCAAGTTCCCCGAGCTGAATACCCGCGTGGAGCACACGGACGACGGCGACGAACTGGTGGCCTTCGACGGCGTCAACCTCGGCTTCGCCGTGCAGAGCGGGCGCGGACTGGTGGTGCCCAGCATCGAGAACGCCCAACGGCACAGCGCCCGCAGCCTGGACGCCGAAATCCGCCGGCTGACCGCGGCGGCCCGGGACGGCAAGGCGACCCCGGCGGAGCTGGGCCGGGGCACGTTCACCGTCAACAACTACGGTGTCTTCGGCGTGGACGGCTCGGCGGCCATCATCAACCATCCCGAAGTGGCGATGCTCGGCATCGGGCGGATCATCGAACGGCCCTGGGTCGTCGAAGGGCAGCTGGCGGTGCGCAGCGTGACCGAACTGACCCTGGCCTTTGACCACCGGGTGTGCGACGGCGGCACGGCGGGAGGCTTCCTGCGCTACGTCGCGGACGCCATCGAAAACCCCGGCACGGTGCTCGCCGACCTCTGATCCGCACGCCGGCACAGGATCGCGGGGTTCGTTCCCGGTAATCGGCCGCCGGAGTTGGCACAATGGAAAGCGAATCAGCGCGGAAACAGGAATTGGAGAATATCGTGGTCAACGCCCAGGCGCAGTGGCAGGATGTCGGTCCGGGGAATTATGTCCTGGCCACCCCGGGAGCGCTGCTGAACACCGGGCTGGTGGTCGGTTCCGACCGCGCCCTGGTGGTCGACACCGGCTGCGGGCCGCGCCAGGGGCAGGCCATTCTCGCCGCGGTACGGGACGTCACCGCGCTGCCGCTGACCGTCGTCAACACGCATGCGCACTATGACCACTGGTTCGGCAACGCGGTCTTCGCCGCCGACGGCGCCACGGAATTCTGGGCCCACGAGAACGCGGTGGCCGAGATGGCGGCGACAGGGGAGCAGCAGCGGACCCTGCTCGACGACGGCGAACCGGAGATGCGTTCCGGCCGGGGCGAGCTGACCGGGCTGGTGCACCCGACCGCCGTCGTGCGGGACCAGCCGGTGCTGGTGGACCTGGGCGGCCGCGCCGCCACGCTCTTCTACCTGGGCCGTGGCCACACGGACGGTGACCTGCTGGTGGGCACCGACTCCACCCTTTACTCCGGGGACCTGGTGGAGCAGGGGTCGTACCCCTCCTTCGAGGACTCCTTCCCGGCCGACTGGGCGGACTCCCTGCGCCAGCTGTCCGCGCTGCGCCACCGTTACGAATTCCTGGTGCCCGGCCACGGGCGGCCGGTGAACGACGAGTTCGTCCGGACCATGGCCAACACGATGGCGACGGCTGTCCGGCAGGCGCGTCAGGCCAGCCGGGAAATGCCCAACGACGCCACCAAGGCCATCCCGATCCTGCCGTACGGGCCCGAGCAGTCCCGCTGGTTTATCACCCGGCTGATGGCGACCGCCGCGCACTGACCACCGTCCCGGAACCGCGGGCCCCGGCGGGCGCTGGAGCGGGCGCTACAGTGGGGTAAGTGAGTGACGCCGCCCCGATGCCAGAGCCGCCCTTCAGCATGCGCGGCATCGCGGTGGCTGCCTTCGGACCCTCGCTGCTGTTCGGCATCGCGGAGGGCGCCGTCCTCCCCGTCATCGCGCTCAGCTCCCGGTCGCTCGGCGCCACGGTGGCCATGGCGGCCCTGGTGGTGACCCTGATCGGCATCGGCTCGCTGGTCAGCAATATCCCGGCGTCCCTGCTGACCGCGCGGTTCGGCGAGCGCAAGGCCATCGTGGCGGCGTCGGGACTGACGCTGGTAGCGCTGCTGCTGGCCCTGGCGGCGCCGAACCTGGTGGTCTACGGGGCCGGGATTTTCCTGGTCGGGGCCGCCTCGGCGGTCTTCAACCTGGCACGGCAGAGCTACCTCACCGAAGCGGTTCCGGTGCATTTCCGCGCACGGGCGCTGTCCACGCTGGGCGGGGTGATGCGGATCGGCATCTTCCTGGGCCCCTTTATCGGCGCCCTCGCCATCACCTGGCTCGGGCTTGCCGGCGCGTACTGGGTGGCTGCCGGTGCAGTGATCATCGCCGGCTGCGTGGCCTGGACCCTGGCGGACCTGGTACACCTCCCGAGCGCGCACGCTGCGGCCGTGGCCCGGCCCACCGTGCGCGGCGTGCTGGCCGCAAAAAGGAAGCTCCTGCTGACCGTCGGAATCGGCGTACTGCTGGTCAGCGCGGTCCGGGCCTCCCGGCAGGCGGTGATCCCGCTCTGGGCCGAGCACCTGGGCCTGGACGCGACAACCACCTCGGTGATCTACGGACTCAGCGGCGCGGTGGACATGCTCGTGTTCTACCCGGCCGGCAAGGTCATGGACCGGAGGGGACGCGCCGCCGTCGCGGTCCCCTCCATGCTGATCATGGCCGCGGCCCTGCTGCTGATGCCGTGGACCGGCTCCGCCGTGACGCTGCTGCTCACGGCCCTGCTGGTCGGCTTCGGCAATGGCATCGGCTCCGGAATGATCATGACGCTCGGGGCCGACTATTCGCCGTCGCCGGGACGCGCCCAGTTCCTGGGGGTCTGGCGGTTCCTTTCGGACATCGGCAGCTCCTCCGGGCCGGCACTTCTCTCAGGGGTGACGGTGGTGGCCCCGCTGGGCGCCGGGATCATGGTGACCGGACTGCTGGGGATCGCCGCCGCCGCCGTGCTCTGGTACTGGATTCCCCGCACCCCGGGGACCGCCATCCGGCGCTGAGCCGGTCCGAGGCGACGCCGTCCCGCCGTGAGGGCGACGCTAACCCGCTGTCCCGCCGTGAGGGCGACGCTTACCCGCTTGCCCGCCGCTTGGGCGACGCTTACCCGCTTGGGCGACGCTGGCCGACGTAGCCGGAGCGGGTAAGCGTCGCCGTTGCCGCCGGTCAGGGTTCCGGACGGGGCCGGCGCCGCGCCGCCAGGCCGAACAGCAGTGTCCCCGCCACCGTCAGCAGGTATCCGCAGATGACGATCAGGGATACTCCGGCCCAGAAGTAGCTCGTGACGCTGATCTCGTTGCCGCCGTCAGGGGTGAGCCTGCGCAGCGTCCAGAACGAGGCCACCGCGGCCACCACCCCGGCCAGCAGGGACAGCAGCGGCCACAACCGGGACGACGCCCAATGTTCACCGAAACCCGTCCACACGTTCCAGCCGTTCCCAGTCCGCAGGATGGCCACGCCGGCCAGGCAGGTCCAGAAGGCCACCAGCAGGAAGGCCGCCACCACGTCGGAGGGCCGGTGCCACTGGTTGATGACGGTCGACACGCCGCTGACGACGGCGTAGGTGCCGCCGCCGAACGCCGCCAGCGGCCGCCAGCGCGGGGACACCATCAGGAAGACCGCCGCCGCCGAGGACGCGGCGAGGGTGCTGTGCCCGGACGGCAGCGAGTTCAGGTCCAACGTCAGGATGCCGCGGTCCGGCCGGGACGGGAGCGCGTACTTGATCGCCTGCGCGCTGAGGTTGGCGAGCACCATGGCGCCGACGGCGATTCCGGCGGCGCTCCAGCGGCGACGGGCCACGGTCACGAAGAGCACGACGACGGCCGCTATCACCACCGACGTTACCGGCAGGGCGTCGAGGTACCCCGCGACCTGCGCGCCCACGGCCCTGTGCGCGTATGCCGCCTCGTCAAGGGCGGACTCGTCGATGTACTGGCCGGTGGAGGTGCGGACGTAGAACAGGTAACACGCCACCGCGGCCAGCAGGGCGGCAGCGGCGGACAGGAAAAAGACGCCAGGGCGCGCGGCCGCGGGGGTCCGGGCGCGGCGGCTCGGGGCGGGGGCTGGTCCTGGCATCCTCATCCCTACAAGCGTGACACATCCGGCGGGCGACCTGCTCCGGCGCTGCCTGCTCCGGCGCTGCCTGCGGCGCGCTGCCTGCTCCGGCGCGGCCTGGGCTCTGGCGTACAGTGGCCAACGTGGATCCCGAACCGACGCCGTACCCGGCCCTGGATGAGTTGCTGGACACCGCCCGGGTGGTGGCCGTCCCGATGAAAGTCCGCTTCCGCGGCGTGCTGGTCCGCGAGGCGCTGCTGCTCCAGGGGCCGGCCGGCTGGGCGGAGTTCAGCCCCTTCACCGAGTACGGCGACGCGGAGGCTGCCCCCTGGCTCGCCGGTGCGCTTGAGGCGGGCTGGTTGGGTTATCCCGAACCGGTGCGGGACCGAATTCCGGTGAACGCGACGATGCCCGCGGTGTCGGCGGACCAGGTCCCGGAGGTGCTGGCCAATTTTGACGGCGCGTCCACCGTCAAGATCAAGGTCGCCGAACCCGGC
Source organism: Actinomycetales bacterium (assembly GCA_044447065.1). GTDB lineage: Bacteria > Actinomycetota > Actinomycetes > Actinomycetales > Micrococcaceae > JBIOFK01. The sequence goes on along the minus strand of JBIOFK010000112.1, from coordinate 1,553 downwards.
GGCACGCTGGCGCAGGATCTGGCCCGGGTGGCGGCGGTGCGCCTGGCGCTTCCCGGTGCCAAGCTGCGGATCGATGCGAACGCCGGCTGGAACGAGGAGCAGGCCCTGGCCGCCCTGGCCGCCCTGGCCGACGTCGGACTGGAGTACGCCGAGCAGCCCGTCGCCGGGATCGGCGGGATGGCCCGGCTGCGGTCGCAGCTGCGCCGCCGCGGCATCCCGGTCCTGATCGCCGCGGATGAGAGCGTCCGCAAGGAGTCGGATCCGCTCGCCGTCGCCCGGGCGGGGGCGGCCGACCTGCTGGTGGTCAAGGCCGCGCCGCTGGGCGGGGTGCGCCGTGCCCTGGCGGTGGTCGCGCGGGCGGGACTGCCCGCCGTCGTCAGCTCGGCGCTGGACACCTCGGTGGGCATCCGCGCCGGTGTCGCCCTCGCCGCCGCGCTGCCCCGCCTGGACTACGCTTGCGGGCTGGGCACCGTCGCGCTGATGGCCGGCGACGTGGTGCGCCGGCCCTTGGTGGCCGACGGCGGATTCCTGGCCGTGCGGGACGCGGAGCCGGAGCCGGAGCTGCTGGAGCGCTACGCGGCCGACCCGGACCGGCGGCAATGGTGGCTGGACCGGCTGCGCCGTGTCCACGCGGTGCTTAGATAGGACAGTGACTTTCCGCAGCTCCATGGACTCCGCCCGCCTGGCCGTCGAGGCACTGACAGCCGGCGGCGTCCGGTTTGTGGTGGTGGCACCCGGCTCGCGGTCCGCGCCGATGGCCTACGCGCTGGCCGAGGCCGAGGCGGCCGGCCGGCTGGAACTGCTGGTCCGCATTGATGAGCGCTCCGCGGGGTTCACCGCCCTCGGGCTCGCCCAGGCCTCGGGGCTCCCCGCGGCGGTACTGACCACCTCCGGCACGGCCGTCGGAAACCTGATGCCGGCCGTGATGGAGGCCAATCATGCAGGCGTTCCGCTGCTGGTGCTCTCTGCGGACCGGCCCGCGGAACTCCGGGGCACCGGCGCCAACCAGACCACCGACCAGCTGGACCTGTTCGGCTCCCATGTCCGGTTCGCCGTCGACGTTCCCGCCGGCGAGAGCCCGGTCAAGGCCATCCGGACCGGGCTCTCCGCCGCCTCCGGGCGGCTGCCCGGAGTGCCCGCGGGGCCGGTGCAGCTGAATCTCGCCTTCCGGGATCCGCTGACCCCGGAGCTGGACGGTTCGGACTGGCGGCTGCTGGAACCGGTGCCCGGCGGGGTGCCCGGCGGGGAACCGGGCGCTGATTCTGTCCCCGGCGCCGCGCACCCCGCGGACTCCGGCGCCGCGCACCCCGCGGACTCCGGCACGGGCACGGGCACGGGCGCCGGCAGTGGCCCCGGTGCCGGGAGCGGCAACGGCCCCGGCAGCCGGACGGTGGTGCTGGCCGGCCACGGGGCTGGCCCCTCCGCCGAGCTTTTCGCGCGCTCCCTGGGCCTGCCGCTGCTGGCCGAGCCCTCCTCGAACGCCCGCTACGGACCGAACGCCGTCGGCCCCTACCGGCTGCTGCTGGAGCACTTCGGTCCGCTGATAGGGAAGG
>JBIOFK010000111.1:0-8135 GCA_044447065.1 Actinomycetales bacterium | reverse complement strand
GTCCGAGGCGAGCACGTCCAGCCGGGAGCCGTCCCGGGCCACGTAGGTGGAGAGCTGGGAGTAGGAGCTGATGCCGAACCGGTCCTTCACCAGCTGGCGGGCCGTGTAATCGGTCCGGCCGGGGGAACGGTCCGACAGCGTGCCGCGGTCCGGATTCGCGTCCATGGCGATCACCCGGTCCTCGCGCAGGTCGGCCAGGACCATGCCGAGCAGGGTGGTGACCGTGGTCTTCCCCACCCCGCCCTTCCGGGAGAGGATCGGCACGTAGCGCGTGCGCTGCCCCAGCCGTGCCGCGATCCGGTGTTCCATGGCGCGCTGGATCCGCACCCGGTCCGAGTCGCCCACGTTGAGGTAGCCCATCGAGGCCTTGTAGAGCCACAGCCGCCAGCCGCCCACCGGCGCCGCGGCCGGCTTGTCGAGCAGCCGGTCCGCGGTCAGGGAGGACGCCGCTTCGGGCCCGTCCTCCCGGTCCCGTCGGGCGCTGCGGTGCTGGTCCTGGTTCCCGCCATCCCGGTTCCCGGCCGCGCCGGAGTCCCCGTCCCCGCTCGGATTCCAGCCGCGGATGCTCGCGTACACCGGCTCCTCACCGGCAGGGAGGAGGTCTTCAAGCACCGCCGGAGCGGGTTGCGCCGGCACGGACGGCTCCTCCGGCTTCGCGACGGCGTTCGCTGGGGCCAGTTCCTCGGCAACCTCCGCTGCCGGTTCCTCCGCTGCGGCGGATTCGCCAGACACGACCGCGTCGGCCGCTGCCGGATCCGCCGGCCCCGCGGGTTCTGCGGCCGGGGCGACGCCGGGCCCGGCGGAGGACACCGGTTCGATGGCGTCCAGCGCGGAGACGGATGACGGATCGTCGCCGGCGGCCGGTGTGACAGCCGTGGTATCGGGCATCTCCGCGGCGTCCGGCGTCTCCGTGGAGTCTGCCGGACCTGCGGTTTCCCGGGACCCCTGGCGCTCCGTCGGGTTCTTCTTATCCTGCGTCATAGCTCCCATTCCGGCCGAGGCGCATCCCGCCGGGCCGGCGGAAGCACCCCACATCAGCATTCACCTTAGCGCAGATGCAGGGGCTCCCGGGGGTCAGCCGGCGTCGACGACGGCCAGCAGGTCCCCGCCCTGCACCTGTTCCACGGCGCCAACGGCCAGCCGCGTGACGACGCCGGCCACCGGCGTCGTGATGGACGCCTCCATTTTCATCGCCTCGATGGTGGCCACCGTCGCACCGGCCTCGACAGTGTCCCCGACCTTGACGGTCAGCGTCACGGCCCCGGCAAACGGCGCCGCTATCTGTCCGGGCACCGCGGTGTCGGCCTTTTCCGCCGCCTTGACCTCGCTGACGATGCTGCGGTCGCGGATCACGACGGGCCGGGACTGGCCGTTAAGCGTGCACATGACGGTGCGCAGCCCGCGCTCGTCGGGTTCGGAAACGGCCTCAAGGGATGCGATCAGCCGGACGCCCTTTTCCAGGGTGATCGTGTGTTCCTGCCCGCGCTGGAAGCCGTACAGGTAGTCGCGGGTATCCAGCAGCCCCACATCGCCGTAGGTTTCCCTGGTCTTGGCGAAGTCCTTGGCCGGCCCGGCGAACAGCAGCCGGTTCAGCGTCTTCCGGCGGGTGGCCGAATCGGAGTCCAGGGCGGCGGCATCCTCGGCGCTGAGTTCGGCGTCGCGGACCTTCACCGCCCTGCCCTGCAGGGCCTTCGTCCGGAACGGCTCCGGCCAGCCCCCGGGCGGGTCGCCCAGCTCGCCGGAGAGGAAGCCGATGACCGAGTCGGGAATGTCGTAATTCTGCGGGTTCTCCTCGAAGTCCTTGGGATCGGCCTTGATGCCGACCAGGTGCAGGGCCAGGTCGCCGACCACCTTGGAGGACGGAGTCACCTTCACCAGCCGGCCCAGAATGCGGTCCGCCGCGGTGTACATATCCTCGATCTCCTCGAACCGCTCCCCCAGGCCCAGGGCGATGGCCTGCTGGCGCAGGTTGGAAAGCTGTCCGCCGGGGATTTCATGCTGGTAGACCCGGCCTGTCGGTCCCGGGAGCCCTGACTCGAACGGTGCATAGACACGCCGGACGGCCTCCCAGTAGGGTTCCAGCGCGCTGACGTTGGCCAGGGAGAGGCCGGTGTCCCGTTCGGTGTGGGCCAGGGCGGCGACGAGGGCCGACGCGGACGGCTGGCTGGTGGTGCCCGCCAGTGACGCGGAGGCCACGTCGACGGCGTCCACGCCGGCGTCCACGGCCGCCATCAGCGTCGCGAGCTGGCCGCCCGCCGTGTCGTGGGTGTGCAGGTGGACGGGGAGCCCGAATTCGCTGCGCAGCGCACGGACCAGGGTGGCCGCGGCAGCGGGACGGAGCAGTCCGGCCATATCCTTGATGGCCAGGATGTGCGCGCCGGCATCGACAATTTTCCGGGCCAGGCCCAGGTAGTAGTCCAGGGTGTAGAGCTTTTCCTCCGGATCCAGCATGTCGGAGGTGTAGCAGAGCGCCACTTCGGCCACGGCGGTGCCGGTCCTGCGGACGGCGTCGATGGCCGGCGCCATCTGGTCCACATCGTTGAGGGCGTCGAAGATGCGGAAGATGTCGATCCCGCTGGCCGCGGCCTCCTGCACGAACGCCTCGGTGACATGTTTCGGGTACGGGGTGTAGCCGACGGTGTTCCGGCCCCGCAGCAGCATCTGCAGGCAGATGTTGGGCAGCGCGGCCCGGAGCGTCTGGAGCCTTTCCCACGGGTCCTCGCCCAGGAAGCGCAGGGCCACGTCGTAGGTGGCGCCGCCCCACGCCTCGACCGAGAGCAGCTGGGGGGTGAGCACCGAGACGGCCGGTCCGGCCGCGGCAAGGTCCCTGGTCCGGACCCGGGTGGCCAGCAGCGACTGGTGCGCATCGCGGAAGGTGGTGTCGGTGACGGCGACGGCGGTCCGGGCGCGCAGGTCGGCCGCGAATCCCTCAGGCCCGAGCTCGAGCAGGCGCTGGCGGGAGCCGTGCGGCGCATCGTCGATGCTGACGGCGGGCAGCTTGTCCGCCGGATCGGAGTGGACCATCAGGTCCCCGTGCGGCTTGTTCACGGTGACGTCGGCCAGCCAGGTCAGCAGCTTGGTGCCGCGGTCCGCGGAGACACGGGCGTTGAGCAGTTCGGGCCGTTCGTCGATGAAGGAGGTCGCGACGTCACCGGCAATGAAGGCCGGATCGTCCAGCACGGCCTGCAGGAAGGAGATGTTGGTGGACACGCCGCGGATGCGGAACTCCGCCAGGGAGCGGCGGGCGCGGGCCACGGCGGCGGGGTAGGTGCGGCCGCGGCAGGTGAGCTTGACCAGCATCGAGTCGAAATGCGGGCTGATCTCGGCACCGGAGTACACCGTGCCGCCGTCGAGCCTGACACCGGCGCCGCCGGCCGAACGGTACCCGGTGATCTTTCCGACGTCGGGCCGGAAGCCGTTCGCCGGGTCCTCGGTGGTGATCCGGCACTGCAGGGCGGCGCCCTTGACGGCGACGGTGTCCTGGCTCAGGCCCAGGTCCGCGAGGGACTCCCCGGCGGCGATGCGCAGCTGGGCCTGCACCAGGTCGACGTCGGTGATCTCCTCGGTGACCGTGTGCTCGACCTGGATGCGGGGGTTCATCTCGATGAAGACGTGCTGGCCGGCGCGCTCGCCCACGGTGTCCACCAGGAATTCCACGGTGCCGGCATTGACGTAGCCCAGCGCCTTGGCGAACGTGACCGCGTCCCGGTAGAGGGCCTGGCGGATACCTTCGTCCAGGTTGGGCGCGGGCGCGATTTCCACCACCTTCTGGTGGCGGCGCTGCAGGGAACAGTCGCGTTCAAAGAGGTGCATGACGTTTCCGTGCGCGTCCGCCAGGATCTGGACCTCAATGTGCCGGGGGCGCAGGACCGCCTGTTCCAGGAACATCGTCGGATCTCCGAAGGCGGCGTCCGCCTCGCGCATGGCGGCACGCAGCGCCTCGGGCAGGTCCTCGCGCTTGTCGACCCGGCGCATTCCGCGCCCGCCGCCGCCGGCGACGGCTTTGGCGAAGATCGGGAAGCCGACCTCGTCGGCCGCGGCGATCAGTTCGTCGACGTCGGCGCTGGGGGCGCTGGACTTCAGCACCGGAATGCCGGCCTTCTTCGCTGCGGCGAGGGCCTGGACCTTATTGCCCGCCAGTTCCAGCACCTCGGCCGGCGGGCCGACGAAGGTGATGCCCGCCGCGGCGGCCGCCCGGGCCAGGCCCGGATTCTCAGAAAGGAACCCGTAGCCGGGGTAGATCGCATCCGCGCCGGATTCCTTGGCCACGCGGACAATCTCGTCGACGTCCAGGTAGGCCCGGACCGGGTGCCCCTCCTCGCCGATCAGGTAGGCCTCGTCGGCCTTCTGGCGGTGGATCGAGTTGCGGTCCTCCTGCGGAAAAACCGCCACCGTCTTCGCTCCCAGCTCGTAGCTGGCCCGGAAGGCGCGGATGGCAATTTCGCCGCGGTTGGCGACCAGAATCTTAGCGAACATCGGTGTCCTATCGCGGAAACGGCCGGTAAGGGCCTGAGGGCGGCTGCGCCACTCATGCTAATCGGGCGGCGGCAGATCCTTTACATGATGACCGTCCGCCGGGACGACGGACAGTTTTTATGACGCAGCCCACACTAGTCGGCGTAATGAATGCGGCGCCGCTCCGGGCTCAGACCTCCGCGAGTTCCTCGATGCTCGGGCACGAACACACCAGGTGGCGGTCCCCGTAGGCCTGGTCGACCCGGCGCACCGGCGGCCAGTACTTGGACCGCGGGTCCACTCCCGCGGGGAAGACCGCTTCCTCCCGGGTGTAGGCATGGTCCCAGTCAGCGACGAGGCACTTAGCCGTGTGCGGGGCGTTGACCAGCGGGTTATCCCCGGCCGGCCACAGCCCGTCCTGCACCGCGGCGATTTCCTTGCGGATGGAGATCATCGCGTCGATGAAACGGTCCACCTCCGCCAGGTCCTCGGACTCGGTCGGCTCCACCATCAGCGTGCCGGCCACCGGGAAGGACATGGTGGGCGCGTGGAACCCGTAGTCGATCAGCCGCTTGGCCACGTCGTCAACGGTGACCCCCGAATCGGCGGTGATGCCGCGCAGGTCCAGGATGCACTCGTGGGCCACCAGGTCGTGGGCGCCGGTGTAGAGCACCGGATAGTGCGCGCTGAGCCGGCGGGCAATGTAGTTGGCCGACAGGATGGCCGTCTGGGTGGCGCGGCGCAGGCCGGCCGGACCCATCATCCGGATGTAGGCCCAGGAGATGGGCAGGATGGACGCGGAGCCATACGGGGCGGCCGAAACCAGGCCGACGGCGGAGTCCAGGCCCAGTTCGCGGGCCGGCAGGTACGGAGCCAGGTGGGCCCGGACGCCGACCGGGCCGACGCCGGGTCCGCCGCCGCCGTGCGGGATGCAGAACGTCTTGTGCAGGTTCAGGTGCGAGACGTCGGCGCCGAACTTGCCGGGTTTGGCCAGGCCCACGAGGGCGTTCAGGTTCGCCCCGTCCACGTACACCTGCCCGCCGGCGTCGTGGATCATCGCGCAGATGGCGGTGATCTCGGTTTCGAAGACGCCGTGCGTGGAGGGGTAGGTGATCATCAGTGCCGCCAGGTCGGCGGCATGCACGGTGACCTGGCGCTTGAGGTCATCGATGTCCACATTGCCGAAGCCGTCGGTGGCCACCGCGACCACCTTCAGCCCGGCCATCACCGCTGAGGCGGCGTTGGTGCCGTGGGCGGAGGTGGGGATCAGCACGATGGTGCGCTCGGGCTGGCCGTTCTCCCGGTGGTAGGCGCGGATGGCCAGCAGGCCGGCCAGTTCGCCCTGGGAACCCGCGTTGGGCTGGACGGAAACCGCGTCGTAGCCAGTGATCTCGCAGAGGTACTCCTCCAGCTGCGTGGCCATTTCCACCATGCCCACCGTGTCCTGGGCGGGCGCGAAGGGGTGCAGGGAGGAAAACTCCGGCCACGTGACGGCGGCCATTTCAGCCGTCGCATTGAGCTTCATGGTGCAGGACCCGAGCGGAATCATGCCCCGGTCCAGGGCGTAGTCCGCGTCGGAGAGTCGGCGGAGGTAGCGCAGCATCTGGGTTTCGGAGTTGTGCGTGTGGAACACGGGGTTCTCCAGGTACGCGGTGCGGCGTGCCTCCCCGGTTGCGGGCGCGGCGGGGGCACCGGTGGCGGCACCCAGCAGGCGGGCGACGGCGGCGACGTCGGCCGCCGTCGTCGTCTCATCCGCGGCAATCTGGATGTGGTCGTGATCCACCAGGCGCAGCAGGTAGCCCGCCGCATGGGCAGCCGCGACAATCTCGGCGGCCGCGTGCCCGCTGACCGAGGCGACCCGGATCCTGACGGTGTCGAAGAACCGGTCGTGGACAACGGTGTGGCCAGCGGCGGCCGCCGCCGCGGCGATGCCGGCCGCGTGCCCGGCCACCCGGGACGCGATGGCCTGGAGGCCGCCGGGTCCGTGGTAGACAGCGTACATTCCGGCCATGACGGCCAGCAGCACCTGGGCGGTGCAGATATTGGAGGTGGCCTTCTCGCGGCGGATGTGCTGCTCCCGGGTCTGCAGGGCCAGCCGGTAGGCGACGTTGCCCTCGGCATCCTTGGAGACTCCGACCAGCCGCCCGGGCAGGGAACGCTCCAGCCCGGCGCGGACGGCCAGGTAGCCGGCGTGCGGGCCGCCGTAGCCCATGGGGACGCCGAAGCGCTGGGACGTGCCGACGGCCAGGTCCGCCCCGAACGTGCCGGGTGATTCGAGCAGGGTCAGGGCGAGCAGGTCGGCCGCGACGCCGGCCAGGGCCTTGCGCTCGTGGGCGGCGGCAATGATCGGTCCGATATCGCGGATCCGGCCCGAGTCCCCCGGATACTGCAGCAGCACCGCGAAGTAGTCCGCGTCCGGCAGGCCGGAATCGAAGTCGTGGACCAGCACCGGAATGTTCAGGGCCTCGGCCCTGGTGATGATCACGGCGAGGGTCTGCGGGAAGATGTCCGCGTCGACCACGAAGACCGCGCCGGCGTCCGCCGTGCGGTTGGCCCGGCGCATCAGCGTCATGGCCTCGGCGGCGGCGGTGCCCTCATCGAGCATGGACGCGTTCGCCGTCGTCATGCCCGTCAGGTCCGAAACCACTGTCTGGAAGTTCAGCAGCGCCTCAAGCCGGCCCTGCGAGATCTCCGGCTGGTAGGGGGTATAGGCGGTGTACCACGCCGGGCTTTCCAGCACGTTGCGCTGGATCACGCCCGGGGTGAACGTGCCGTAATAGCCCTGGCCGATCATGGCGGTCCGGACCGTGTTCTTGTTGGCCAGGGCCCGCAGCTCCGTCAGCATGGCCTCCTCGGAGAGGGCCTCGGGCAGCGCCAGCGCGTCCTGGATCTGGATACTCTCCGGCAACGCCGCTTCGCACAGTTCGTCCAAAGACCCGAATCCGAGGGTCGTCAACATATGATGAAGGTGCGGCTCTGTGGTGACCCCGATGTGCCGGTCGCTGAATGGCGCCGGTGCATGGTTGCCCGTGCTGTCGGAGGGGTCATTCCCTGTTCGGCTTGTGGCCGGGATATTGGTATTAGTCATCATTGGCTCCAGGTTGCGGATCTTCCACAGCTATTCTAGGTGGGAAGATGAATGGCCAAGGACACCGGACCGGGCGCAGGAACCGCTCTGTCCCTACGAGACGCTAAACGACGTTAGGTTTTGGTTTACCCGTGCAAGTAGTGAGCATCAGCAGCCTCAAAGGCGGCGTCGGCAAGACGTCGGTGACCCTGGGACTCGCCTCCGCGGCCCTCGCTGCCGGCATTCCTACCCTGGTGATTGACCTGGATCCGCATGCCGACGCCAGCACCGGCCTCGGCATCACCACCAGCGGCCAGATCGATATCGGGCGCTTGCTCAAGCAGGGCCGCCGCGCGGACCTTGCCTCCAACGTGGTTCCGGCAGGTTGGGTGGCGCGGGCGGCCAAGGCGGCCGACGGCGGTCCGGCACCCCGGCTCGACGTGGCCTTCGGCTCCGCCTTCGCCGGGATCTATGACCGCCCGGATCTGGGCAAGCGGGACCTGCGCCGGCTCAGCACGATCCTGGCCGGGCTGGAAAAGACCGGCAGCTCCCCGTACCAGCTGGTGCTGATCGACTGCCCGCCGTCGCTGAACGGGCTGACCCGGATGGCGTG
>JBIOFK010000110.1:0-8136 GCA_044447065.1 Actinomycetales bacterium | reverse complement strand
CTGATGGATCCGGGTTGGGCCCGGGTGCTGGAGCCCGTCGAGCGCCAGCTGAAAGCCATGGGTGCGTTCCTGCGCGGCGCGGACGACGGCGGCGTGCCCGGCTTCCTGCCCGAGCCCAGCAGGATTCTTCGCGCCTTGGAAAGGCCCTTCGAGGACGTCCGGGTGCTGATCGCCGGCCAGGATCCCTACCCCACTCCGGGACACTCGGTCGGCCTCGCCTTCGCCGTGGATCCGAAGGTCAGACCGCTGCCGCGCAGCCTGGCGAACATCTACCAGGAGCTGCAGTCGGACGTGGGGCTGGCTCCCGTGGCCCATGGGGACCTGACACCGTGGACCGACCAGGGGGTGCTGCTGCTGAACCGGGTACTTACGGTGGCCCCCGGAGTGTCCGGCTCGCACCACCGCAAGGGCTGGGAGGAGATCACGGAGGCGGCGGTGCGCGCACTGGTTGCCCGGGGCACGCCGCTGGTGTCGGTGCTGTGGGGCAACAACGCCCGCAAGCTCCTGCCGGTGCTCACCGGGACCGAGGCAATCTGCTCCGCCCATCCCAGCCCGCTGTCTGCCTCCAGGGGGTTCTTCGGTTCGCGGCCTTTCAGCCGCACCAACGCCCTCCTCGCAGCCCGGGGCGCCGCGCCGGTGGAGTGGTCCCTGGCGTCCCGACCGGGCGCTGCGTCCCGTTAAGTCCCATTAGGCTGGAAAGGCTGCCCCGGACGGGGCGGCGGCACCAGGTCCAAGGAGTATCCACGTGAGCGTAGCCCCGGCAGCCAAGCCCCGCCCCCAGTTCCATCTCCGCGTGCTCCGCAGCAGCGCGATCGCGGAGAACATGGTGCGCGTCGTCGCCGGCGGTCCGGAACTGGCCGGATTCGATTCCAAGGACAAGACCGACATGTACGTCAAGATCCATTTTCCGCAGTCGGGGGTGGACTATCCGGAGCCGCTGGATGTCTTCGGCCTACGGGATTCCGTGCCGCGCGAATCATGGCCGGCAACCCGGACCTACACTGTCCGGTGGGTGGACCAGGCAGCCCTGGAGTTGGCCATCGATTTCGTGGTGCACGGGGACGAGGGACTCGCCGGCCCCTGGGCCGCGGCTGCCCTGCCCGGGGACGCACTGATTATCTCGGGACCGGGCGGCGCCTACGCCCCGGATCCGGACGCGGACTGGTACCTGTTCGCCGGGGACGAGTCGGCGCTTCCGGCGATCGCGGCGGCCCTGGAGTCTCTTCCTCCCCAGGCTCGGGGCCTAGCCTTCCTTGAGACCGGATCGCCCGAGGGAATCACGCGCCTCACGGCCCCCGAGGGGGTGGATGTCCGGTGGCTGCTGCGCGGGACGGAGGCCGCCGGAACGAGCACTGTGCTCCCGGACGCCGTACGGGATGCCCTGTGGCCGGAGGGCCGGGTGGACGTCTTCGCCCACGGCGAACGGGGAGCCATGAAGGCCCTGCGCGACGTGTTTTTCAACGGGCGCGGACTGGACCGCAGCCAGGTCTCCCTTTCCGGATACTGGGCCTACGGGCGCAGCGAGGACCTGTTCCAGGCGGAGAAGAAAGAACCGATTGGAAAGATCGTCTAACCGGAGGGGTCAGTCGAGGATTTCGTCGAGATTTCCGTGCCCATGGCGGATGCATTCCTGTGGATGAAGGCTTCGACCATGGGCACGAAACCGGGGGCCAGCTGCGAGGCCCTGTCTATCGACGGATCGGGGGCAGCAACGAAGAGGCCGTGTCCGGCGCCGGGGAACACGGCGATACCGTGGGGATTTCCCGGCAGTGGTGGAAGCAGCGAGGAGAAGGCCGCCAGGCTTTCGGGGACCGGAACCAGCGCATCGGCTCCCCCCAGCAGGGCCAGGACAGGACATTGAACGTTGGGCAGGATCACCGCGGGGTCGAAGTCGAGAACCCGGGCCAGGAATCCCAGCATCTCAACGGTGTCGAAGTAGCGCGTCGTGACGTCGTACCAGCTTCTATTCCTGAAGCCCTCCTGGCGGGTCAGGACGTCCCCTGGCGCCTGCCCAGAGAGCAAGCGGTCTGCGCGGTCATCGAGCCACCGTCCGGCTTCCGATAGAGCGGGCTCATCGTGGCCGTCCTGTCGCAGGTCGTTCAGGATTCTGAAGCGGTCCTGGAATGCCGGAGATACCCCGGGCCCTGAGTTGGAAATGACGAAGTGGATCCGGGCGTCGAGGGCCGAAGCGATCAGCGCGACCCAGCCGCCCTGGCTCACTCCATACAAGCCGCATCCCCTACCCGCGACCGCCGGGTGCGATCCCAGTAGCGCCGCCGCCAAGCGGGACTCTTCCGCCCGGTCGGCCAGGGACTGAGTCCGCCAGTCACCAGGCGACGCTCCGCAGCCGGGCTTGTCGTGCGTAAGCACCACGGTTCCGCATGAGACAAGCAGATCAACCGCTCCGCCCCAGCCATCCGCCGTGCCGTCTCCGGACCCGTCCACCAGGACCAGCCCTGGCTGGGGAACCGGCGATGGAACATAGTGGATCAGGGCCTCAAGGTCGCCATCGGCGGTGCTGACTCGGCTGCGTTCCCGGACTATTGGTCCCATGGCACGGACTGTACCTCACCACGTCGCCAAGGAATGGCACCCACGTCTTTGCCCGCAGGAGTGACCGCTTCGCCGGCCACGGTGCAGAATAGGTGAATGCCGGAACTGCCCGAAGTTGCAGCGCTTGCCTCCTACCTGGAACGGACGTTGAGCGGACTCACCGCGGACGCCCTGGAACTGGGTTCGTTCGCCGTGCTCAAGACCGCCGACCCGCCGCACACGGAACTGCCCGGCCGGAGCCTGGCCCGGGTCGGGCGCTACGGGAAGTTCATCTCCCTCGATTTCAGCACCGCCGGGGCCGGCCCGTACTTCCTGCTGTTCCACCTCGCCAAGGCGGGCTGGGTGCGGGACGTCGAATCGCCGTCGTCCGCTCCGCTGAAGCCCGGCGGCTATACCGTCGCCCGGATCCGCCTGCACGGCCCGGACGGCCCCCGCGCCCTGGACCTGACCGAAGCCGGAACCCGGAGAAGCGTGGCCCTGTACATTGTCAGGAATCCGGCCGATGTTCCCGCCGTCGCGGCACTGGGTCCGGATCCGCTGGAGCCAGCCTTCACGCCCGAGGTCTTCGCCGGCATTCTGGGCGGCCAGTCCGGCCGGATCAAGGGTGTGCTCCGCAGCCAGGGGCTGATCGCCGGAATCGGCAACGCCTACAGCGACGAAATCCTGCACGCCGCAAGGCTCTCACCGTTTGCCCCGTCCTCGCGGCTGGACCCGGAGGCCGTCGCTGTCCTCTATGCGGCCCTGCGGCAGGTGCTGCGCGAGGCCGTGGCCGAGCGGGAAGGGCACCCGGCCCGTGAACTCAAGGACGCCAAGCGCACCTCGATGCGCGTGCACGGCCGCACTGGCCTGCCCTGTCCGGTGTGCGGGGAGCTGATCCGTGAGGTCTCCTACGCGGACACCTCGCTGCAGTACTGTCCGCACTGCCAGACCGGCGGGAAGATCCTGGCGGACCGGCGGACGTCGAGGTTTCTCAAATAGCGCTAGCGGCGGCGGTTGTACCGCTTGTCGTGGCTCGCCAGCCCGCGCGTGAACGGTCTGGCCAGATTGTCCCCCAGGACCACCCCTGCCGCGACCGCCAGGATCACCACCAGGGCGTTGAACAGCCCGACGGCGCCGAGCACCGACTGATCGGGGGTGATCGTGATGACGAACATGGCCCGGAAGATGGACAGCCCGGTAAGCAGGAACAGGATGGACGGGACCGCCACCACCAGCTGGGGGGCGCCCATCCGCAGCGCCACCCACCGGGCCAGCATGCCGACGACGGCGGCGCCGATCGCCGGGCCGAGCCTGTCCCCCAGACCGAGCGCCGTCGCGGCCATCACCACGGCGTAGCCGGCCGTTCCGACCAGGGACGTCACCACCAGCAGGCGGGCCTTGGTCTGCTCGGCGATGCCGATGGTCAGCGTGCCCAGGAAGACCAGCGGGAGCACCAGCCAGACCGGCAACGAACCGGAGACCGGGGCGGTGATGTCCAGCTTGCCGGCACCGAAAGCGCCGCCGAAAGCCAGCGCGACGGCAATGCCGGAAACGATGGCGGCGAAGGTCAGGAAGGCGGAGAGGAACCGGCCGGCGGCGGTCACCGGGAATCCGTTGATGGCATCCTGGACGGCCGAGACCAGCCGGCCAGAGGGCAGCAGCATCAGGATCCCGCCGGCCACCACGATTTCCGGGCTGATCGGCACGTCCATCAGCGCCAGGATCAGCGCGATCCCCGTCACGACGATCGAGCTGGCGGCGGTGGTGAAGAAGTCCGGCACCCGCCACCGGCCCAGCGTCCGCTCGATGAAGCTGACCAGCAGGTTGCTCAGCAGCGCGGTCAGCGAGCCCCACGGGCCGCCGCCGATGACGGCGACCACGATGGCCGCGAACACGGAGGTCCCCACGGTGACCATCCACCGCGGAAAGGGTTTGGGGCTGTGGATCACGGCGTCCAGCCGCTTGTTCGCCTCGTCCCGTCCCACCCCGCCGGCCACGATGTCGGTGACCAGTTCGTGGATGGAGGCCAGGCCGGCATAGTTGTTCGTCCACGACCGCACGACGCGGAGCAGGGTGATAGGCGTGGCGTCCTTGGGCGCGTAGTTGAGCACGACCGACTGGTTGGTGATGTCCACGTCAATAGTGCGCAGGCCCAGCGCCGCGGTGACGGCGATGATGCTGGTTTCGACCTCCATGGCCCCTGCGCCGTAGCGGAACATGGTCTCGGCCAGCCGCAGCGCAAAGTCGATGGTCTTGCGGGCCGAGGCATCGACCCCGGCGACCTGGATCATCGGGTTGGCGTAGGGGCTTCCGGCCAGCCTGTCCACGATGCTCAGCGGCGCGGTCGGCGGCGCCTCGCCCTGGACCAGGCGCCGCAGGACCCTGCGGGCGGCGTAGTTGGGCTGTGGCTGCACGGGCCGGACCGCCGGGCCGGGGGCGGCCGCACGGTTGGTCTGGACCGCAGGCGCGGCGGGCTTCCTGACGGGCTGGCCCTGGGCCGCGGGGCGGTGGGGCACGACGGCGGGCGGCTGGATGGGCAGGGCCCGCGCCGGCATCGCTTCGGCCGGGGTCCGCGGCTCGCGGCTGCCGGCCTCGTCTGCCGGGCCCTGGGTTCCCACGGTTTCCTCCTTGGTGTGCACCGAACGAATGTGTTCCTAGTAAAACTGGCTGCCGGTCCGGCGGGTGTACAGCTGCCGGAACACCCGTTCGCCGGCCACGGACCACGCCCGGTACCGCAGGGGGGCGGTCACCAGGTCCCAGCAGCCGACGAAGTCCGTCACGGTCTTGGTGAAGCTGGTTTTGAACATGCCCAGTCCGTGGTGCGGGTGGGCGGGGTCCTTGAGCCGGTCTGCCGGCGGGGTGCCGCAGAAGTCGTATTCCGTGACACCCTTGGCCTTGAGCTCGTTGATGGCCACCCACTGGACCAGGTGCGAGTCCCCATACTGGCTGCGTTTCTGCAGGGAGCCGCCGTCCTTATAGGTGCCCTTGTGCCCGTAGTTGATGACGAAGGCGCCCACCGAGGCGCGGCCGTCTTCGTAGACAAAGTACAGCTGCCCCTGGCAGCGGGAGCCGAAGCCGGTCCAGAAGCGCCGGTAATAGTCGAAGCTGCGGATCTGCGCGGTGCCCTTCTCTTCGATGGTGCCGCGCATCAGCTCGTACATGGTCCTCATGGTGCTATCGGTGAGCTCAACCCGGACCACCTCAACGCCCTCCCGCAGGGCACGGCGGACGGCGTTACGGCCCCGCGAATGCAGGTTCCGCAGCAACTGGTTCTCCTCCACGGAGACATCCAGGATGGCCGTATGGTCGTTGGGCTGCAGGTCGAAGGTTTTCACCAGTCCGGCCGACTCCAGCGCGGACCGGGCCTCGGGGCTGTCCACGATGTCCGGCTCGATCTTGACGGCGAAAACCTTCAGCCCGGAGGCCGTGATGAAACGCCGCAGGGCGGCCAGCATCGGGGCCACATCCGCCAGGTCAGCCGCGTCGGGGCCCTTGATCAGGTACCACAACCGGCCCAGCCCGGGAAAAGACTTCTCCAGGATGAGGTTGTAGCTGCTGGCGGCCGGCCCCTCCAGGACGAGGTAGCGGGGCGTCCAGCCGAAGTGTCTTTTCGTCTCCGCGAAGGCGGCTGACTGCAGCAGGTTGCCGCCGTTCGGGTTGGCTATGACGTGGCTATCCCAGTCCGCGATCTCGGTGGTCGAGGCGAACCGGGCTGTGAATTCTCGCAAGGATCCTCAATTGCTGATGGGGGTCGGCTACGGGCCAGTCTATCCGGGCACATCATCCGGGCCGGGCATCGTGCCCGCGGCGCGACGGCGAAGTGCTGCGGCCGGGGAGGCAGCGGCCACCCGCTCCTTCCGGGCGCGTCAGGGATCGGGCCCTGCGCCTGCCACGTTTGGCTGCTGAAGATCTTACGGTGTCTTACGGTCCCGCCCCAACCGCCGGAATGGCTGGACTTACCCCCACGGGCACCCTAGGCTCAGCGTGCTGCCCCGGACCCCGGCAGCCCATTTTTAGTTGGTGCTACCGAGGAGTCAGCCATATCCACCGTCCAGGATGAGACGCAGGAATCCGTCGGTGCGGAGACCCATAGACGGTTCCTCACCGAGAGCACCCGCGAAGATCCGTTCGGCGGGCACGTCCTGGCGGAGGACCTCTACGGGCTCTACCTCACCTGGTGCTCGGGACGGGACATTCCGCCGCAATCCGCCGCAGGGTTCCACGGGGCCATGAAGACCTCCGGGTTGGCCAGGACCCGCCGTGCCGGCGCCACGGTGTACCCCGATATCGCCATGGCCGGACCGGATGCCCTGATGTTCATCGTGGAAACCGTCCGTCCCGCGCCGGAATGGAACGGATCCGATCTGTAGGCCTCAGGCCTCCTCCAGGACCGAAATGATGTTGCCCGCCGGGTCCTTGAACCAGGCAATCAGCGGGCCGCCGAGCCGGAAGATTCCCTCGTCGTCGACGCCCTCATAGCGTTCGGGACGGACGCCTTTGTCCGCCAGCTGGCGGACCGCGGCCCCGATGTCCTGGACCGGGAAATTCAGCATCGTGTAGCTGGCCGGCTCGTGGTTCGGCTTCGGATAGACCAGCACGCTCCCGCCGCCGACGCGCAGGTGGAGCATGCCGTGGTCCTCGGTGATGCCGATGCCGAGGACTTCGCCGTAGAAGTGCCGTGCGGCCTCGATGTCGGATACGGAGAATCCGCTGAAGGCTTTGCTGCTGTCAAACATGGCATCTCCCAGGTGTTCCGGTTGGCTGTGGGGGCCACGCTACTCCGCCGTGCCGCGCGCAGAAAGAGTCCCGCACACGGTATGGACGGCCGGAGGCTGCAGGAGGAGACTAGCTCCTAAGCACGGGTGCGAGGAGTCACTGATGTGCCATGAGTATTACACGAAAGCTGCCCCGGTCGGCTGACATGCCCCTTGCGAAGCCGCGGGCCGTGCGTGCACCGAGGGGTCTCCGTTGGGAAACGCTGGATGGTTCCCTTCCGCCGCTGCAGCACGGGGACGCCAAGGATATCCTCTGGCTGGAATACCAGGCCATTTTCCGGCACTACAGCGACGGCGCGGCCAGGAACAAGGCCTGGTACCTGATCCTCAAGCTGCTCACCCTCTCCGCCGGAGCATCCGGTGCTATTCTGGCGGCCCTGGCGGCCCCCGCCGCCGTCACGGCCTCCGTCACCGCCTGCGCGGTCCTCAGCGAGAGCATCCAGCAGCTGTTCAAGTTCCACGACAATTGGCTCAACTACCGCTCCACGGCGGAGCAGCTGCGGATCGACGGGTATCTTTATGCTGCCGCGTCGCCGCCGTTCGATACGACGGGCTGCCGGCAGATGCTGGCCGACAAGATGCAAAAGGCCGCGTCCACCCAGTTCCAGGTGTGGCAAAAGAGCATGTCGACGCAGCTACCCCTAGCCAGCGATTAGTGGTGCGTCCCAGTTTTCCTTAGGCTCCCGGTACCGGCCCGCGCTGCCCGGCTCGGTCCATAGCGGTTAGCTATGGTGGAGCTACGTCACCGGCCCGGGGCTACTTCTTCGGGCCCTTGGTCTTTCCGCTGTCCCCGTCCTTGCCGTTGCCGTTGCCGTTGCCGTTTCCGTTG
>JBIOFK010000109.1:0-8265 GCA_044447065.1 Actinomycetales bacterium | reverse complement strand
CGATTCCGCAGAGCCAGCTTTCCGATGCCGACCGCATGGCGGATCCGCACTGGTGGCGCCAGGCGGCCGTCTACCAGATCTATCCGCGCAGCTTTGCCGACTCGACCGGTGACGGCCTGGGCGACATCAACGGGATCACCTCCCGGGTGCCGTACCTGAAGGCCCTGGGCATCGACGCCGTCTGGCTGAGCCCGTTCTACCCCTCGGCCCTGGCCGACGGGGGCTACGACGTGGACGACTACCGCAACGTGGATCCGAAGCTGGGAACCCTTGCCGATTTCGACAGCATGCTGGCGGCCCTGCACGGCGAGTCCATCAAGCTGATCGCCGACATCGTGCCGAACCACTCCTCCAACCGGCACGAATGGTTCCGCGAGGCGCTTGCCTCCCCACGCGGCTCGGCGGCCCGGGCGCGCTACATCTTCCGCGACGGCAACGGCGAACACGGCGAGCTGCCCCCCTCGGACTGGGAGTCCGTCTTCGGCGGCCCCGCCTGGGAGCGCATCGCCGAACCCGACGGCACGCCCGGCCAGTGGTACATGCACATCTTCGCCACGGAACAGCCCGACTTCAACTGGGACAACCGGGAGGTCCGGGACGACTTCCTGAAGACCCTGCGGTTCTGGTCCGACCGCGGCGTGGACGGCTTCCGGATCGACGTGGCCCATGCGCTGGCCAAGGATCTCTCCGAGCCGCTGCTGAGCAAGTCGGACCTGAGCCTGGAGGGTCAGCAGATGGACGGCAGCCACCCATTCTGGGACCGTGACGAAGTCCACCAGGTCTACGCCGAGTGGCGCGCACTCTTCAACGAATACAACCCGCCGCGCACCGCCGTCGCCGAGGCCTGGGTGCACGCATCCCGGCGCGCCCGCTACGCCAGTCCCGAGGGCCTGGGACAGGCGTTCAATTTCGACCTGCTCAAGGCCGATTTCGATGCGGACGCGTTCCGCTCCATCATCACCACCAATCTGGCCGAAGCCGGGTCCACGGGCGCCTCGTCCACCTGGGTCTTTTCCAACCACGACGTCGTCCGGCACGCCACGCGGTACGGCCTGCCGCGTGCGGGCAGGGGCCAGGACGGCAAGGACTGGCTGATGGCCGGCGGGGACCGCTCGGAGGTCAATGTGGAACTCGGCCTGGACCGGGCGCGCGCCGCCACCTTGCTGATGCTCGCCCTGCCCGGTTCCGCCTACCTGTACCAGGGTGAGGAGCTCGGCCTGCAGGAGGTCGGGGACATCCCGGCGGCCGACCGCCAGGACCCGACCTTTTTCCGCAACGCCGGCGTGGATGTGGGCAGGGACGGCTGCCGCGTTCCGCTGCCGTGGACGTCGGCGGGGGATTCCTTCGGGTTCGGCGCCGGCGGCGCACACCTGCCGCAGCCGGCCTGGTTTGCCGGCTATGCCGTGCAGGCGCAGGACGGCATCGCGGGATCGACCCTGGAGCTGTACCGCACGGCGCTGGAACTGCGGCACCGCCTGCAGACCGGGGAGGAGCTCGAATGGGTCCCCTCGGCCGCGCACGTCCTGCACTTCATCCGTCCCGGCGGGTGGCAGTCGGTGACGAACTTCGGTCCGGATCCGGTCGCGCTGCCGGCGGGAACCGTCGTCGCCGCCAGCTCACCGGCGGCGGACGGCACCCTGCCGGCCAACGCGACGGTGTGGCTGATCCAGGGGTAGCGGCGTTCCGCGGCCGGCACCACTCCGGCCGGCCACCGGGGTGCGGCGCGGGCCGGTGCCCGCCGCACCCGGGCGGGACACGCCGTCGTCCGGTATCCGCAAAGGCGTGCCCGCCGGCCGATTCCGGCGTAGCTTAAGAACTATCGGAGGGCGACCCGCCCGACGATCGGGAGGCCATCGATGAAGCGCACCAGCGCCGCATACGTCAGGGGCCTTGCACGGCCCCGCGGCCTGCCGAACGCCTACACCGCCGGGCGCGCCCGGGACTGGAGTCGATGTGGCCATGAGTGAAAACCCAGTTGCGACGGATGCTGCTACCGCACGCCGAAGCTATGTGCTGGATACGTCGGTACTGCTCTCCGACCCGCGGGCGATCCTGCGCTTCGCCGAGCATGAGGTGATCCTGCCGATCGTCGTCATCACCGAACTGGAAAACAAGCGCCATGATCCGGAGCTGGGTTACTTCGCCCGCAAGGCGCTGCGGCTGCTGGACGAGCTGCGGATCGAACACGGCGGACTGGACCGGCCGATCGCCCTCGGGGAAGAGGGCGGAACGCTGCTGGTCGAGCTGAACCACATCTCGGCCGAGGTACTGCCCGCGGGCTTCCGCAACGGGGACAACGACAGCCGCATCCTGGCCGTGGCCAAGAACCTGGCAAACGAGGGCCGCCACGTCACGGTGGTGTCCAAGGACCTGCCGATGCGGGTGAAGGCGTCGGCCATGGGGCTCACGGCGGATGAGTACCGCAGCGAGCTGGTCAAGGACTCTGGCTGGACCGGGATGGCGGAGGTGGACGTGCGCGAGGATGAAATTTCCGCGCTCTACGGCCACGAACCGGTATTCATCCCCGCCGCGGCCGAAATGCCCGCCAATACCGGCCTGGTGCTGCTCTCCAACCGCGGCTCCGCGCTGGGGCGCGTCGGGGCGGACAAGCAGGTGCGCCTGGTCAAGGGGGACCGTGAGGTGTTCGGCCTGCACGGCCGTTCCGCCGAACAGCGGCTGGCGATCGATCTGTTGATGGACGCGGAGGTCGGCATCGTGTCGCTGGGCGGACGCGCCGGAACCGGCAAGTCGGCGCTGGCCCTGTGCGCCGGGCTGGAGGCGGTGCTGGAACGCCGCGAGCACCGCAAGGTGGTCGTTTTCCGGCCGCTGTACGCGGTGGGCGGGCAGGAACTGGGCTACCTTCCCGGGTCCGAAAGCGAAAAGATGAACCCGTGGGCGCAGGCGGTCTTCGACACGCTCGGAGCGCTGGTGTCCCAGGAGGTGGTGGAGGAAGTGATGGGCCGCGGCATGCTCGAGGTGCTGCCCCTGACCCACATCCGCGGCCGGTCCCTGCATGACGCCTTCGTGATCGTGGACGAGGCGCAGTCGCTGGAGAAGAATGTGCTGCTGACGGTGATGAGCCGGATCGGACAGAACTCCAAGATCGTGCTCACCCACGACGTGGCCCAGCGGGACAACCTCCGGGTCGGCCGCCACGACGGCATTGCGGCCGTGGTGGAAATCCTCAAGGGCCACCCGCTTTTCGGCCACATCACGCTCACTCGGTCCGAGCGTTCGCCGATCGCGGCGCTGGTCACCGAGCTGCTGGAAGGCGCCGAGATGTAGGTCGCGTCAGAGGTCTAGGAAGCGGGCGACGGCGGCGTGGCCGCTGACGCCGACCGTCCAGCCCGGGCGGCGGAAGTCGGCGGCCGCCAGGCGCAGCTGCTGCTTGGCTTGCACCTCGCCGTCCTTCCAGGAGCTCAGGCCCACCCCGTTGTCCCGGTAGCCCAGGGAATGTGAGACACCCAACGATCTCGTGTTGTCGGTATTGGCCTCGGAGAGGGCGAATCCGGCGCCCAGGAAGTCGAAGGCGTAGCCGAGGACAGCGGCGCGCATCTCCGAGCCGAGCCCCTGTCCCTGGACCGACTGCTTCAGCCATGAGCCGGACGAGACAGTCCTGAGGTTCGCGAAGTTAGTGGCCATGAGGTCCTGCGCGCCCAGAAAGTCGCCGTCGGCGTTCCACACGCCGAACGGGATGATCCACCTGGCCGGACCGGTGCCGATCCGGCTCTGCCAGACCCAGCGCGCCGTTTCCACCCGCAGCTCCGCCGCGGGGGCACGGGTCCAGGGGACCGTGAACGGCATCTCGTCCGGCGGATGGATGCCGGACAGGGCCGCGTCCGCGTAGCGGGGAATGTCCTCATCCCGGATCACCCGCAGTTCAAGCCGCGGCGTGCGCAGGGTCAGTCCGAAGAACGGCCAGATCTCGGTCAACGTCGTCATTGACCGATCGTAGCCGGACTCACCCGGCGGGAAGGTCCCAGGAGATGTGCCGGCGGACGTCGGTGAGGCCGAAGTCCTTCTCCAGGAACAGATCGTCGAGCATGTATTCGTCCACGCCGAGGATATCCAGCCGGTGGCCGGCGCCGCAGGACTCGCCGTCCAGGGACGTGCTGGCCACACACACCGCCGTCGCCAGGTCGATCCGCAGCAGGGTGCGCCCCGGGAACAGCAGCGGCCCGTCCGCCGAGCGCGGACGGTAATGCGCGTTCGGTTCGGCAACCGCCTCCAGCGCGGGCCGGCCTTCGTGCTCCACTTCGGCAATGCCGGAGAGCTCGACCAGGTTGGCGAAGGGGAAGTCCAGGGGAACGGGGGCATTGCCGGCAATTTCCACCGGGTCGAGGATTGCCGCCAGCCGCCTGTCCCCGAACGCCGGCGAGCCGTAGTCGGCCTCGGGCCTGCGCCGGACCAGCCCGGCGTCGTCGTAGACGGGAGTCACCAGCCGGGCCGGCAGCAGCCAGGGCTTGCGGGTGCCGCTGATGAACAGGGAATCCTTGGAATCGTTGATGCCAGTGGTGCTGTAGAGCAGGGTGCCGTCCGGCCGCTCGACGCGCAGCGCCTGGGGCCGGCGGAGCCAGCACTGCACCGGTTCGTCCGCAGGACTTTCGTCAGGTGCCGCCGGTTCTGGTTCTGGTGCGGTGGCCGGCGGTTGCCCGGTTGCCGGAATCCACCGGACCTCGAAACGAAGGCTCTGCCACTTCCAGGGCGAGGACCTGGACAAATTCCGGAACGACTCCACCGGGACGGTCATATCCACAGTTTACGCCCGGGCGGTGCGGCGCCCCGGGCGCCGGGGTAGCATCGGCGCATGGTCTTCCGTCTGGCCTCGTTCTGGCCCGAGCGCCCCTGGGCGTTCTGGCTGCTGCTGGCCGCCCTGGCCTACTTCGTGTGGATGGCGGTCCGGCTGGGCCGGATCGACATCAGGTCCCACCTGCTGCCGAACAGAATCATCTTCCCGTCCTACGCGGTGGCCGGCACCCTGCTGGCCGCCGCGGCGCTCGCTGCGGGGGAGCCGGCGGGCGTGGTCCGAACGCTGACCGGCGGGGCCGCGCTCTGGGCCGGCTACCTGGCGCTTCGGCTGGCCTATCCGCCCGGGATGGGAGCCGGGGATGTGAAACTTGCCGGCGTGCTGGGCATGTATCTGGGCTGGCTCAACTGGGAATCGCTGCTCTGGGCCACCTTCGCCGCGTTCCTGATGGGCGGTCTCTGGGGCGTCCTGCTGATCGCCAGCCGCCGCGGCAGCGGCCAAACGCGAATCCCTTTCGGACCGTTCATGCTGGCCGGGACGCTGGCAACACTGCTTGGCACCGCCGGATAGGCTGGGAGGATGGCTGCACCCGACTACATTCTGAAGCTGCGCGAAAAAGTGGGCCACGAGATGCTGTGGGTTCCGGGGGTGCGGGGAGCCGTTCTGGACGAATCCGGCCGGGTGCTGCTGTGCCAGCGCGCCGATAACCGGCAGTGGACCCTGATCACCGGCATGCTCGATCCGGGGGAGGAACCGGCGGCCGGGCTGGTGCGCGAAATCCTCGAGGAGACCGGTGTCGTTGCCGAGGCCGAGCGGATCGTGAACGTGAGCACCAACGGACCGATCACGTTTCCCAACCGGGACGTCTGCACGTTTATCAGCGTCGTCTTCCGCTGCCGCTTTATCTCCGGCGAGGCAACCGTCAATGACGACGAGTCCCTGGATGTGCGCTGGTTTGCACTGGACGCGCTGCCGGAGCTTCCGCCACGCCACCTGGTCGATCTGCAACTGGCACTGCAGCCCCAGGGCCCGGCCCACTTCATCCACTGATCACCCAACTGGGTCGCAGTTAATGCAGTTCTGAGCGCTCATAACCGCATTAACTGCGACCCAGTTGGGCGCGGGAGTCAGCGGTGGCCGGCCCGCTCAAGCGGGGAACCGCCGTCGTCCGCCATGTCTGGGGCATCGTCCTCGCCGGGCGCATCGTCCTCGCCGGGCGCATCGTCCTCGCCGGGCGCACCGTGCGCTCCGGCGGGGCCGGCGGCGCGTTCGGCCTGCAGGCGTTCGGCTTCCTCGCCGCCGATCGCCTCGCCGCGGGCGACCATGCCGGCCGTGCTGCTCAGCGGGATGACCTTCATGGTCAGGGCCAGGATGAGGGCCACCACCAGGAACGGGACCAGGTACCAGAAGACCGGCGCCAGCGAATCAGCGTAGGCCTTGATGATGGCGATCTTGACCGCCGCCGGCAGGGCCGCGAGGGTTTCCGGATCCAGGCTTGCGGTGGCCCTGGAAGCCTCGGAGGCGTTGGCCCCGGCACCGGTGAACGCCCTGGTCAGCGAATCGGCCAGCCGCGTGGTGAAGATGGAACCGAAGACCGCCACGCCCAGGGCGGCGCCCACCTCGCGGAAGTAGTTGTTCGTGCTGGTCGCCGTGCCGATCTCGGTGGCCGGGACCGCGTTCTGCACCACCAGGACAATGACCTGCATGATCAGGCCAAGGCCGGCGCCGAAGACGAACAGCTGGATGCAGATCACCCAGATCGGGGTGGCGGAGGTCAGCGTGGTGAACCAGAGCATGGCGGCGATGGTCAGGATGGTGCCCGCGATCGGGTACATCTTGTACCTGCCGGTCCGCGAGATGGCGATGCCCGAGTAGATGGAGGTGCCCATCAGGCCGACCATCATCGGCAGCATCAGCAGCCCCGAGACGGCGGCCGAGGTTCCCGAGGACATCTGCAGGAACGTGGGGACGAACGCCAGCGCGGCGAACATGCCCAGGCCCAGGGTGAAGCCGATGGCCGTGGAGTTGACGAAGATGCGGTTGCGGAACAGGCTCAGCGGAATGATCGGGTCCGCCGCCGTGCGTTCCACCAACACGAAGCCGACGGCGGCCAGCGCCACGACGGCGCCGCACGCCCAGGTCAGCGGTGAATCCCAGCCGTACAGGTTCTCGCCGGGCCGGTCGGACTTGCCGCCGAAGTCGGTGAAGAAGATCAGCGCCGCCGTGAAGACGGACAGCAGGACGACGCCGGCGACGTCGATCGGCTTGGTGGCCTTCTTGTTCGGCAGAGTCAGGGTGACCCAGGCGATGGCGAAGGCAGCGATCCCGACGGGAATGTTGATGTAGAAGGCCCATTCCCAGGTCAGATGGTCCACGAAATAGCCCCCGAGCAGGGGCCCCCCGACCGCGGAGAGGCCGAAGATGCCGCCGAGCGGACCCATGTACTTGCCGCGCTGGTCGGCCGGAACGATGTCCGCGATGATGGCCTGCGACAGGATCATCAGCCCGCCGCCGCCCAGGCCCTGGATGGCCCGGAACACCACGAACGTCCAGAATCCGGTGGACAGGGCCGCCCCGGCGGAGGCCAGGGTGAACAGCGCGATGGCTATCAGGAACAGGTTCCGCCGCCCCAGCACGTCGCCGAACTTGCCGTAGATGGGCATCACGATAGTGGTGGCGAGCAGGTAGGCGGTGGTGATCCAGGCCTGGTTCTCCACGCCGCCGAGTTTGCCCACAATGGTCGGCATGGCGGTAGAGACAATGGTCTGGTCCAGGCTGGAGAGCAGCATCCCGGCGATCAGCGCGGAGAAGATGATCCAGATGCGTTTCTGGGTCAGCAGGAGCGGTTTGGCCGCGGCGGGGGTGCTCATGAGGGTCCTTGACTGGTTGCGGGGGTGGTTGGCAATGCTTGGGAGAACAGCTCGACGGCGGCGCTGATGTTGCTCAGCAGCAGCTCGGGATAGCCGGCGGTGCAGCCGGGGCTGAAGTACTGCGAGCTGGACTTGCGCGCGACGGCGCCGACGAGCAGGGCGGCCATCTGCACCACGGGGTGGTCGGGGCTGACGCCCTCGCGCCGGGCGACCAGGTCGGCGAAACCGGCCTCGCGGCTTTCGGAGGCGCCCACCATCTTGGCCATGATCTGGGGTTCCTTGCCGATCACCTCGATCAGCTGGGCGATGTCCGCGCGCGGCATCGACATTCCCGCGGCGACGCCCAGCGAAAATTCGACCAGGTCCGCCAGCAGGGTGGGGGAGATGGTCCCGGGCGGGGAAGCCTGCCCGCCCGCAAGGAACGCCGCCACCAGTTCCTCGGACACCTCATCGTCAGAATGCCCGATCAGGGCGTCTTCCTTGCCGGGGAAGTAGTTGAAGAAGGTGCGGCGGGAGACGCCCACCTGCTCGCACAGTTCCTCGACGGTGTAGCCGTGCAGGCCGCGGGCGGCGGTGAGCGAGCGGGCGGCAGCGGTGATGGCGGCGCGGGTCGCGGCGCGCTTGCGCTCGCGGAGGCCACCGCCGTCG
>JBIOFK010000108.1:0-8349 GCA_044447065.1 Actinomycetales bacterium | reverse complement strand
AAGGAGCGGTCGATCATCTTCTGGCCCTTCGCCTCCAGCACCTTGGAGCCGGCGAGGCCGCCGCCGAGCACCTTCAGCGCCGCGGTGGTGTCCACGCCGTAGGCCTCGAGGAAGACGATGGCCTCGGCGAGGAGCGCGATGTTGCCGGCCACGATCAGCTGGTTCGCCGCCTTGACCGTCTGGCCGGAGCCGGACGGACCCACGTGCACGATGGTCCTGCCGACGGCGTTGAGCACGTCCGCGGCGGCGTCGAAGTCGTCCTTGCCGCCGCCGACCATGATGGACAGGACGCCGTCGATGGCGCCCTGCTCGCCGCCGGAGACGGGGGCGTCGAGGGGTTTGATGCCGTGGTCCGCCGCTTCCTTGGCCAGCCGGACCGCGTAGTCCGGGCGGATGGAGCTGGCGTCGATCCAGAGCGCGCCGGTGGGTGCGTTGGCGAAGACGCCGTCCGGCCCGCTCACCACCGCCTCGACATCGGGGGAGTCGGGCACCATGGTGATGACGACGTCGGCCTCCCGGACCGCCTCGGCGATGTCCCCGGCGCCCTTACCGCCGGCCGCGACGAGCTGGTCGGTCTTGTCCTTGCTGCGGTTGAACCCGGTAACGGCGAACCCGGCGTTGACCAGGTTGACGGCCATGGGCAGGCCCATGATGCCGAGGCCGATGACGGTGACGTTCTTGGAGCTGGTCATGGGGAGTCCTTACTGCTGGCGGGGATGGTGGGGTGCCGGCTCAGCGGATGAGCCAGGTGAAGGCGGATGCGGTATCGGCCTTGTATTCCAGGCCGATGGGGCCGTCGTAGCCGCGGTCGCGGCTGCTGGTGATCCATTCACCCAGCGGCAGGGTCCCGGTGCCCGGGGCGCCGCGGCCGGGGTTGTCGGCGATCTGGATGTGGCCGAAGTCCTTGGCGTGTTCGCTGATCACCGCGCCGACGTCGTCGCCGTTCACGGCGAGATGGTAGAAGTCGGCCAGCAGCCTGATGTTGGCCGAACCCTCCGCCCGGACCTTGCCGATGATGTCCATCGCATCGGCGGCGGTCTTCAGCGGGTACGCGGGCGTGCCGCTGACGGGTTCGAGCAGGACCGTCCCGCCGGCCGCGGCAACACCCTGCGCCGCGGCGACGAGGTTGGCCAGCCCTAGCTCGTCCTGCTCCTCGGGGGAATGCCCGGCCATCCGGTTGCCGTACAGGGCGTTGAAGGACGTGCATCCCAGACGGGCGCCGATGCCGGCGACGGCGTCGATGTTGTCCCGGAATTCCGGGCCGCGGCCGAGCCAGGAGACGAGCCCGCGGTCGCCTGCGGGCATGTCGCCGGCGAAGAAGTTCAGCCCCGTCAGCTGGACACCGGAGTCGGTGACAGCGTTTTCGAAGGCGGTGGCATCAGCATCGGAGGGGACGGCCGAGGCGAAGGGCCACCAGAACTCGACGGCGTCGAAGCCTGCGGCCTTCGCTGCGGCGGGACGTTCCAGCAGCGGCAGGTCCGTCAGCAGGATGGAGCAGTTCACTGTGTAAGTCATCGTGGCGTCCTTTGCGTGAGGAGATCGGAATAGCAGTGGTATCGGTCTGTTTAGTTCCGGATTATGGAAGTTAGTTTCTGCTTTATGAAAAGCATAGAGGGAGGCGGACGGGAACGTCAACCCTTGGCGGACCCGGGTCCGGATGCGCGAATGCCGCCCCTGCCGATGAGGGCGGGAGCGGCATTCTACGCGGATGCTGCTGCGCAGGCTAGGGAGTGGACGGTGCGCAGGACACTGTCCTGCGCACGGCCGGCGGCCACCCCGGCGCAGCAGGGACCGGCTGTCGCCTAGGTCAGGCGGATCTGCCGGTTCACGTCCTTGTAGAGCAGGTACCGGAACGGCCCGGGCCCGCCGGCGTAGCAGGCCTGCGGGCAGAAGGCGCGCAGCCACATGAAGTCGCCCGCCTCCACCTCGACCCAGTCGTCGTTGAGCCGGTAGACCGCCTTGCCCTCCAGGACAAAGAGTCCGTGCTCCATCACGTGCGTTTCCGCGAACGGGATGGAGGCCCCGGGCTGGAAGGTGACGATATTGACGTGCATGTCGTGGGCCAGGTCGTCCGGGTCCACGAAACGCGTGGTGGCCCAGGCGCCGTCGGTGCCGGGCATCGGGCGGGGCTCGACGTCCTCGTCGCGGGTGACGAAGGACGTGGCCGTGTGGCCGGCCAGCGGTTCATAGGCCTTGCGGACCCACTGGAAGCTGGCCGCGGCGCCGCCGTCGTTGCTGAGGGACCAGCTGCTGCCGGCGGCGAGGTAGGCGTAGCCGCCGGCGGCCAGCCGGTGGGTTTCGCCCTCCAGCGTCAGCGTCAGCTCGCCCTTGGTCAGGAAGATGACGCCTTCGACGCCGGCCTCCGCCTCGGGGGCCGCGCTGCCGCCGCCGGCGGCCACCTCGACAATGAGCTGGGAAAACGTGGTCGCGAAACCGGCGATCGGCCGGGCGATGATCCAGGCCCGGGTCCTCTCCCAGCCCGGCAGGTTGCTGGTGACGATGTCCCGCAGCACGCCCTTGGGGATGACCGTGTACGCCTCCTTCACCACGGCCCGGTCGGTCAGCAGCTGGGTCTGCGGCGGCAGTCCGCCCTCGGGGGAAAAGTAGGTGCTCATGAGCGTGCTCCTTCGTTGCGTGCCGCCAGCCGCGGGTGGGCCAGGTGGATGAGTTGTTCGGCGGTGATGCCGGCCAGGGCCGTCACCTCGTCCGCCCCGACGGCGCCGCACTGGACGCCGCGGAGCACGAAGGCGGCCAGGGCGCGGGCCGTGGCGGGTTCGTCCAGCACGGAGCTTTCGGCCTTCCCGACATAGTTCCGCAGCCG
Organism: Actinomycetales bacterium; assembly: GCA_044447065.1. Lineage (GTDB taxonomy): Bacteria > Actinomycetota > Actinomycetes > Actinomycetales > Micrococcaceae > JBIOFK01. Next base: position 5,528 of record JBIOFK010000108.1, on the reverse strand, counting down.
GCCGGTGGCCGCGGCCAGGCCCTCGCGGTAGAAACCGTAGGTGGCGGTGAACCGGCTGGGCAGCTGTGCGGGGTGCAGGTCCCAGCCCTGGTAGTAACCGCGCTCCAGCGAGCGGCGCACCAGGCGCCCGTGCAGGGCCCAGGCGGCCTCGACGCCGTCGCCCACCGGCAGGATGTTGGTGGAACCGTCCGAGAGCCGGATGCCGGTGCCGGCCACGGCCAGCTGCATCACTTCCTTGGCGAAGTCGGCCACGGGGTGCTCCATCGACTGGTAGGCCGCGGAAATCTGCAGCGACGCGCTGTAATCGTAGGTGCCGTAGTGCAGGCCGGAAATGCGTCCCGGCACGGCGTGCGGCAGCTGCGCCACCGGCGAGGTGCCCTCCGGTCCCAGGATCAGCTGCGGCGTCTCGACCTGGACCTCGAACCGCAGCCGGCCGGCGGGCAGCGAATGGGCCTGCTCCAGCCGGGAGACGGCGAAGTCCATGGCCTGGACCTGGGCCACGGTGGTGACCTTCGGGAGCGTCAGGACCAGCCCGGCGGGCAGCTCCCCGGCGGCGGCCAGGGTCGAGACAAATAGGTCAAGGGTGCGCAGGCCCCGGGCGCGGGTGGGCGCCTCGAAGCACTTGAACCGGATCCCGATAAACGGCGGGGCCGTCCCGTCGGCCACCGCGCGGGCCACCTGGACGGCGGCCTCGACGGCGGCCCGGTCCTCGGCCTCATCCCCGCGGTCGCCGAAGCCGTCCTCGAAGTCCAGCCTGAGGTCCTCGATGGGCTCGGCAGCCAGCTTGGCGTGCACGCGGTCGGCAACGGCGGCCGCCAGCTCCGGATCCTGGCCGAGCGCCACGCCCAGCTTTTCGAGCCCGCCGTGGGCCCGGGCCGCGGCGGCCGCCTCGGCGCCCCAGCGCGCGGTGAAGCCCGGGGTGAAGGTGTCCGCCGGCACGTAGACGGTATGCACCGGCTGCCGGCTGCCGTCGTCGCCGGGGTAGCCCGCGGCCAGCAGCGCGTCGGTGCCGCTCAGCCTGGCATCGATGTCGGCGAGGTCCGCCGCGCTCAATGAGCCTTCAGCGGGCATCTCAGCCCACCAGCTCGTACGCCGGGGTGGTCAGGAAGTCCTCGTAGTCCTCCGAGAGGGTGATCTCGGCGATCAGCTCGCTGGCCGGCTTGTAGTAGCGGGCGAAGGACTCATCGCCCACCTCGGCGTGCAGCGTCTCGGTTTCCTCATCCAGGATGGAGCGCACCAGCTCGCGGGTCACGGTGTTGCCGGTATCGGCCAGGACCACCCGGTTGCGGATCTGCTGCCAGACCTGGGAGCGGGAGATCTCCGCCGTCGCCGCATCCTCCATCAGGTTGTGGATGGCCACGGCGCCGTTGCCCGAAATCCAGACCGCCGTGTACGCCACGGCCACGTAGAGGTTCAGGTGCAGGCCGGCCTCGGTGGCGGTTCCCCCGGCGGAGGCGATGTCCAGCAGGTCCGCCGCGGTGACGGAAACCTCCGGCCGCTGCTTGGCGAGCTGGTTGGGCTGCGCGCCCAGTACGGCGTCGAAGACCTCCCGGCAGACGGGGACCAGGTCCGGGTGGGCCACCCAGGAGCCGTCGAAGCCGTCGCGGGCTTCGCGGGTCTTGTCCGCCCGGACCTTCTCGAACGCCTGGGCGGTGACCTCGGGCTCGCGCCGGTTCGGGATGACGGCGGCCATGCCGCCCATGGCGAAGGCGCCGCGGTGGTGGCAGGTCTTCACCAGCAGTTCGGTGTAGGCGCGCATGAACGGTGCCGTCATGGCCACGCTGGCGCGGTCCGGCAGGGTGAACTGCGCCCCGGCGTCCCGAAAGTACTTGATAATGCTGAACAGGTAGTCCCAGCGGCCCGCGTTCAGGCCGGAGGCATGGTCGCGCAGCTCGTAGAGGATCTCATCCATTTCGAAGGCGGCCGGAATCGTTTCGATCAGCACGGTGGCCCGGATGGTGCCGTGCTCGATGCCGAGCCGTTCCTGCGCGAAGGTGAAGACGTCGTTCCAGAGCCGCGCCTCCAGATGGCTTTCCATCTTCGGCAGGTAGTAGTACGGGCCGTGGCCGTTGGCCAGCAGCCGGGCAGCGGTGTGGAAGAAGTGCAGCCCGAAGTCCACCAGCGCCCCGGCCACCGGTTCGCCGTCGACGAGCACGTGGCGCTCGTCCATGTGCCAGCCGCGCGGGCGGGCGACGACGACGGCGAGCGGCGCGTCGGTACGCAGCCGGTACTCCTTGCCCTCGGGGGAGGTGTAGGACAGCGTGCCGTTGGCGGCATCTTTGAGGTTGGTGATGCTGTCCACCACGTTGTGCCAGGTGGGGGTGCTGGCATCCTCCAGGTCGGCCAGCCACACCTTGGCGCCGGAGTTGAGGGCATTGATGGCCATCTTGGCCGGGCTGGCCGGTCCCGTCATTTCCACCCGGCGGTCCGCCAGCGCGGCCGGCGCCGGGCCGACCTGCCAGGAACCTGAACGAATGCCGGCGGTCTCGGGCAGGAAGTCCAGCTTGCCGGTACGGGCCACCTCGGCGCGGCGCACGGCGCGGGCGGCCAGCCGCTCCCGGCGCCGGGCACCGAACCGTTCGTGCAGTTCCGCCACGAAGGCCAGCGCCTCGGGAGTGAGAATTTCATCGGCCCGTTCGGTGGGCCGCGTGTCCGTTACTGAGATTGCCATTGCTGGATCCGTCCTGTCGAGGTGAAAGTGGAACGACTACGCGTTCTGCAGTGTAGGCGCTGCGGCGGTTGCCTCGGCCGCGGCCCTGACCGCTGCCGCGACGTCGGCGGCGACGTGCTGGTCAAAGACGCTGGGGATGATGAAGCTGGCGTTCAGCTCCTCGTCGCCGACCCGGTTGGCGATCGCCGCGGCAGCGGCCACCAGCATCTCCGGGGTGATCTCCGAGACGCCGGCGTCCAGCAGTCCGCGGAAGAAGCCGGGGAACGCGAGCACGTTGTTGATCTGGTTGGGGAAGTCGCTGCGGCCCGTGGCCACGACGGCCGCATGCTTGGCGGCGATCACCGGATCGATTTCCGGCGTCGGGTTGGCCATCGCGAAAATGATCGCGTCCTTGGCCATGCTGGCGGCCTGGGCCTCGCCCAGGACGTTGGGGCCGCTGACGCCGATGAACACGTCGGCGCCCGCCACGGCCTCGTGCAGGGTGCCCGTGAAATTGTCGGGGTTGGTGTTCTCGGCCAGCCAGGTCCGGTGGCTGTCCGTGTAGCTTTCGCTGCGGTTGATGGCGCCGTTGCGGCCGCAGGCGACGATGTTCGTGGCGCCCTGGGCCTTGAGCAGCTGGATGATGGCATTGCCGGCGGCGCCGACGCCGGCGACGACGATGCGCACCTGTTCGATCGTCTTGCCGACCACGCGCAGGGCATTGGTGAGCGCGGCCAATGTGACGATGGCCGTGCCGTGCTGGTCGTCGTGGAAAACGGGGATGTCCAGTTCGGCACGGAGCCTGTCCTCGATTTCAAAGCAGCGCGGGGCCGCGATGTCCTCCAGATTGATGCCGCCGTAGACCGGGGCCAGGGCCTTGACGATCATGATGATTTCCTCGGTGTCCTGGGTATCCAGGCAGACCGGCCACGCATCGACGTTCGCGAACTGCTTGAACAGCGCGGCCTTGCCCTCCATCACCGGCAGCGCCGCGGCGGGGCCGATGTTGCCCAGTCCCAGCACGGCGGAACCGTCAGTGACGACGGCGACGGTGTTGCGCTTGATGGTCAGCCGGCGGGCGTCCTCCGGGTTCTCGGCAATGGCCAGGCAGACGCGGGCGACGCCGGGCGTGTAGGCGCGCGAGAGGTCGTCGCGGTTGCGCAGGGCCACCTTCGGGACGACCTCGAGCTTGCCTCCGAGGTGCATCAGGAAGGTCCGGTCCGAGACCTTGCGGACGTGGACCCCCTCCAGGGCGTTCAGGGCCGCGGTGATCCGGCCGGCATGATCCTCGTCGGTGGTGTTGCAGGTGACGTCGACGACGATGCGCTCGTGGTGGGATTCGACGACGTCGAGCGCGGTGACCGGTGCGCCGGCGGCGGCGACGGCGGCGGCCAGTTCGCTGGTGGCGGTGAAGCTCGAGGGAGCGTCCACCCGCAGGGTGATCGAATTGCCGGGGCTGGGTGTGGCCATGGGTGTCCTCCTGGGCCGGCGTGGCCGGCATTGGTGCTCAACTATTTCGTATTATGGATATTATTATCTACTTCATGGAATATCAACCCCCGGCCGGGTTTACTCCGCCGCGGGGTGCGGTATCTTTATTTTGAAGCGTACTTTTCCACGATGTGGACAAAATCTGTCGACACCACTGAGCAGGGAGCATCATGGCCGAAAAAGCAGCTGGCGGCGTCCAGTCCGTCGAGCGGGTCTTTGAACTGCTCGAACTGATCACCGACGCCGGCGGCGAGGTGACGCTCTCGGAACTGGCCGGGTCAACCGAACTGCCGCTGCCCACCATCCACCGCCTGCTGCGCACGCTGGTTTCACTGGGCTACGCCCGGCAGCTGCCCAACCGCCGCTACGCGCTGGGAGCGCGGCTGATCAGGATCGGCGACGGGGCCGCCCGGCAGCTCGGCAGCCTGGCCCGGCCGGAACTGGCCTCCCTGGTCAAACAGCTGGGGGAGACGGCCAATATGGCGATGCTGGACGGGGACAAGGTGGTCTACATTTCCCAGGTCCCCTCGGAGCACTCGATGCGGATGTTCACCGAGGTCGGCCGCCGCGTCCACACGCACGCCTCGGGCGTCGGAAAGGCCATTCTGGCCCAGCTGGACGACGAGGTGGTCCGCGGGATCGTGTCCCGTGCCGGCATGCCCACCCCCACGGACAGGAGTATCGGCAACGTCGAGGACCTGCTGGCGGACCTGCGGAAGATCCGCCAGCGCGGCTACTCGATCGACGACAACGAACAGGAGGTCGGCGTGCGCTGCTTCGCCGTGGCCGTGCCGGGCGCGCCGACCCCCACCGCCGTTTCCGTCTCCGGTCCCGTGTCGCGGGTGGATGACAGTTTCGCCGAGCGCGCCATTCCGCTGCTGCACAGGGCGGCCGACAGGATCGCGGCCGAACTGGACCGCAGCCGCACCGCGTCGTAACCGGGACATCACTGGGACATCACGCCATCTGTGCCATTGCGCACAGGATTGAGCCGGAAAACCGTGTGTCGAGGCCGGACGCGCCGGAGAAAGCCGGCGCGCGCGGCCAAAGCTGTGCAGCTTGGCACCCCTGACCGCCGCGGCGCGGCCGCCCAGGGGTGCAGCGCCGGCAAAGCCGGGACCTCACGGGATAAAACTTTCACCTTCCGGAAGTATTTTTTCAAAAACGCTTGTTTTTGATTCCGGAAAAGTGTTAGCCTCATCACAGCCAAAGGCGGGCACCCGACTCACGGGAGCTATCTACCGGGCGCAACTCAACCTTCACGCATATTCTGCCGGGTAAGGGTGCCGACCCGAGATAGTCCCGTCCCACCCACCCGGCAGCTCCGACTAAGGGGGTGGCCATGAAATACACCGTCACCGCCCAGCATAACCAGACCCCGGCCGTT
>JBIOFK010000107.1:0-8360 GCA_044447065.1 Actinomycetales bacterium | reverse complement strand
GCCTCGGCCACCGCCGTGGCTTCGTCCAGCAGGGAGGCATTCGCTACCGGGAGGGCGGTGAGGTCCTGGACCATGGTCTGGAAGTTCAGCAGGGCCTCGAGCCGACCCTGGGAAATTTCCGGCTGGTACGGGGTGTAGGCGGTGTACCAGGCCGGGGCCTCGAGGATATTGCGGCGGATCACCGGCGGAGTGACGGTGTCGTAGTAGCCCTGGCCGATCATCTGCACGGCTGTCGTGTTCTTGGCCGCCAGGCGGCGCAGTTGGGCAAGAACCTCGACCTCGCTCAGGGCGTTGCCCAGGTTCAGCGCGGTTTCCTGGCGGATGGAGTCAGGAACGGCGATGTCCACCAGGCCGTCAACGCTGTCGTAGCCGACAGCCTTGAGCATGGTGTCGATGTCGGCCTGGCGGCGGGCGCCGATGTGACGGTCGGCGAAGGTGGATGGGGACGATTGAACCGTCATGAGGAACTCCATAATTCAGGTGGCACGTGAGCGCCACGATGATTCGGGTTCCTCCCCGCTCTGTATTTGACCTGAGAGTTTCCGCGTCCCCTGCTGTTACAGGGTGCCACTTGCACCGTCGGTGAGTCCGGTAACCGGACTGCTTTCCAGAGTTGCCTTGCCGCGGCGGTACGTGGGCCTGAGAGATTCCTGGGGAGGATTTGCTCCTACGGCGCCTGCAGAACGTACCGGCAGGACTCTCCCGCCGCAGATCATGAGCGTGTATCACTTGTCAGTGATACGCCTCACAGACTAGCGGAAGTCCGGAGCGCACGCAAACCGCAAACCGCCGACGCCCACGGCCTCACCCGCCGGATGGCCCCGGGACCGGCGTCCGCAGGGCCAGCGCTTCGTCCAGGACGAGGCCGAGATGTGACGGTTCGTGGGCAAACCGGCCCAGGAACAGGCCGTCCACCGCGGTCAGCCGCGGCAGTAACCCAGGGCCGGCGCTCCCTCCGTACAGCACCGGGATGCCCGGGCCAAGCCGGGCCCGCAGCAGGGCCGCTACCTGGTTGACGTAGTCGTGGGGCGCCGGGCGTGCGGCTCCGATGGCCCAGACCGGCTCGTAGGCCAGCATCAGGCCTGCGGGACTGGCCCCGACGGGCCCGACGGCGGCGCGGACCTGGCGCAGGCAGTGCTCCGCCGCTGCCGCCGGCGAGCCCTGGGCCTGTTCACCCACGCACAGCAGCGGTGCCAGGCCGGCGGCGGCCGCGGCCCGCACCTTGCGTCCGACGACGGCGTCATCCTCGCCGAAGTGGCTGCGCCGCTCTGCGTGCCCCAGTTCGACCAAGGCAACGCCGAGCTCGGCCAGCATTCCGGCGCTGACCTCCCCGGTGAACGGACCGTCCGAGACGCCGCAGTTCTGCGCGCCGAGCATCACCGGCAGAGTAGCGAAGATCCTGCGGGCGCTCTCCAGCACCGGAAAGGACGGCATGATGAAGACCCGGACCGGACCCGAATCGCTGAGCCACGGCCGCGAGCGGATCTGGGCCGCAACCTCCGTCATCCAGTCAAGGCTTGCGTTGTAGCCCAGATAAGCCTTGGTACTCACTCCGCAATACAGCGGTTGCTGATCCAACGCGGGCATGCGACGTCTCCTCCCTCAATCGCTGCACGTCGACGCGCCACGGTTGACAGTGACGTAGATCGCACTCATGCTTAAGTTATCGTATAGGAAATAGGAAAGGACCAGTCGTGAGCAGCGTGGCTAACGGAGTTCGAACACCCGGTAGGAAGCGCTGGACGCGCCTCATTCCTGTCGCCATTATCGTTTACATCATTTCGTTCATGGACCGCACCAACATCGGGTTCGCCCTGAACGGTCTACACAAGGATTTGGGCATTGATGCCGCCCAGCAGGGCCTGGCGGCAGGCATTTTCTTTATCGGATACCTGACCCTTCAGATCCCCGGCGGATACCTCGCCGAGAGGTGGAGCGCCAAGAAGTTTGTCGGCATCATGATCCTCGTCTGGGGTGTGCTGGCCGTTTTGTGCGGGTTCATCCAGAATTTTGGCGAACTCCTCCTCGTGCGGTTCTTCCTGGGTGTCGCCGAGGCCGGTATCTGGCCGGCCATCCTGGTGCTGATCAGCCACTGGTTCCCGGCCAAGGAGCGCGCCCGTGCCTACGCATTCTGGATGATGAATATCGCCATAGCCTCGATCATCACCGCGCCCTTGTCCGGGTGGATCCTTTCGTTCTCCGATTGGCGGACCCTGTTCATCGTTGAGGGCCTCTTCCCCTTTGTCATCGCCGCACCCATCTGGTGGATCTTCGTCTCCGACCGGCCCCGGGACGCAAAGTGGTGCACAGCCGAGGAGCGGGCCTACATCGAGGACGGGCTCGCAGCCGACGCGGCAGCCGCATCCCATCAGGGGCACGCCAGCATCCGCAGTGTCTTTTCGAACAGCGTTGTGTGGCGGCTGACGCTTGTCTACTTCCTGATCCAAATCGGTTTCTACGGCATCAATATCTGGCTCCCCAAGGTCGTCAAGACCATCACCGGGGGGTCCTCCATCGAAGTCGGCTTTGTCACCGCCATTCCGTATGTCCTGGCCATGTTCGGACTCTGGTACAACGCCAAAGCGGCTGACAAGTCCGGACGCTACTCGACCCATGTGCTGCTGTCCATGGCGGTCGGCGCCGTGGCCCTGGTGATCTCGGTCGCCACCGGAAACTCGATGCCCTTCCTGGCCATCGCCTTCATCTGCATCGCGGTTGCGGGTGCCTTGGCCTACGACGGACCGTTCTGGGCGGCAGCCTCCCGGGCCATGCCCGTTGCGGTGGCCGGAACGGCGATGGGACTCATCAACGCCATCGGCAACCTGGGTGGTTTCGTGGGACCGTACGTCGGCGGCTTCCTCCAGGACGCCAGCCACGGCAGCTTCATGACGGCCTCGGTTTTCCTGGCAGCCTGCCTGCTCGCGGCCGGACTGGTCATGCTCACACTGCGGCGCCGCGGAGACCAGCCTGTGGCCGGGGCCGCGAAGGATGCCGCCGAACCGGTGTCCCGCTCCCACTAAGCCCGATTGTACGGGCAATGAAGCGCCGGAGTCCCCGCCATCTGGCGGGGACTCCGGCGTTTCTTGGTCCAAGGCGCGACCACCTCAGCGCATACGTTGACCGCCGCCGACGTTCAGGGCGTGGCCGGGAATCTAGCCGGCGGTCCGGAAGGCCGGCCTCTCTTCCGGGGCGGAAGGAAGCCGAAAGGAAAGAAGTTGGAACTTGAACCGACGGCCCGCTCCCGCCAGGACCGCGTTAACGGCCATGAACACCGCCGGAGCCCCCGTCGTGGCGGGGACTCCGGCGTCGTTACTCGATCGAAGGAGCGACTGCCCCTCAGTGCATGTATAGACCGCCGTCGACGTTAAGGGTCTGGCCGGAAATGTAGCCGGCGTCCTCTCCCATCAGGAAGCCGATGGCGGCGGCGACGTCCCGGACGGTGCCCACCCGGTTTACGACCAGGTCTGCGACCAGTTCGGCTTTGCGCTCCTCGCTCAGCGTACCGCCCATGATGTCCGTGTCGATTGGACCAGGTGAGATCGCGTTAACGGTGATGTCGAACGGCCCGAGCTCACGCGCCGTGGCCCGGGTCAGGCCGATCACGCCAGCCTTCGCCACGGAATAAGGGGTCTTGGAGAAGGTTCCACCGCCCCGTTGGGCCGATACCGAGGAAATGTTCACGATCCGGCCGATCCGGTTTTTCACCATGGACTCGGCTACCCGGCGGGTGGCGTAGTGGACACCGTTGAGATTGATATTCATCACGCGCTCCCACTCGGCAGCCTCGAGCTCCAGGTAGGGGGTGGGCGAGCTGACGCCGGCCACGTTGGCCAAGGCCACGAGCTGCGGGAGTTCGGCCTCGATCGCATCAATCGCGGCGCGAACCGAGGCCTCGTCGCCGACGTTGGCACCGGCGCCGAATGCCCTGACTTGATACCTGTCCGCTATTTGGGCGGCAACGGCCTTACTGGCGGCGTCGTCGAGGTCAATGACGCCGATGTTCCAGCCGTCCTGGGCGAGGTAATCCACCGTGGCCCGGCCGATGCCGCGAGGGGAGACGGCGCCGGTGACGATGGCGGTACGGTCGGCGGGAAATGTGGTCATGACAGACTCCTGGAATCGATGGGATGGCAAAGGGTGCACCAGGCGGCGGCAGCCGCCCGTCTGCCTGTTATTTCACCGGCGCCGGGCCCAGGTCCTGGACCAGTTTCTGCATCAGGACATACGCCTTGTTGCGGTAGGCGACCAGCTCGGCCGTCCGCTCCGCCGGGACGTCCAGGAAGCCGGCGCCGGTCTTGGTACCCAACTGGCCGGCGTCGACCTTGTCCTGCAGGATCTTCGGGGTGGCGAAGCGTTCCGGGAAGCCGGTCTGCAGGGACTTGTAGCAGAACGCGTACACATCCAGCCCGGCCATATCCGCGATCGCGAAGGGGCCGAAGAACGGCAGCCGGAAGCCGAAGGTCGTGCGGACCAGGGTGTCCACGTCCTCCGGCGTCGCGATGCCCTCCTCCACCACCTGCGCGGCCTCGTGGAACAGCGCGTACTGCAGCCGGTTGAGCACAAAGCCGGTCACGTCCTTGACGGTGGCGGTCTCCTTGCCGGTCTCCGCCACGATCTCCCGCACCGCCTGCGTGGTGGCCTCGGCGGTGCCGGCATGCGGAATGACCTCCACACCCGGAATGAACGGCGCAGGGTTGGAAAAATGCACGCCCAGGAACCGTTCCGGATTCTGCACGGCGACGGCCAGGTCCGCGATCGAGATGGTCGAGGTGTTGGACCCGATGATAGCGCCGGGCCGGGCGGCGGCGCTGATCCGGGCCAGCGTGGCGTGCTTGATGTCGATGACCTCCGGGACGGCCTCCTCGATGAATTCAGCGTCCGCGACGGCCGCTTCGATGGTCGGCGCGGCCCAAAGATTGGTCTTGAGAGTTTCCACCGCCCCGGCCGGGAACAGCCCGTCCGCGACGAAGTCCGCCGCCTCCGCCAGCAGGCGGTCATAGTTCTTCTGCGCTATCTCGGCGGAAACATCCGCCAGGGCCACTCTGGCGCCCGCGAGCGCGAGCACCTGGGCGATGCCCCCGCCCATATAACCGGAGCCGACGACGGCGATCGTGCGTTCGCTCATGTGCTTGGTGTCCCTTCCGGGGTCTCTTCGTAGGAGCAGATGGCCGCGACCTTCTCGGCCGAGGCGGAGGATTCGTCGAAACGGTAGTCCAGCCATTCGGATACCAGCCGCTTGGCCAGTTCCAGGCCCACGACGCGCTGGCCCATGGTCAGGACCTGGGCGTTGTTGCTGAGCACCGAACGCTCCACCGAGTAGCTGTCGTGGGCGGTCACGGCCCGGATCCCCGGCACCTTGTTGGCGGCGATGGCCACGCCCAGCCCGGTGCCGCAGATCAGCAGCGCCCTGTCGGCCTCGCCGGCGGCCACCTTACGGGCGGCGGCGACGGCCAGGTGCGGGTAGGCGGTGCTGTCGTTGGCCCCGACCCCCACATCCTCCACCGAAGCGACCCGCGGATCCGCCTCCAGCAGGTCCCGCAGGGCGTTCTTATACTCCACGCCGGCCTCGTCATTGCCGACGACTATGCGCCATCCTTCATTCATCGCTCTACTCCTGACTCGTTGAAACACTGCCGGCTACGCCGCTGCCGGAACCCGGCTGGCCGGCCGGCTCCGGCTCCGGCGGGACATCGTCCGGGTCCGCCAGCCGGGCTGCGACGCCCTCCGCGATCAGGGCGAAGGAGACCGCTCCCGGGTCCGGGTGCCCGATGCTCTTCTCTGCCAGGGGCCGGGCCCGGCCCTTCTTCGGGCTCAGCGAGGCGGTGGCCTCGGCTGCGTCACCGGCGGCAGCGGCCGCCGCGCGTGCGGCGTCGGCGATCGTGGCGCCGTCGTCGAGCGCTGCGCTGAATGCCGCCGCGAACGGAACCAGCGCGTCCACCATGGTCTTGTCCTCGGGCTCGGCCTTACCCAGGGTCAAGATGGCGTCCCGGAACGCGTTCACCGCGGCCGCGGCGTCGGCCCGCCGGTAGGTGTCCCGGTTGCCCAGGCTCTCGCCGACGGCGGCAACGGCGGCACCCCACAGCGCCCCTGACGTGCCGCCGGCCCGTTCAGACCACTGCTCGCCGGCGGAGGTAAGCATTTCCTGGACGCCGGCGCCGGCAGCATGCGCCCGGCCTGCGGCCTCTACCGCGGCGTCAATGCCCCGGCGCATACCGATGCCGTGGTCGCCGTCGCCGGCGATCGCGTCGAGCCGGCCCAGTTCATTCTCATGGCGGACGACGACGGCCTGCGTGGCGAGCAGCGCGCCGAGGGCGCCGCGGCCCAGGGCAGCTGCCGCGGCCGTCGCGGCAGGCGCGGCGGCCTCTTCGGCTGCGACCAACTCCGCCGGATCGCGGTGCGCCCGTGGAGCCAGGATTCCCTTGCGGTAGGCGGGGGTGTCGGCCGGAGCGGACCAGTACCGCTCAAGTTCGGCGTCAAGCCAGAACAGGGTCAGGGACAGCCCGGACATGTCCAGGCTGGTGACCAGCTCGCCGCATTCGGGCTCCACGAGCTCCAGGCCGGCGGCGGTGAGCAGCTTTTCGATCTTGCCGTAGAGCAGGAAGAGTTCCTCGTATTTGACAGTACCGAGGCCGTTGAGGATCGGCACCACCCTGGTGCCGGCGCCGTCGGGCCTGTCCTCCAGCAGCCGCTTCACCAGCAGCTGGGCCAGTTCGGAGGCGGTGGGCATCTCGTGGTCGGAGATGCCGGGCTCGCCGTGGATTCCCAGGCCCAGCGAGAGCCGGCCGGCGGGAACGGTGAACAGCGGCTCATCGGCGCCCGGCAGCGTGCAGCCGGCGAAGGCCACGCCCAGGGACCGGGTCCGGTCGTTGGCCTTGCGGGCGAGCCGCTCCACGCCGTCCAGGTCCAGGCCCGCTTCGGCCGCGGCACCGGCGACCTTGAACACTGTCAGGTCCCCGGCAATGCCGCGCCGCTTGTCGATTTCATCCACCGGCGCGCTGGCAATATCGTCGGTGACCAGCACCGTGCGGGTGGCGATCCCCTCGGCGTTGAGCCGATCCTGCGCCTGGCCGAAATGCAGCACGTCGCCGGCGTAGTTTCCGTAGCTGAGCAGCACTCCGCCGCCGAGCTCGGCGGCCCGGGCCACCCGGTAAACCTGCCCGGCGGAGGGCGAGGCAAACATGTTCCCGCAGGCGCTGCCGGCCGCGAGTCCGGCTCCCACCAGCCCGGCGAAGGCCGGGTAGTGGCCGGAGCCGCCGCCGATCACGAGGGCCACCTGGCCGGCCGGGGTTTGGGTGGAACGGACGACTCCGCCGTCGATCCGCGCCACATAGTTCCGGTTGGCGGCGGCAAAGCCGTCGAGGGCCTCGTCGGCGAAGTCCGCGGGGTCATCGAATATCCGTGTCATGATTCCTCAATTCGGGCCGCACCGTGGCGGCGCGGGGTCAACGGGCGGCGCAGTGCCTGTCGGGGTCAGCGCGCCGCAGCGGCGACGGGGGCCTGCCGGCCCTGGGCCACCAGGCTGGCGCCGAGGGCGTACCCGTCCGTCTTCGGCAGGATCCGGCCGCGCAGGTAGGCCTGGTTGGCGGCCGTGACGCTCAGCCCGTCACCGCCGTAGTGTTCGGTGCAGATGACGCCCTGGAAGCCGAAGGACAGTGCGGTGGCGAAGGCCTCGCGATAGCTGATCAATCCCGATTCCATCGGGGCAGGAACCGCGAAGTAGGTGCCGGCGGCCCGGTCCTCATCCCGGTAATAGTTCTTGACGTGCCAGTAGTTGGCATAGGGGACGGTCTTGGCGATCATCTGGTGCACATCCTCGATCGGGCGGTGCAGCCGGATGAGGTTGCCCAGGTCAGGGTTCAGCCCGACGTTCGGCATCCCGATCTCCTGCACCAGCCGGACGGCTGAATCCGCGGTGCCCAGATAGGTATCCTCGTACATCTCCAGCGAGAGCAGGACGCCAACCTCGGCGCCGTGCCGGCCCAGTTCCCGGAACCGGGACACCGCCAGGTTCCAGGTCTCCGTGTCCGCCGCCGGATCCTGATGGCCCTCCACGGTCCAGAACCACAGCTGCTGCTGCTGTTCCGCTGTCAGGGCCTGGTGCAGGCCGAGCGAGACTACCTCGGCGCCCACCGCGGCGGCGGCGTCGATGGTGCGGTGGCTGTAGGCCAGGTTGTCTTCGCCCTTCTGGTCCTCGATCACGGAGCGGCGGATGGCCGAGATGGACGGCAGACCGACTCCGGCGCTGGCCGCCGCAGCCTTGAGCTCCTCGAGACGGGATGGCGGCAGGTCCCCGGGGCGGACCCAGCTGTCCGTCAGGTCGACGTTGCTGAACCCTGCGCCGGCAACCTGCGAGAAGACAT
>JBIOFK010000106.1:0-8394 GCA_044447065.1 Actinomycetales bacterium | reverse complement strand
GCGCAGTTCGGCGACTACCGCCAGCGGCCGTTTTTCGAACTGGCGGCGCGGGTCCGCGCCGAGCGTCCGCGCACGGTGGTGGACCTTGGCTGCGGGCCCGGGACGCTGACGGCGGCCCTGGCGCGGCGCTGGCCGGAGGCGGAGGTGCTGGGCATTGATTCGTCGCCGGAGATGGTGGGGCGCGCGCAGTCGTTGCCGGACGCCCCCGCCAACCTCCGCTTCGCCGCGGGGGATATCGCCGGCTGGATGCCCGCGCCGGGCACGGACGTCATTATCTCCAACGCCGCGCTGCATTGGGTGCCGGGCCACCGGGACCTGATGGCGCGGTGGCTGGCCGCCCTGGCGCCGGGCGCGTGGCTTGCGGTCCAGGTCCCCGGTAATTTCGCCGCCCCCTCGCATGCCCTGATGCGGTCCCTGGCGGCCTCCGAGCGCTGGGCGCCGCGGCTGCGGCGCGACGCGCTGCGCGGGGCGCTGGGCGCGGACGCGGCGGACGAGCCGGTTCGCTACCTGGAAACGATGCTCGACGGCGGCGCCGAGGCCGACGTGTGGGAGACGACCTACCATCAGGTCCTGCACGGTCCGGCGCCGGTGCTCGACTGGGTGCGGGGGACGGCCCTGCGCCCGGTGCTGGCGGCCCTTGACCCGCTGGACGCCGAGGGGTTCGAGGCCGACTATGCGGCGCTGCTGGACGCCGCGTATCCTGCCACCGCCCACGGCACCGCCTATCCGTTCCGGCGCATCTTCGCCGTCGGGCGGAAACGGTAGCCTGCGGTCCTGGGGGAGGTCACCAGCCCCGGCTGCGCCACTGTTCCAGCGCGGGACGCTCCGCGCCCAGCGTGGTGGGGCTCCCGTGCCCCGGGTACACGACGGTGTCGTCCGCCAGCACGTTGAAAACCCGGTCCACGACGTCCGCGTACAGCTGGGCGAACCGGCCTGGATCCTTCCCGGTGTTACCCAGCCCGCCGGGGAACAGCGAATCGCCGGTGAACAGCCGGTCCGGTCCGTCCGGGTCGCGGTACAGCAGTGCGAGCGAGCCGGGGGTGTGGCCGCGCAGGGCGATGGCTTCCAGCTCGAATCCCTCGAAGGTGCCGACGTCCCCGTGCTCAAGGGGCACATCGGTGGGGACCGCGATATCGGCTGCGTCGGCACGGCCCGCGGCGGTCCGGGCTCCCGTCTCCCGGACGACGTCGGCCAGCGCCCGGACATGGTCCCAGTGCGAATGCGTCGTGACGACCAGCTCCAGCCGCGCCGCCGATTCCGAGACGACGTCGGCCGCCCCCGCGGCCAGCAGGTCCAGCACCGCGGGCGCGTCGTCAGCGGCGTCAATGAGGACCTGCGCCCCCGTCTGCCTCGCGGTGATGAGATAGACGTTGTTGTCCATCCCGGAGACCGAAATGCTGCGGATGGAGACCCGCCCCAGCTGGAGGTTCAATGCGCTCATGGGACCAGCCTATCGGCAGCGTCAGTTCGCGTGGGCAACCATCGGCGCGGGGGAGTATAGTTGACTAGGTCAAACAAGTTTATCTGGAGGAACATCAGATGTCCGTTGAGGACCAGACGCTGGCTGACCTGGTCAACGAAGTTTTCCGGCTCTTCCGCACCCTTAAGTCGATCTCCGTCCACGAGACACCGGCGGACGAACCGGGACTGGCGCACATCGGAATCCTTGGCCTGCTGGCCAGGGACGGGGAATGCCGGGCCACGGACGTGGCCGCGACCATCGGCATCGGCCCGTCGGCGCTGAGCCGCCAGCTGGCGGAACTGGAATCCAAGGGACTCGTGGAGAGGCAACCGGACCCGCAGGACGGCCGGGCCAGCCTGATCCAGCTCTCGGAGGCGGGCGCGGCCCTGCTCACCACCATCATGACCCGGCGCGCCGCGCGGATGCGCGAGCTGCTCGAAGACTGGAGCGAGGACGACGCCCGGGACGCCCTCTCCGCCGTCGCCCGGCTGGTCACGGCACTGCGCGAACCGCTGCACGCCCCGCATCAAGGCGCGCATCACAGAGCGCCGCACAGTCCCCGCGCTGTCGCGGCGGCCGGCGCCTGAGGAGCCGATTTCGCCCTCAGGGAAACGCCGCTGACATGCGGGTGCCGCGGGCGGTAGCGTAGCAGTGACGCTGCACGGCCGGAGCGTCGCGTTCTCGTCTGTTTTCCCGCTTTCGGTCCCGACGGAGTACCAGTGCTCTTCAGATTAATCGCCAGGAACGTCGCCCCCTACCGGGCGGCGCTGACGTCCATCGTTGCACTGCAGTTCCTCTCCACCGTGGCCACCCTGTACCTGCCCACCCTCAACGCTGACATCATCGACGACGGTGTCCTCAAGGGCGACACCGGGCGGATCTTCACGCTCGGCGGCTGGATGCTGGTGCTCACCGCCGGCCAGGTGGTCTGCGCCATCACCGCGACGTACCTCAGCGCCCAGCTGGCCATGAAGGTCGGGCGCGCGGTGCGGCGGGACCTGTTTACCGCCGTCGAAACCTTCTCGGCGCAGGACGTCGGAGTCTTCGGGGCCCCGTCGCTGATCACCCGGACCACGAACGACGTCCAGCAAGTCCAGATGCTGACCCTGCTGAGCTTCACCATGATGGTGATGGCGCCCATCATGTGCGTCGGCGGGATCATCATGGCGCTGCAGCAGGACGTTCCGCTGTCCTCGCTGCTGCTGATCATCCTGCCGCTGCTGATCATTGTCCTGGCGCTGATCGTCCGCCGGCTGGTTCCGCTGTTCCGGCTCGCCCAGCGGCAGCTGGACAAGATCAACGGAGTGCTGCGCGAGCAGATCATGGGGATCAGCGTGATCCGCGCGTTCGTCCGCCGGGAGCATGAGGCGCAGCGCTTCGCGGCGGCCAACGGGGAGCTGACCAGCACCCAGCTGCGCGCCGGGCGGCTGATGTCGCTGATGTTCCCGACCATCTTTTTCGTGGTGAACCTGGCCTCGGTGGGTGTGCTCTGGTTCGGAGCCCAGCGGATCGAGGCCGGCCAGATGCAGATCGGCTCGCTGACGGCGTTCCTGAGCTACATTCTGCAGATCCTGATGTCCGTGATGATGGCCATGTTCATGTTCATGATGATTCCGCGGGCCGCCGTGAGCGCCGAACGCATCCAGGCGGTGCTGGACACGGTTCCGTCCGTGGCCGACGCCCCGGACGCCGTCGACGTGGCCGCACTGGACGGCACGCTGGAGTTCAAAGACGTCAGCTTCAGCTACCCGGGCGCCGAATCACCGGTGATCTCCCGGCTCAGCTTCACCGCGACGCCGGGAACCACGACGGCGGTCATCGGCTCCACCGGCAGCGGCAAGTCCACGCTGGTCAACCTCGTGCCCCGGCTGCTCGACCGCTCGGCCGGTTCGATCGCCGTCGGCGGTTTTGACAGCCATGCGCTGACGCTGGAATCCCTCCGCTCCGCCATCGGCCTGGTGCCCCAGCGGGCCTACCTGTTTTCCGGCACGGTGGCCTCCAACCTCCGGGTCGGCAAGCCGGATGCCTCCGAGGATGAGCTGTGGCGGGCCCTGGAGATCGCCCAGGCCGCCGACTTCGTCCGGGAGATGTCCGGCGGGCTGGAGGCGGCGATCGACCAGGGCGGCTCCAACGTTTCCGGCGGCCAGCGCCAACGGCTCTGCATCGCCCGGGCCGTGGTGAGCGGGCCGTCCATCTACCTCTTCGACGACAGCTTCTCGGCCCTCGACTACAGCACCGACGCCCGGCTCCGCGCGGCACTCAGGCCCGTCACCCGGAACGCCACCGTGCTGCTGGTGGCCCAGCGCGTGAACACCATCATCGGCGCGGACACCATCCTGGTCCTGGACGAGGGGAAGCTGGTCGGCTCGGGCACGCACGAGGAGCTGCTGGCCGACTGCCCCACCTACCAGGAGATCGTCACGTCCCAGCTGAGCGAATCGGACGAGGAGCACGCGGTATGAGCATGCGCGGGCTGGGCGGACCGCCCCAGAAAGCCAAGACCTTCGGTCCGAGCGTGCGGCGCATCCTCGGCCTGATGGCCCCGGACCGGCTGCGGCTGGGCTGGGTCCTGTTCCTGGCCGCCGTGGCGGTGGGCCTGTCCGTGCTGGCGCCGAAGATCCTCGGCCACGCCACGGACCTGATTTTCCAGGGCGTGGCCGGGCGCCTGCTGGGAGATAACTTCCCCGCCGGCACCAGCAAGGCGCAGGCGATCGCCGCCCTGCGCCGGGCCGGCCAGGGCCAGATGGCCGACATGCTTAACGGCATCAATGTGGTGCCCGGCCAGGGGCTGGATACGACGGCGCTGGGCTGGACCATGCTCGGGGTGCTGGGAATCTACGCCGTCTCGTTCTTCTTCAACTGGAGCCAGGGGTATATCACCACGGGGATCGTCCAGCGCGCGATGTACCGGATGCGCCAGCAGATCGAAACCAAGCTGGACACGCTGCCGATGTCCCACTTCCAGGAACAGTCCCGCGGAGATGTCCTGAGCAAGGTCACCAATGACATCGACAACCTGGCCCAGACCCTGAACCAGACCCTGACCCAGCTGCTGATCTCGGTGCTGACGGTGGCCGGGGTGATCATCATGATGTTTTCGATCTCCTGGCAGCTGGCCCTGATCGCCCTGGTGTCCGTGCCGATCATCGGCCTGCTGACCGTCACGATCGCCAAACGCTCGGCCGTGCAGTTCACCGCCCAGTGGGGCACCACGGGAAAGCTGAACGGGCACATTGAGGAGATGTTCACCGGACACGAAATCGTCAAGGCCTTCGGCCGGCAGCGGGCCGCCATCGAAAAGTTCGAGGTCTCCAACGAGGCCCTGTTCAAGGCCAGCTCCAAGGCCCAGTTCATCTCCGGGATCATCATGCCGTCGATGAACTTCGTCTCCAACCTCAACTACGTCGCGGTGGCCGTCGTGGGCGCCGTCCAGATCGCCAGCGGCAGGATCTCCATCGGCAGTGTGCAGGCCTTCATCCAGTACTCGCGGCAGTTCAGCCAGCCGCTGGCCCAGCTCGGCAGCATGGCCAACCTGCTCCAGTCCGGGGTGGCCTCGGCGGAGCGGGTTTTCGAGCTCCTGGACGCGCCGGAGCAGCGCCCCGACAAGGATCCCGCCGCCCGGCTCGGGGCCACCGTCGGACGCGTCGTCTTCGACCACGTCAGCTTCGGCTACGCACCGGACGAGCCGCTGATCGAGGACCTGTCCCTGGTGGCCGAGCCGGGCCAGACCGTCGCGATCGTGGGACCGACCGGGGCCGGGAAAACCACGCTGGTCAACCTGCTGATGCGCTTCTACGAGATCGGTTCGGGCAGGATCACCATCGACGGCATCAACACGGCGGACATGACCCGCGATGACCTGCGCCGGCGCTTCGGCATGGTGCTCCAGGACGCGTGGCTCTTCGGCGGCACCATCCGGGAGAACCTGGCGTACGGCCGGCTGGACGCCACCGATGCGCAGATCACCGAGGCCGCGGAGGCCACGCACGTGGACCATTTCGTCCGCGCCCTGCCCGACGGCTATGACACGGTCCTCAGCGCCGACGGCGACAGCCTCAGCCAGGGCCAGCGGCAGCTGATGACGATCGCCCGGGCCTGGCTGGCCAACCCCGGGATCCTGATCCTGGACGAGGCCACGAGCTCCGTGGACACCCGCACCGAAATCCTGATCCGGCAGGCCATGAACCGGCTGCGCGAGGCCAGGACCAGCTTCGTGATCGCGCACCGGCTCTCCACCATCAGGGACGCGGACCTGATCCTGGTGATGGACCACGGACGGATCCTTGAGCAGGGCACCCACGACGCCCTCCTCGAGGCCGGCGGTTTCTACCATGACCTGTACATGTCCCAGTTCGGGGATCCGCTGGTGGAGGAATCGGAAACGGCGCCGTCCCGGTGAGCGCCGCGTCCATTCTTCAGCACGGCTGGGGGATTTCGGCCACGTCCTCGGTGCCCCCGTTCGAGCAGCTGCGCACCAGGATCGCCGACCTCGCCGCGTCGGGAACGCTGCCGGCCGGATCGAAGCTGCCGCCCGTGCGGACCCTCGCGGCGGACCTGTCGGTCGCGGTCAACACCGTGGCGCGGGCCTACCGGGAACTCGAACAGGCGGGCATCCTGGCCACCCACGGCCGGGCCGGGACCGTCGTCGCCACCGCCGGCGACGACGTTGCCGCACCGCTGGCCGACGCGGCCGCGATCTACGCCGAAGCCGCCCGCCGGTACTCGGTGCCGCAGGCGAAGGCGCTGGCCCTGGTCCAGGCGGCCCTGGACGCCCACGGTATCCGCTGAGCGCTGATCCGACAGTCTTCGAAGAAAGCTTCGATTAGAATGGAGAACGTGTCTAAAGCATCCTCATCCCTGTCCGCCTCCCGGGACTACAGCCACCGTGAACCCGTCGCCCGACCTGACCTCTCCAGGCTCGTCGTCAAGGGCGCCCGGGAACACAACCTGCGCAATGTGGACCTGGACCTTCCCCGCGACGCGATGATCGTCTTTACCGGGCTCTCCGGTTCCGGCAAGTCCTCCCTGGCGTTTGACACGATCTTTGCCGAGGGCCAGCGGCGCTATGTGGAATCCCTCTCGGCGTATGCCCGGCAGTTCCTGGGCCAGGTGGACAAGCCCGACGTCGACTTCATCGAGGGCCTGTCCCCGGCCGTTTCGATCGACCAGAAGTCGACCTCCAAGAATCCGCGTTCCACGGTGGGAACCATCACCGAAATCTACGACTACATGCGCCTGCTCTGGGCGCGTGTCGGCCGCCCGCACTGCCCGGTGTGCGGTGAGCCCGTCACCCGGCAGACGCCGCAGCAGATCGTCGACCAGCTGCTGGAGATGGCGGACGGCACCCGGTTCCAGGTGCTGGCCCCGGTGGTCCGCGGGCGCAAGGGCGAGTTCGTCGACCTGTTCAAGGAACTGACCGCCAAGGGCTATTCCCGGGCCAAGGTGGACGGGGCGCTGATCCAGCTTGCCGAACCGCCCAAGCTCGGCAAGCAGTACAAGCACACCATCGAGGTCGTGGTGGACCGGCTCGTGGTCAAGGACGGCATCCAGCAGCGCCTGACCGACTCGGTGGAGACTGCCCTGGGCCTGGCCGAGGGCCGCGTCCTCGTGGAGCTGGTCGAGCTTCCGGAGGACGACGGCGAGCGGATCCGGGCGTTTTCGGAGAACCTGGCCTGCCCGAACGAGCATCCCCTGGCCATCGACGAGATCGAACCGCGGTCGTTTTCCTTCAACAATCCGTTCGGCGCCTGCCCGGCCTGCAGCGGAATCGGGACCCGGCTGGAGGTGGACGAGGAACTGGTGGTTCCGAACCCGCAGCTGAGCCTGGCCGAGGGCGCCATCGCGCCGTGGTCCCTGGGGACCGCCACCACCGAATACTGGAACCGGCTGCTGGCCGGGCTGGGGGAGGAGATGGGATTTTCCATCACCGATCCCTGGGAAAAGCTGAGCAAGGAAGCCCGGCAGACCGTGCTGCACGGCAAGGACCACAAGGTCGTGGTGCAGTACCGGAACCGCTTCGGCCGGGAGCGGAAATACAGCACCGGTTTCGAGGGAGCGGTGCAGTACATCCAGCGTAAGCACCTGGAAACCGAGTCGGACGTCGCCCGGGACCGCTACGAGGAGTACATGCGGCAGATCCCCTGCCCCGCCTGCAACGGCGCCCGGCTGAATCCCGCCTCGCTGTCCGTGCTGATCAACGGCCACTCGATCGCGGCGGTGTCGGCCCTGCCGATGCGCGACTGTTTCGATTTCCTCTCCACCCTCGTCCTGACCGGACGGGAGGCCCAGATTGCCAGCCAGGTGCTCAAGGAGATCCAGGCGCGGCTGAAATTCCTGCTCGACGTCGGCCTGGAGTACCTGAACCTGGAACGGGCATCCGCCACGCTCTCCGGCGGCGAGGCGCAGCGCATCCGGCTGGCCACGCAGATCGGCTCCGGACTCGTCGGTGTGCTCTATGTCCTGGACGAGCCGTCGATCGGACTTCACCAGCGGGACAACCGCCGGCTGATCGAGACACTCACCCGGCTGCGGGACCTCGGAAACACGCTGATCGTCGTCGAACATGACGAGGACACGATCTCGGAGGCCGACTGGATCGTCGATATCGGCCCCGGCGCCGGCGAACACGGCGGCGAGGTGGTGCATTCCGGTTCCTACGCCGACCTGCTGACCAACACCCGGTCGCTGACCGGGGACTACCTGGCCGGCCGGCGCAGCATCGCAATCCCCGCGAAGCGGCGCAAATACGACAGGAAGCGCGAGCTCAAGGTCGTCAACGCCCGTGAAAACAACCTGCAGAACGTTGACGCCACCTTCCCGCTGGGCCTGTTCACCGCGGTGACGGGGGTCAGCGGATCCGGGAAGTCCACGCTGGTCAACGAAATCCTGTACAAGGTGCTGGCCAACAAGCTCAACGGCGCCAAGCAGGTGGC
>JBIOFK010000105.1:0-8586 GCA_044447065.1 Actinomycetales bacterium | reverse complement strand
GGCCCGCCGTTCCGGTTGACCCATGCCGTGCGCAGGCCGGCTTCGGCCGCGCCGTGGATGTCCCACGGATGCACGGCGGCGAGCAGCATCCGGGCCGGCTCCACACCGCACGATTGCGCAGCATAGGCGTATGCCCGGGGAACGGGCTTCCAGCCGGGCGCATCCTCGACGGAGAGCAGCCTTTCGAAGTCGCCCAGAATGCCGGCCCCGGTGAACAGTTTCTCGGCCACCGCGGTGGAGCCGTTTGACAGGGTAACCAGCCGGAAGCCCGCGCTCTTGAGGGCCCGGATTCCCGCCGCGGCGTCCGGGTGCAGTGTGAGGGCGCCGAAGCCGTCCATGATGTAATCCACGGCGTCACCGATGCTGCGGTCAAGTGGGATGCCGGTGAGGAGTCCGCGCAGCGATTGGGCGGCGATTTCGGCGAACGGTTCTGCGCCGCCGGCCGCGGCCAGGGCGAACCCGTCCCGCAGCACCCCCGCGAACCAGACCTTGGCCAGTAATTCCGGGGCTCCCGTCCTGGCGAACCGATCCGCCATCGGTGACAGGTCCGAGAGTGTCTCGTTGACGTCAAACACGATGACGTCCATCTGATCGTTCATGGCTGGCTCGCCGATCGCTTCGGGAGAAGACGATGGGCGTCCGGCTGACCGGCCTCATCGCCCACCGGCGGAGAGGCCACCGCCGCCGGTCTGCCGTGGCGGCGCATGGTGGTGAACCGGCCCTGGCTGGCGGCAATCCCGGCGATGACGATCAGGGCCCCGATCGGTTCGTTCCATGACAGGGCCTCACCCAACACCACGATGCCGAGTGCGACTCCGACGACGGGGGTGAGGTAGGTGACGGCGGAGGCGTTCGTTGCGCCCCAGCCGGCGACGATGTTCGTGTTCCAGACGTAGGCCAGGCCCGTCCCGACCACGCCCAACGCGGCGACGCTGCCAATCACGGGCCAGGACAGATGAACCGGTGCGGTCGCGCTGAAGGGCGCCAAAAGCAGCATGATCGCTGCCCCGAGCCCTACCTGGACAGTCGCAACAGGGATCGCGCCGAGGCCCCGGGGCGAGACAAAACGGCGGAGATAGACGAACGCCACCCCATAGGACAGGGTTGCCGCCAGGCATGCGGCCTGGCCGAGGCCGTCTCCGCCCGCCAGCCCGCGCCATGGGCCAAGGACCACCAGCACGCCGGCGAAACCGACCAGCAGTCCGACCAGCCCCGATCGCGTGGGCCGTTCGCCTGGCAGCGCGAGGAGTGCGACGAGTGTCGTCATCAGTGGGGTCGTGGCGTTGTAGATGCTGGCAAGGCCCGAGGCCACGTGCTGCTCCGCCCAGGCAAAGAGCAAGAACGGGACCACGCACAACAGCACCGAGACCACGGCCAGATGCAGCCAGACCACCGGCTCCCGGGGCGGCCGCTGGCGGCTCACCAGCGACACAACGACCAGGGCCAAGAACCCGCTCAACAACCGCCCCAGCACGACCTGGGACGGGGACAACCCCTCCAGCCCGACCTTGATAAACAGGAAGCTGGCACCCCACGCCAGGGCCAGCATCGCGAACTGACCCAACACTCCAACCCGCCGTCGGCCATGCTGCATCGCCTGGTATCCCTTCATCTGCATCAGCGCCCGACCGCACATCCACGGCGCGGTCCGCGAGCGCCTGGCACCTCGGTCAGTCCCGCAGCGGCACCGTGAACTCCTGGCGAGCTTTGACTTCCATCGTTGCACAGGCCAGTCACGGGCACTGGCGGATTTCGGACAGCGCACTGCCCCGCGCAACGGACATCGCTCCGGCCCGCCGGCTGTCAGAATAGTATCCATGGAAGTCGCCCTGGGAGTACTGGCGCTGGTGGTCGTCATTTGCGCCTGCAGCGCGCTGGCGAAGAAGATCGGCATTCCCGTGCCGCTGCTGCTGGTGCTGGTCGGCGTTGCCGCGTCCTTCCTGCCGTTCGTGCCGCGGATTGAGCTGACTCCCGACCTGGTCCTGGTCGGCCTGCTCCCTCCCCTGCTCTACGCGGCGGCCGTGCGGACCTCGCTCATCGATTTCCGCTCCAACCGCCGGGCCATTGGCCTTCTCTCGGTGGGCTACGTCATCTTTGCCACCCTGACCACCGGCCTGGTTGCGTGGTGGCTGTTTCCGGAGGTGCCGCTGGCCGGCGCCATCGCACTGGGCGCCGTCATTGCCCCGCCGGATGCGGTCGCCGCCACCGCTATCGCCCGGCGGGTTGGCATGCCGCGCCGGATCATCACCATCCTGGAAGGCGAATCCCTGGTCAATGACGCCACCGCGCTGGTCTGCCTGCGCGCGGCGATCGCCGCCATTGCCGGGACGGTGTCCGGATTCCAGATCGCGGCCAATTTCCTGCTCGCCGCAGTGGGCGGCGTCGCCGTCGGCCTTGCCGCCGCGTACGTCATGGTGCAGGTCCGCAAGCGGATCCGCCATGTTGCCATCAACACATCGATGTCCCTGGCGGCACCGTTGGTCGCCTACCTGCCCGCGGAGGCCGTCGGCGCCTCGGGGGTACTCGCCGTCGTCGTCGCCGGCCTGCTCATGGGGGCCAAGGCGCCGACCATGCCCGGCGGCGCCGCGCGGCTGAGCCAGCGCAGCAACTGGAACACGGTCCAGTTCCTGCTCGAAAACGCCGTGTTCCTGCTGATCGGGCTGCAGGTGCGGACCATAGTCGATGCCGTCCGGGACGACTCGCTGGGCCCCTTCAGGATCTGGTCGGGGTGCGGGCTGCTCCTGCTGGCCGTGCTCCTGCTCCGGCCGCTCTGGGTCTATCCGGCCACCTACCTGCCGCGGCTGATTCCCGCCGTCCGCCGCGCTGATCCGGCGCCGCCGTGGCGCTATCCCGCCGTCGTGTCCTGGGCGGGGATGCGCGGCGTGGTGACTTTGGCCGCCGTCCTGGTGCTCCCGCCGGACCTGCCGCACCGGGCGGTCCTGGTGCTCGCGGCGCTGGTGGTGGTGGCCGGGACGCTGGTGATTCAGGGTTTCACGCTTCCGTCGTTTGTTCGGTGGCTGGGGCTGCGGGGGCCCGATCTGCGCGAGGATGCGCTCACCGAGGCGTCATTGGTCCAGCTGGCGACGACGGCGGGCATCGAGCGGCTGCAGGAAATCAGGATTGAGAGTGATCCGCCGGAAGTCCTTGCCATGCTCAAGCGGCGCACCCAGGAGCGCGGCCTGGCCGCGTGGGAGCGGCTGGGCCGCCCGGAGTCGGACGGCCAGACACCCAGTCAGCGCTACGCCGAACTGCGGCTGGGCATGCTCGCGGCCGAGCGGGAGAAGGTGCTGGAACTGCGCCGCTCCGGAGACTACGCGCACGACGTTCTCGGCGGAGTTCTCGAACAGCTGGATGTCGAGGAATCAATGCTTGACGCGTCCATCGAGAGTTCGACGGCGATCGACGGCCAGTCGCTGCCGGAGGACCTGACGGGAAACGGCGGAGGCTGCGAGCATCTGAAATCCGCTGCCGACCTGCCGCTGGCGGCCGAGCCGGTGTGCGCCGACTGCGTCCGGGAAGGCACGACGCCGGTCCACCTCCGGATGTGCCTGGGCTGCGGCAACGTGGGCTGCTGCGACTCCTCCCCCGGGCTGCACGCTGCGGCCCACTTCCGCAGCACCGGCCACCCCGTGATGCGCAGCGCCGAACCGGGGGAATCGTGGCGCTGGTGCTATCCGGACCAGCTGCTCGGGTAAGCACGTACGGGGCGCGGGCGCTCGGAGCACGGGTGCTCCGGCAGCTGGCCTGCCGCCGGAGCACCCGTGCATTGTTGCTGTACGCCGTCAGCGGTTGGGCAGGACCTTGGTGCCTTCGATCTGCACGGCCTGGAGCTTGTGCGGGTCCAGGCCAAGCAGGTTCAGGATGGTCGGGGCGATCTGGGTGGTCGACACGGGCGTCCGCACAGTCCTTGCGCCGTCGCGCCCGGCCGTCCCTGAGATGATCAGCGGAACGTCGCGGTCGTCGGCGCCGGCTCCTCCGTGTTCGGCGATCTTGGCCGTTCCGCCGGTGTAGACGACGCCGGTCCGGGCGATGCCGAGGATGTCAGGATAGCGCGCGTCGGCGGTGCTGGTGCCGAAGTACGCGGCAACCTGGTTACCGGCATAGATCGTACCCAGCCCCGAGTTCGGCACGGTTGTGGAGGCGCCGTTAATGGTGTTGCCGGTAGCGGAGTGCCCTCCGAGGTAGTCCTTGGCGAACTGCGCCGCGGACTGCGAGTGGTCCGAGAGCCACAACTGCATAATGTCGTCGTCGGTGGAGAAGGCCACGAGATCGGCGGTACCGGGGTGGGAGGCCTTCCACGCCGCGTTCAGTCCGGCGATGATGGCGCCGTCGGGCACCCGGGTGAGCTGGTTCGGGTCCATCGGCGACTGGCCGTGCTTGGCCGAGAGGATGACAGTGGTGTTCCTTGCCTGGCCCGACGCGGACAGCGCCGACTCGAACTTCCCGACCGCGGAGTCGACGTAATCCAGGGCGTTGCTCAGTAGGGGGCCCGGGGCGGCTCCGCCGGGAAGGTATCCGCCGGAGAGACCGTCGGAGGTCGGCAGCTTCTGCGCGGTGGAGACGGACTGGAAGTTCATTCCGAAGATGCCGGGGACGGGTGCGGCCTTCGTGCCGGAGTGGTCTTTTCCGCCGATTTCGTTCAGGACGGCCTGGACCTTGTAGTTGTCATACTGCTGGGTGGCCGCGTTGTCCTGGGTCCAGTCACCGGTGAAGGGCGCCGGGGCGTTGCTGTTGATTTCGGGGGTGAAGAGGTCATCGATGCCCTTCCCTGAGGGGCCGTTGAGGATTTCGTAGGCCGGGTGCTTGTCCGACCATGCCGTGGCCATCCCGGCGCTCTTGGCGACCTCAAAAACTGTGTTCACCTTCAGGTACTGATGCGGGTATACCGGCTGACAGGTCGACGGGTCTACCGGGAGGGCGGCAGGATTGAGCAGCGAACCCGGCTTGCCCGTCATGTTCATGATGCCCGACGGCAGGTGCGGCAGGCCCTGCCCGGCGTCGAGGGCATGCGGGTTGGTATCTGCGGCCTCGGTGAACGCGACTTCAGCACCGGGGGCGGCGTTTTTGCAGTTGGTGGTGCCGGCCGGGAGCAGCGCCCGGTTGAACGTGTCGTCATAGTAGACACCCGTCGTGCCGGGATTGCCGCCCGTGAACTGGGCAACCAGGCCGGGGAACGAGTCGGAAGGCACCGGCGTCTGGGCGTGCGTGTAGCTGGTGCCGCGGTGGACCAGCGCGGCCAGGGCTGATCGGGGGTGTGCGTTGACGTACCAGTCGATGTCCTTCTGGTGGAGCCCGTCCACGGACAGGACGAGGACGTGTCTGGCATCCTTGGCGTTGTCGCCATGGTTTCTCTGGCTGTGGCCGCCGGTATCCTGGCCCGCGTTGCGGCCGTCGTCGGCCAGGGCCGGGACCGTCGCGGAGCCGGACAGCAGGACGGCGCCGAGGACGGCGGCAGCAACACTTTTGGTTCTTACTAAGTTCATGGAATAGGGCCTTTCGACACACATGCGCCTGGTGGGATGACCTTGCATCCCCGAGTCTGCCCGCTCCGAATGCCCCAATGGCGCCTTTTTCGGGCGTTATGGCGAAGGTTCACGCCGCGTTCACCGAATGCTCAACCGGTGCGCCGGGCAGCCCCGACCGGCCTGCGGGGATCTCGGGCGCAAATCTTACAGGGTGTGCGGATTCTCGTGGTACCGAGCCGCTATCGCCCTAAGAAGGTCCACCGACTCGAGCGCATCGGCGACGGTGAACGCCTCGGCTTCGCCAGACCTGGAAGCAACTGCTCGATCGGCGAGGGAAGCGTGGCGCGGCCAGCGTCGCGCAGCAAAACGCCCGGCTTCAGTCTTGGAAATCACCATCCCCGTGTCGATGGTCGCCGCCAACCGAGGCGGTCCCAGCGTGGTCCAAACAACCA
The DNA here is from genome assembly GCA_044447065.1 of Actinomycetales bacterium. Taxonomy (GTDB): domain Bacteria; phylum Actinomycetota; class Actinomycetes; order Actinomycetales; family Micrococcaceae; genus JBIOFK01. The sequence goes on along the minus strand of JBIOFK010000105.1, from coordinate 2,669 downwards.
TTTCTGTCGAGGCCGACGAATCACGGGCGCGCCCGGCCAAAGCGGCTTCCGCCTGTCCGGCCACCACCAGCCAGTACGAGGTCAAATTTCGGCGGCAGAATCGTCCCGCGTTCCCCGCTGTGTCGGTGAACCGCAGGTCTGAAGGAGTCCATGCCACCATGCCGTGGGCGGGGACGGTGGCCTGAAGACCGCTTTCGACCTCCAACCAGGTCACCCAATTCAGCTGTCCGTGCGCAACCGAAAGGGAGAACTTGCCGTCGACTGACTGCGGCGCAGCTGCGACGAGGTCCGGCCCGTGAAAGAGTTGCTCTTCCGTCAGGTAGATGCCGTCGACCGGATTCGAACCCATGCTGCCGGAGTGCAACGCTTGAAGAATTGCTGCGTCGTCAACTGTTATGTCCCGTGAAACGACCAGCACGAGGTCAATGTCGCTGTTGCGCGGCTGCCAGTCGGCGGTAAGTCCCGATCCCGTCAGATGTACTGGCCTGAGGAGGCCAGGAAGGGCGGACGCGCAGCCGTAAACAAATGAACTGGCAAGCCGGGTCAGATCGGGATGGACGTCCGACGGATGCATGGTTTGACAGTACCCTGCGGACTACATCCGCTCCCTGCCGAATCGTGGCGCGGCCGGCGTTCCGCGGGGCCGGCGTTCCATGAGCGAACCGGACACCCATTGGCGGATGGGTGCCCGGTCCACCGCCAGTTTACCCGGCCAACCGACGTGCTTACACGCCTATGTGCTCCAGCGGCGTGGTCCGGTGCCGCCGGTGCCGAGCGCGTCGTCCGGATTCTGCAGCCGGCAGGCCTTCAGGCTCAGGCATCCGCGCCAATGCAGCCGCCCAGGTCCCGCCGGAGATGCTCGGCTTCACCAGCTGCGCGATGCCCAAGTCCGCTGACCGTCAGGCGGCCTTGATGGGCGTCTTCCCGTTGCTCGAGGACGCTGCCTGGTTTTCCCTGGCCAGGAACGCGGACAGCTCCCCGATGGTGCTCATCAGCGGCGCGGGGAAGACCACCGTGGTGTTCTTGTCGACCCCGAGCTCCACCAGCGACTGCAGGTTCCTCAGCTGCAGTGCCAGCGGATGCGCCATCATGGTGTCCGAGGCCTCGCCAAGGGCAGCGGCGGCGATCGCCTCACCCTCCGCGGCGATGATTTTGGCGCGCTTCTCCCGTTCCGCCTCGGCCTGCCGTGCCATGGCGCGTTTCATGCTGTCGGGAAGCTGGATGTCCTTGAGCTCCACCAACGTGACCTCCACGCCCCAGTCAACGGTGAGGACGTCAAGGATTTCCCTGATGTCGCTGTTGATGCGCTCCGTCTCCGAGAGGGTCTGGTCCAGCGTGTGCCGGCCGACGACCTTGCGCAGCGTGGTCTGGGCGATCTGGTCGATCGCCGCCATGACATTTTCGATGGCCACGACGGACTTCACCACGTCCACCACGCGATAGTAGGCGACGGCGGAGACATCGACGCTGACGTTGTCCTGGGTGATGATGCCCTGGGACTGAATTGGCATCGTGACAATGCGCAGGCTCACCAGGGGCAGCCGGTCAATGATCGGGACGATGAGGCGCAGTCCTGGCATCCGTACCCCGGTTACGCGTCCAAGCCGGAACAGCACTCCCTGTTCGTACTGGCGCACGATCCGGATGGAGGCGCGGGCCAGAATCAGCAGGACAATAACGACGATGATCAGTACAACAATTCCCGCGGTGGGACCCATGTGGATCCCCTCCTTTACTGCAGCTACCGCAGACCCGTGCGCGCCTGGCTGGCGCCCGCGTGGGTCCTGGCCCCATTATCCTCGCGGCCGCTGGAAAGTCGCCGTGAACCGGTGCCCTTGCCAGCGGCGACGGCGGCAGCGAGTCTTGAGCTATGACTATCACCCTGATCACGGGGGCCAATAAGGGCCTCGGCTATGAAACGGCGCGCCGGCTGCTGGCCGCCGGACACCACGTCTACCTCGGCGCCCGCAGCGAGGAGCGCGGGCGGGCCGCAGCCACGGCCCTCGGCGCGGACTTTGTGCAGCTGGACGTGACCGATGATGCCTCCGTCGCGTCCGCGGCGGAGGCGATCGGCGACAGGGAGGGCCGCCTGGACGTGCTGGTGAACAATGCGGGCATCATCGGGCGGGTGGCCGCGCCGGAGCAGACGACGGCGGAGCACCTCCGGACGGTTTTCGAGACAAACGTTTTCGGCATTGTCCGGGTGACCAACGCGTTCCTGCCGCTGCTGCGCAAGGCGCCCTCCGCCGTCGTCGTCAATGTCAGCAGCGGCCTGGGCTCGATCGCCGTCGTGACGGACCCGGCCCGCGGTGAATCGCGCCTTGCGAACCTGACCTACAGCCCGTCGAAATCCGCCGTCACCATGCTGACCGTCCAGTACGCCAAGGCCTTCCCGGAGCTGCACATCAACGTGGTCGACCCTGGCTACACCGCGACCGACCTGAACGGCAACCGCGGAACTCAGACCGTGGAGGAAGGCACCGACGCCATCGTCCGGATGGCCACCATCGGAGCCGACGGCCCCACCCGCACCTTCCAGGACCGGCACGGCACCGTCCCCTGGTGAAGGCCTGGGCCTGCTCCGGGACGGCGGCCTCCGGGACGGCGGACCCCGTTAGGTCCGCGGGACGGACAGCCCTTCGCGTTCGTCGTCCCAGGCCACGGCGCTG
>JBIOFK010000104.1:0-8613 GCA_044447065.1 Actinomycetales bacterium | reverse complement strand
GCGCTGGGGGTGATGATGATGGCGTTCTTGCCGCTGGTCTCGGCCAGCAAAGGCAGGTCATGGCGCCAGGACCGGAACAGTTTGGCCGTCTCGTACGCGCCGGTGAGGATCACCCGGTCCACATCGGGGTGCGAGATGAGGTGCTGGCCCAGCGGGCCCTCCTCGACGTCTGCCAGCACGAGCACGTCCCGGGGGATCCCCGCCGCCCAGAGCGCCTCGACGACGGCGGCCGCGCAGCGTTTGGCCTGCGGTGCCGGCTTGATGATGACGGCGCTGCCGGCGGCCAGCGGGGCCAGTATCGACCCGGCGGTGATCGCGATCGGGAAGTTCCACGGCGGTGTCACCACGGTCACCCGCGACGGAACAAAGGCCGCGCCCTCGACGTTTTCCAGCGCTACGGCGGAATCGGCGTAGTAGTTGGCGAAGTCGACGGCCTCGCTGATTTCCACGTCGCCCTCGCCGATGGCCTTGCCAGTCTCGCTGGCGGCGACTTCAATGAGCCCGCCGCGGCGGGCGGAGAGTTCGACTGCGGCCTGCCGCAGCAGGGCGGCCCGGCCGGCGGCGCCGAGCGCGGCCCAGCCCGGCTGGGCCGCCGTGGCGGAACCGACCAGGGCATCGATCTGCCCCGCGGAGCCGTACCGGCTGGCCGCCACGAGAGCGGTGCCGATCTCGGATGCGGCCACCTTGGCCAGCACGCCACGGCCCCACACGCGGATGTTCGGCAGCGAGGAGTCCGAGTCCGCCGCGTTGGTGAAACCGGCGCCCACGTCGGGGAAGCGGTCCGGCGCCTGGCGCCGGTTCGGCTCGGGGACGGTCGCATCCAGCGCATCCAGGGACCGGCGGAACCGCCGTGTTTCGCGCTCCAGCAGGTCCGGATTGCTGCCGAGTTCGAACACGGCGGACATGAAGTTGTCCTGGCTCGCGTTCTCCTCCAGCCGGCGGATCAGGTAGCTGATGGCGACGTCGAACTGCGCGGGCTTGACCACGGGAGTGTAGAGCAGCAGCGAACCGACGTCCCGGCGGACCGCGTCGGCCTGTTCCTCGGCCATGCCGAGCAGCATCTCGAATTCAACCCGGTCCGCCACCTTCCGGCTGACAGCGAGCTCGTGGGCGAAGGCGATGTCGAAGAGGTTGTGCCCGGCGACGCCGAGGCGGAGCGCGCGCATGTGGTCGGGGGTCAGCGCCCAGTCCAGGGCCCGCTTGTAGTTGGTGTCCGCGTCCTGCTTGGAGGCAACGGTGGCCGCCTCCCAGCCGTGCATCCTGGCGTCGACGATCTCCATCGCCAGGTTGGCGCCCTTGACCAGGCGGACCTTGATTCCGGCCCCGCCGGCGTCCACCCGTTCGGCGGCCCAGGCCCACAGGTCCTGCAGCGCGCCGAGCGCGTCCGGCAGGTAGGCCTGCAGCACAATCCCGGCCTCCATGGTCTTCAGCGACGGGGCGGAGAGGATCTTCTTGAACACGGCCACCGTCAGGTCCAGGTCGTGGTATTCCTCCATGTCCAGGTTGATGAACTTCGGCACCGGGTAGGAGCCGGCCAGCTCATAGAGCGGCAGCAGGCGGTCGGTGATCTTCTGCACCGACTCGTCGAAGGCCCACATGTTCAGCTGGCTGACGACCGAGGAGACCTTGATGGAGACGTAGTCCACGTCGGGACGGCGCAGCAGCTCCCGGGTGCCGGCGAGGCGGGCATCGGCCTCCGCTTCGCCCAGCACGGCTTCGCCCAGCAGGTTGATGTTCAGCCTGGTGTCGGCGCGCTTCAGCCGGCCGATGGAGGCGCCCAGCTGCCGGGGACGGGCATCAACAATCAGGTGCGCCACCATGCGCCGCAGCACGGCCCGGGCCACCGGGACGACGGCCCACGGAGCGGCCGGTGCCAGCAGGCCGCCGGCGCGGACCGCGCCCTTCATGTACCAAGGCAGGAAGGCCGGAGCGGCGGCTGCCAGCTGCGAGAGGTTCTTCGCGGCAACGGAGAGGTCCTCGGGCCGGATGACCCGGTCCACGAAACCCAGGGTGAAGTCCAGCCCGTTCTGGTCCTTGAGGACCTCGGCGAGCAGAGCGGCGGAGCCGGAGGCCTTCGGTGCGCGGCTCCGGTGCGCGCCGGGGCGTGGCTTTCCGTCAGGGTCCAGTCCCAGCCAGCTGTGTACCCGGGCGACGGCGGCGTCGGCCAGGTCTGCGGGGCGGGGTTCAGCGGGGGTGAAGGTGTTAGGCATGGGTGTTTCTGACCTGTTCAACGACGGGCCACCCGGCTCTTTGCCGCTGTAATGGCCGATCAGCCGCGGGAGCATTCCTCCTCGGCAAAAGGAGTGCTGCGCCGGTGGCCGGAACTCCGACTTCAGGGTAACCTGCGCCACAGGCATTCCCCAAAGTACCGGCCCCGGAATACCGGCGCCGGTACGCTAAAGTAAGGGCATGCAGAGCTTCCTCCTTCTTAGTTAGCCGCAGGGCGTCACGGGATCCGCCACGGACCCGGGTGCTGTGCGGCCGCCCCTTGATGCGTCGAGGGGCTTTTGTGTGTCTGCGGGTTTGTGCAGGGCAGCGGCGGCGGAGCGGCCGCGGGAGAAGAAGGAAGTGCCGAAGACGATGAAGGCAGGGTACGTGGACGCGCAGTCCGGAACAGAGCAGTCAGACCACAGCGCGGAGCAGGCTCCGGAGACCGGCGGCTACAGCTTCGCCGCGATGGAGGCCAAGTGGGCGCCGGTCTGGGACGAGCTGAAGGTCTTCACGCCAGCAGACGACGGCTCCCGGGAACGCCGCTACGTGCTGGACATGTTCCCCTACCCCTCCGGCGACCTGCACATGGGGCACGCCGAGGCGTTCGCCATGGGGGACGTCGTCGCCCGCTACTGGCGCCAGCGCGGCTTCGACGTGCTGCACCCGATCGGCTGGGATTCCTTCGGCCTGCCGGCGGAAAACGCCGCGATCAAGCGCAACGCCCACCCGAGCGAGTGGACCTACGCCAACATTGAAACCCAGGCGGCGTCGTTCAAGCGCTACGCCATTTCCGCGGACTGGTCCCGGCGCATCCACACCTCCGATCCGGAGTATTACCGCTGGACGCAGTGGCTGTTCACCCGCTTCTACGAGCGCGGACTGGCGTACCGCAAGAACTCGCCGGTCAACTGGTGCCCGAACGACCAGACAGTGCTGGCCAACGAACAGGTCGTGAACGGCGCCTGCGAGCGCTGCGGTGCGCTGGTAACGAAGAAGTCGCTGAATCAGTGGTACTTCAAGATCACCGACTACGCGGACCGGCTGCTCGATGACATGGACCAGCTCAAGGGGCACTGGCCCGAGCGCGTCCTGGCGATGCAGCGCAACTGGATCGGCCGCTCCGAGGGCGCGCACGTGCGGTTCGTCATCGAGGCCCGCAACGCCCAGCCTGCGCACGAGGTCACCGTCTTCACCACCCGCCCGGACACGCTGTACGGGGCCACGTTCTTCGTGGTCGCCGCGGATTCGGCGCTGGCCCTGGAACTGGCGACGGCGGAGCACGCCGAGGCGCTCAGCGACTACCGCGAACGTGTCAAGGCCCTGAGCGACATCGAGCGGCAGTCCACCGACCGGGTGAAGACCGGCGTGTTCACCGGCCGGTACGCCGTCAATCCGCTCAACGGGGAGAAGCTGCCGGTCTGGGCCGCGGACTACGTGCTGGCCGACTACGGGACCGGCGCGATCATGGCCGTTCCGGCCCATGACCAGCGCGACCTGGACTTCGCCCGTGCGTTCGACCTGCCCGTCCGGGTGGTCCTGGATACCGGCGAGGAGGATCCTGCGGTCTCCGGCGTCGCCGCCGTCGGCGAGGGCACCCTGGTCAATTCCGGCGCCCTGGACGGGCTGCCCAAGGCCGAGGCGATTCCGGCCGCCATCGACATCGTGACCAGGGCCGGTACCGGGGAGAAGTTCGTGAACTTCAGGCTCCGGGACTGGCTGCTGAGCCGCCAGCGCTTCTGGGGCGCCCCCATCCCGATCATCCACTGCCCCGCGTGCGGGGAGGTTCCGGTACCCGACGACCAGCTTCCGGTGGAACTGCCCTCGGACCTGCGCGGCGAGGATCTGGCTCCGAAGGGCACGTCTCCGCTGGCCGCCGCCGAGGCGTGGGTCAACGTGGACTGTCCGGCATGCGGCGGCCCGGCGCGCCGGGACACGGACACCATGGACACCTTCGTGGATTCGTCCTGGTACTTCCTGCGCTTCACCTCGCCGGGCTACACCGAGGGGCCCTTCGACCCGGCCAGGGCGAACGCCTGGATGCCGGTGGGCCAGTACGTGGGCGGGGTGGAGCACGCCATCCTGCACCTGCTCTACGCCCGGTTCTTCACCAAGGTCATCAAGGACATGGGCATGATTGAGGCGTCCGAGCCCTTCGCGGCGCTGCTTAACCAGGGGCAGGTGCTCAACGGCGGTAAGGCGATGAGCAAGTCCCTGGGCAACGGCGTGGACCTGGGCGAGCAGCTGGACAGGTACGGTGTCGACGCGGTCCGGCTGACGATGATCTTCGCCGGGCCTCCCGAGGACGACGTGGACTGGGCCGATGTGTCGCCGTCCGGCTCGGCGAAGTTCCTGGCCCGGGCGTGGCGGCTGGCCCAGGACGTCGTCTCGGCGCCCGGAACGCCGGCTGACGGCGGCGACCGCGCCCTGCGCTCGATCACGCACCGCACCATCGCCGACGCGACGACGCTGGTCGAGGCAAACAAGTTTAATGTGGTGGTCGCCCGGCTGATGGAACTGGTCAACGTCACCCGTAAGTCGATCGACTCCGGTGCAGGGGCTGCGGATTCCGCGGTACGGGAGGCTGCCGAGACCGTCGCGGTGATCCTGAGCCTGTTCGCCCCGTACACCGCGGAGGACATGTGGAACATGCTCGGCCATCCGGCGTCGGTGGCCAACGCCGGCTGGCCCGCCGCCGATCCCACGCTGCTGGTGCACGAGACGGTGACCGCCGTCGTCCAGGTCCAGGGCAAGGTGCGCGACAGGCTGGAGGTGTCCCCTGACATTTCCGAGGCGCAGCTGCGGGAGGCCGCGCTCGGCTCCGAGAACGTGCTGCGCGCCCTGGACGGCCGCGGCATCCGCACCGTGATCGTCAGGGCGCCGAAGCTGGTCAATATCGTTCCGCTGTAGCGGAACGGCCGATCGTTCCAGGTGTAACGGAACGGCCGATCGTTCCGGGTGTAACGGAACGGCCGGCACCGCGGTGTAGCGGAATGGCCGGCACCGCCGGCAAAGTAAGGTCCCGCCCCGACCGGGGCAGGGAGACGGGTAAGGGCGGCGGCGCCGCCGGAGAGGACGGTGGCCGTGCCGCAGCGGGCGGGTTCCCCCCTCGACTGGCTCCGCGAACGGCTGCCGCGGATCCGCGCCGGAGCAGTGTCCGCGTCCTGGCCGGCGTCCGTGGCGGTCATCACCGACTCGGCCTCGGCCCTGCCGGCGGAGTGGATCGGGACATTGCCGCCGGACGGCCGGCTGGCCGTGCTGCCGATGCCGATCATGGTGGACGGCGAAATTTTCGGCGAGGGCGCCGACGACGTGGGCCCCGCCCTGGCCCTGGCGCTGGCCGCGGCACATCCGGTGCATACCTCCAGGCCCTCGCCGGGCCAGTTCGACCGGGTGCTTGCCGCGGCCGACGACGCCGGCTACCGGGCCGCCGTCGTCGTCGTGCTCTCCGCCAAGCTCTCCGGAACGTACGAGTCGGCCGTGCTGGCCGCGGAGCGGTCGCCGCTGCCGACCATCGTTGTCGATTCGGGGACGGCCGGAATGGCCCAGGGCTTCGCGGTCCAGGCGGCCTATGCCGTGGCGGCCGCCGGCGGCAGCGCCGAGGAGACGGCCGCGGCGGCCCGGGCCGTGGCGGGCGGCACCGAACTGTATTTTTACGTCCCCAGCCTCGATCAGCTGCGCCGGGGCGGGCGGATCGGCCTGGCCGCGGCGTGGCTCGGGACGGTGTTCGCCATCAAACCGATTCTTGCGTTGCGCCAGGGCGCGGTGGTGCCGCTGGAACGGGTCCGGACCGCGGCCCGGGCCATCGCCCGGCTGGAGGAAATCGTGGCAGCCGACGTGGCGTCACGGGCGCCGGGCACGATCGCCGTGGCCGTGCACCACTTCGGCAACGAGCCCCAGGCGCGGGAGCTCGCGCAGCGGTTGAGGGCCGCGTCCCCCCGGCTTGGGCCGGTCACCCTTTCCCCGCTGCCCGCCGTGCTGGGGGCGCACGCGGGATTGGGCGTTCTTGGTGTGATTGTCTGCGGACCCCCGGCCGCGGGTCCGTCGGACGGCCCACCGGGGGCCTCGGCTCCTCCACAGCCAGGTAGCGGGGCGGCTTCGTCCACATAGCGCGGTGGAGCACTGGCCGCCTGCTCTCCCCGGCACCAGTCTGGAACCATGATCGTACGACGGTGGCGGCACGGCACGGCGGACGCCCGAGCGCCGGCGCACCGGCTTTCGGATCTGCTCGGCGGGGGGCCGGCCGGCGTGTCCGCGGACGCTTCGGACGCTTCTACGGACGCTTCGGACGCTTCTGCGGGAGACGCCTCCGCGGACGAGGCCTCCGTCCCTGGCCGGGAAGATGGCGCAGCCGCCGGACGTCCGGTACGGGGACCGCGCTGGAAAATCACCTTCGGCGCGGTGTCGGTGGCTCTGGCCATTCTGCTGGGCGGATCGCTCGCGCTGTGGCTGCGGCTAGCTCTGGACCAGCCGGGCGGCTGTCCTGTTCCGCCGTCGCCCGGAGTTGCCGTGCCGCGGCCCGGCGGCACAGCCGCGGCTGCCGTGTCCGGCAGCGCGGATACAGCTACCGGCGGCGCGGGCGCGGATACAGCTACGGATCCAGCTACGGGCGGCGCGGGCGCGGCGCCGGTAGCGACGGCGCGGGGATCGGCGCCGGCGACATGCACGACTACAAGGTCGGCGCCGTGCAGCATCCGGGAATTGTCACGCTGCCGGCCCGCAGCCGGGTGTACCAGGCCATTGCGCAGGCCGGGGGCGCCACGGTCGCTGCCCGGCTGGACTCGGTCAACCTCGCTGCCGTGCTCCAGGACGGCCAGCAGGTATTCGTCCCGGCGGAGGGGGATCCGGTGGCCCAGCCACCACCGCCGGGAGCGGCCGGCGCAGGAGCGGGATCTGCACCGGCGATGGGCAGTGGCAAGGTCAACCTGAATACGGCCAGCGCCCAGCAGCTGGCCGAATTACCGCGGGTCGGACCGGTGCTTGCCCAGAAGATCATCGACTGGCGCAACGCCCACGGAGGGTTCTCCTCGGTGTCGCAGCTGGATGCGGTTGACGGAATAGGAGCCAAAATGCTCGAAACCCTCACCCCGCTGCTCACGGTGTGATGCGCACGCCGACCAACCGGCGGCCACCCGCCTGGGAACGCTACATCCGTGCCGCCCGGGGGGAGGCTCCGCCGCCGGAATCCGATCGCCGCGCTGAGGGCATTCGCCGGGGGCCCGTGCGCGGTCCGGCACCGCCCTGGGCCGGACGCGGACGGCGGCACGGTCCGGGGTTCCTGGACACCGGGCCCGGACCGGGCACGGCGGTAGCCCGCGGCTGGACCACGGCTGTTTCGGCTGCCCGCGGATTGGCCGGAGACGCACCGCGGGCCCGGCCAATTGCGAACGGCGAGCCTTCGCCACGGCGCCGACCCGACATTCGGCTGCTGCCGTCCGCCGGAGCGTCGTGGGCCGCGGCACTCCTGGCGGTGCGGCTGGACGCTGCGGGTGCGCAGTGGACCGCCGGTCTGCTGATCGCAAGCGCCGTACTCGTGACCGCGGGCGGGGCCGCCTATCCGGTCCTCGCGCGGATGCTGCGGAACCGGCGCCGTCACCGACCGGGCGGCGGTACCGCAGCCGGCAGCCGTACCCCGGACGGCCGAGGAGGTCCACTGGCCAGCCGGGGCAAGCCGCGCCAAACCGCTGGCATGCTGCCCCCGCAGGGAGCGGGGCGCCAGGGACGGCACGGCGCCCTGCTCCCGTTGACTCTTGCCCTGCTCTGCGCGGGCGCCGTGTGCTTTTCGGCCGCCTTTGCCGATGGACTCCGGCATGACGGTGAGCTCCTGTCTGCCCTTGGTCCGGGCGGCGCGGTCAAGGCGGTGGTCACTATCACTGACGATGTGCACGCCTCCGCCGGGCCGTCGGGCCCGGGCGCCGTCCCCGCCGGATGGTATGCCGGTGCGTTGCTCCGGAGCGCCGAACTTGGTGGGCGAAGCATCCCGGCCCGCAGCCCTGTCCTACTGACCGGGACGGGGAGCCTGCCGACGCTGCAGCCGGGTGACTCGCTGGAGGTGACCGGCACAATTTCGGCGCTGCCGCCGGGCGGGGCCGCGGTGGCGGTGCTGCGCCTGAGCAGCGCGCCCCGCGGTCTCTCCGGTGCGCCCGACACCGTGGTGCTGCGCCTGCGGGCGGACCTTCGGTCTTCGGCGGCCTGGCTGCCCGCGGATGCGGCGGGGTTGCTGCCGGGGATGGTCACCGGGGATAGGTCAGCCGTTCCGGCCGGCTTGGCCGATGCGATGAAGCTTGCTGGCCTGACCCACCTGACGGCTGTATCGGGCGCCAACTGCACACTAGTTCTTGCCTCGGTCATCCTGCTGGCCCGGACGCTACGCCTTCCCCGGGCCGCGGTCGCCGTGACTGCCGG
>JBIOFK010000103.1:0-8657 GCA_044447065.1 Actinomycetales bacterium | reverse complement strand
GCCACACCGATGTTGATCCGCCGGTGCGCCAGGATCTTGTCTCCGGCCCACGACGAGTTGACCTGGGGGTGCGTCCGCAGTGTGACGGCGCACGCCCGTACCAGCAGGTCGGTGACGCTGACCTTGATACCTCGGTCCGCGAATCGCTCGTTGACGTCGCTTCGGAACCGGAACAGCGCGTCGACGCCAACCACGACGGTCAGGTAGAAGTGCGGCGCGGCTGCGCTCTCGGTGAGCCGGCGGGCCGTCACTTTGCGCATCTGCGTCAGCGGAACCTCCACCGAGTCCGGCTCGGACGACGGCGCGGGCGACGGCGGCTGGGCCCGCTGCGGCCCTTGGCCTGCCGGCGGTGCCTGCCCTTCAGGCTGTGACGGACCCGTTTCGGCCGCGGCTACCGCGGCTTCCACATCGGCGCGCACAATCCGCCCGCCCGGGCCGGTGCCGGTGATCGTTGCCGGATCCAGGCCGTGCCGGGCGGCCTCGCGCCGGGCCAGGGGGGAGCTCAGCAGCCGCTGCGGACCGGCACCCGGCCGGGCAGCGGCAGGTGCCGGGACGGGTGTCGAAGCGGGCGGGGCGGAAGCGGCCTGAGCCTCCTGGGCCGGAGGGGCGATGCCAACCTGCGGGGGAGCGGCAGGAGCCTGGCCGCCGGTACCGCTGCCGTCGCCGATCACCGCCAGGGGCTGGCCGATCGCCACCGTGGTGCCCTCCGGAACCAGCAGTTTCTCCAGGATCCCGTCCTCGAAGCTTTCCAGCTCCATCGTGGCCTTGTCCGTGTCGATCTCACCGATCACATCCCCCTGCCGGACGACGTCGCCCTCCTTTTTGAGCCAACGGCTGAGCACGCCCTCCTCCATCGTGTCTGAAAGCCTGGGCATGACTACTTCGGGCATCGAATCGTCCTATCGGGTGGTGGTGGTGGTATTGGTGCCTGCCGCGGCCCGGCTGAAACGGGTGGCGTCGAGGAGCTCACGGATGACCTTGATCAGATCGTTCGCATCCGGCAGCGCCGCGCGCTCCAGGGGTTTGGCATAGGGCAACGGAACTTCCGCCGCGGCCACCCGGCGGACAGGCGCGTCCAGGTAGTCGAAGGCCCCGTCCATCAGCGTGGCGGAGATCTCCGCGCCGATCCCGTAGCTGAGCCAGTCGTCTTCGAGGACAACCGCCCTGCTGGTCTTGCGGACGGAAGCGCAGACCGTTTCCCGGTCCAACGGGCGCAGGCTGCGCAGGTCCACGACCTCGATGGAGATGCCTTCGTCCGCAAACTGGCGCGCCACCTCCAGAGCCACCGTCGTCGCACGGGAGTAGGCGATCACCGTCAGGTCGGTCCCTTCCCGTGCCACGGCGGCCTTGCCGATCTCGGCCACGTGATCGCCGTCGGGCACCTCGCCTTTGGTGTTGTAGAGGGACAGGTTCTCCAGGAAGATCACCGGATCGTTGTCCCGGATCGCCGCGAGCAGCAGCGCCTTGGCATCGGCAGGGGTGGAGGGAGCCACGACTTTCAGGCCTGGGACGTGCGCGAACCAGACCTCAAGATTCTGTGAGTGCGTGGCGGCCAGCTGCTGGCCGCCGCCGCCCGGCATCCGGATCACCAGCGGGACCGGTGTCTGGCCGCCGAACATGCCGTAGATTTTGGCCGCGTGATTGACGATTTGATCCATCGCGATCAGGCTGAAGTTCAGCGTCATGATTTCCACCACCGGACGCATCCCCAGCATGGCGGCGCCGATCGCGGCGCCAACGAAACCTTCCTCGGCGATGGGCGTATCGCGCACCCGCTCCGGGCCGAATTCGGTCAGCAGCCCGGCGGTGATCTTGTAGGAGCCCTCGAAGTTCCCGATTTCCTCGCCCAGCAGGATCACGCTCTTGTCCCGGGTCAGCTCGGCCCGGAGCGCGTCGTTGAGGGCCTGTCGGTACGTGATGACGGGCATGGGTGCTCCTGCAGTGGGAATAGGACGTTCGGTCGGGGGAGCGATGGTGCCGGGATCACCTGTCACGGGATCACCACCGCTGGGTCCCCCGGCAGGCCGTGGGCGGCGTTCGCCACGGGGCTGGCGTAGGCGTAGTCGAATAGCTGGCCCGGAGCGGGGTCCGGGCTGCAGTCGGCGAAGGCGACGGCGGCAGCGACCTTCGCGTCGGCGTCGTCCTCGATGCCTTGAGCCCGGGACTCGTCCAGCAGACCAGCGGCCATCAGGCGCCGGCGCAGCAGGGGGAGGGGATCGGCGGCCTGCGCGGTTTCGACGTCGGCCGCGGATCGGTACCGCGCCGGGTCCACCACCGAGTGCCCCCGCAACCGGTAGCTCATGACTTCCAGCAGTGCGGGCTCGCGTTCCAGCCGCGCGCGGTCCAGCGCACGCCGGGCGCCCTCGCGCACGGCCACCGGATCGGTACCGTCGACACGCTCGCCGGGAATCCGGTACGAACCGCCGCGTTTGTACAGATCCGGTTCACCGGCGGCGGCCTCGACGGTGGTTCCCATGCCCAGCCGGTTATTGACGACCACATACACGATGGGCAGATGCCAGACCGCGGCCAGGTTCAGCGATTCGTGGAACGCTCCGATGTTGGTGGTGCCGTCGCCCATCTGGCACATCACGACGTCGGCGTCGGGTCCGGCGGCGCCGCGGTAGGTCAGGGCCAGGGCAGCGCCGGTGGCGGGCGGAATCTGGCCTCCGACAATGCCGTAGCCGCCCATCAGCCGGGCTCCTGCGTCAAACATGTGCATCGACCCGCCGCGTCCCTTGGACACCCCTGTTGATTTACCGAACAGCTCGGCCATCACCCGTCCCGGTTCCAGGCCGCGCATCAGGGCGTAGCCGTGGTCGCGGTAGTTGGTGAACAGGTAATCGGTGGGCCGTAGCGCATCCACCAGTCCGACGACGGTAGCCTCCTCGCCCAGGTTCAGGTGGCAGTAGCCGCCGATCTTGGCCCGTTTGTACATCTGGTCGGCGCTCAGCTCGAATCTGCGGATCAGGACCATGTCTGCGTAGTAGCCCAGCAGTCCTTCGGCGGGCTCATCCGCGGGGGAAGTCCCGGGGTTCCCGGTTGTCCGCGGCGCCGCGGTTGCCTTCGCTTGCGCCGCTGCCGGTTTCCGTCGTTCAGCCATCTGCTCTCCTCCAAGGGTGTTGGGTGCTGCGTTCGCGCCGACGCTGGGATTTACGGCCCTGGCGGCTGCTCCTGCAGCGTGAACCCGGTACTGTCCCCGCCGCATGTCGGGCAGCTGGCCGGCGGACGCTCGCCTCGGGCGGATTCGCCGCAGACTCCGCAGACCCACTCGGTGGCGAGCAGCGCCACCAGGTCGCCGCGGCTGATGATGCCGGCGAGGCGTCCGCCGGACAATACCGGGAGCCGGCCGATGTGCTGGCTGACCAGCAGCTGGCGGACGTCGGCGATGGCCGTATCGGGGGAGACACTAATCACGGCCGTGGTCATGATCTCTGCTGCGGTGGCCCCGGTCTTGGCCAGCAGATCGTATTCGCTGACCAGCCCCAGCACGTGGTCTTCCGGATCAACGACGGGGATGCCGCTAATCCGGTGCGTGCGGATCAGCCCGGCGATCTCCGCGACCTCCAGTCCGGGCGGTGCGGTCACGACGGGGTGGCTCATGATCCCGCCGGCCGTGGTGGCGATCCTTGTTTCCATCGTTCCTACTTTCCGGTAACGGCGACGCGCGCCCTGGTGCGGTCGCGTACGGCAATGAGCGTGAAGATGAGTGCCACCAGGGCTGTCACCACTAACAGCAGCAGGCCGATCGAATAGCTGTTCGTTACGGGGTTGTACGTTGCGCCCATGATCAGCGGGGGGAAGTATCCGCCCAGTCCTCCGGCGGCGCTGACGATGCCGCTGATGCTGCCCACTTTGCCGGCCGGCGCCAGCACTCCGACCCAGGCAAAGACGCCGCCAGTGCCCAGGCCGAGCGCCGCTGCCATGCCCAGGAAGGTCAGCCCGGCGGGGATGTCCCCGCCCGGTGTCAGATTGACCAGCCAGGCAAGGACGGCCACGGCGGCCAGCGACACGACGACGACAGGCTTTGATCCGATCCGGTCCGCGATGACGCCGCCGATCGGCCGGGCCACCACTGCGGCGAGCGCGAAACCTGCAGTGCGGGCCCCGGCCGAGCTCGGGTCGAAGTGGTAGACGTCACGCAGGTAGGTCGGGAGGTAGGTGGCAAAAGAGACAAAGCCGCCGAACACCACGGCGTACAGGAAACACATCTTCCAGGTGACGGCTGTGCGGGCGGCATCGAGGAGCTTTGGCATGACCGGAGCGGTATTCCGGGACCAGCCGGGCGCCTCCTTCATCAGGAACCAGACCAGTGCTGCCATGACGAGAAGGAGCACGGCAATCAGAATGTGTGTGGGCAGGTAACCGATGGAGGCGACCAGCCGGGGGTTCAGGAATGCGGCAAGTGCGGTGCCTCCCATGCCTGCACCGAAAATACCGGTGGCGAAGCCCCGTTTCGACGGTTCGTACCAGGCACTGACGAAGGGGATGCCGACGGCGAACACGGTGCCTGCGACGCCCAGCAGCAGGCCGGCTGCCAGCACCAGGGCAAAGGACCTGAGGGTGCCGCCGAGGGCGACGAGCAGCAGGGGCGCGATGGTGGCCAGGAGCACGAAGCTGAACATCGCCCGTCCGCCGAATTTGTCCGTCAGGGTTCCGACGATGATCCGCCCCAGCGATCCGACGAACACGGGCATGGCCACAAGGATGCCGGTGGTTCCGGGGCTCAGGTGCAGCTGCAGGGTGTAACGGGCGCCGAGCGTGGCCACCACGTTCCAGGCCCAGAAGCACACCACCGACGCGGCAGTGGCCAGGGCCAGGTTGAGCGTCCGCCCGGGGACCCGGGTCGTGGTTTGCGGAGTCGTGGCGCTCACGGCGTTGTCCTTTGCATCAGCGGTGCCGGGTATCGCGGTCGCGGGTTCCGACGGCGGACCAGCCCCGGCGCACCGGTGCGGCGGAGACCCGGCCCTTGTCCCGGGAGCGGTAGACGATATAGGGGCGGAAAAGGTAGTGGAAGGGTGCGGTAAAGGCATGCACCAGACGCGTAAAGGGCCAGATGGTGAACAGGACCATGCCTACCAGGGTGTGCAGGTGGAACGAGAACGGGGCGCTCGCCATGGCGGCGATGTCGGGCTGGAAAATGAACAGGGAACGGAACCAGGGAGCCACGGTCTCGCGGTAGTTGTGCCCCTCCCCGCCCAGGACCACGCTGGCCAGCGTGGTCCAGAGCCCGAAGATGATGGCCGCGGTAAGGACGATGTACATCATCTTGTCGTTGCGGGTGGTGGCCATGAAGACCGGCCCGGTGGTCCGGCGCCGGTAGATCAGCAGCAGGATGCCGCCCAGCGTCCCGACACCGGCGATCCCGCCGACCAGCAGGGCATTAATGTGGTAGAACTCCTGGCTCATCCCCACCGCCCGGGTCCAGGACATCGGGATCACCAGGCCGAAGAAGTGTCCGGCAATGACGGCGAGCAGGCCGAAGTGGAAGACCGGGGAGCCGATGCGGAGCAGCTTCGATTCGTAGAGCTGGGAGGATCGGGTGGTCCAGCCGAACTGATCGTATTTGTACCGCCAGATCAGCCCGCCCACCAGGACGACCATCATGACGTAGGGAAGCACCCCCCAGAGCAGGATGTCCATCTCAGCTCCTTGCCAGCGGAAGCAGCCGCGGGTCGTAGGGTTCCAGGCCCACCGATTCGGTGGGCGGGCCGTATCCAGCCATTTTCATGACCTCCTGCTGATCCGCCGGGGACTTTCCGGGCAGCGAGTCGCAGATGGCCTGCACGATCCGGCTATGGGGAAGCTTGTCATCGAGCAGACCGAGCCGGAGCATCTCCAGGCTGGGACGGTACGCGATCAGCAGGTCCCGGCCGGCGTCCAGATCCACGCAGGCGGCGAACTCAAGCACCATGGGCAGGTAGTCGGGCAGTTCGCCGTGCGTGTCCACCAGGAAATCGCTGTGCCGGTAGACCTGCTTGAAGGCGCCCAGGACCTCGCCCCGGCGGCGTGTGTCACCGTCGGTCCAGTAGGACAGATGGAGGGCGTGGCGCTTGCCGAGGTCGAATTCCTGCACGTACCGGGCCTGCACCTCCATCGGGGGTTCGGAACCCAGC
The DNA here is from genome assembly GCA_044447065.1 of Actinomycetales bacterium. Classification (GTDB taxonomy): domain Bacteria; phylum Actinomycetota; class Actinomycetes; order Actinomycetales; family Micrococcaceae; genus JBIOFK01. Next base: position 2,541 of record JBIOFK010000103.1, on the reverse strand, counting down.
AGTACCAGCACCGGCTCGAAGTCCCCGGCCACGCCCGGATGCTCCGCCAGCACCGACCTGATCAGCGGCAGCCGGTCCAGGACCTCCTGGTCCGGGTACGAAAGACACCACGCCGCGGCCAGGTACACCGCCCGGTCACGGGCGGCAGCCTCCCGGGCTGCTGCGGCCTTCTTGCCCGCCGGCCTTGTGGCGGGCTCGGCGCGTTTCCTCATGGCTCCTCCCGGGCAATGGCATCGGGTGCGTTGTCCGCCGGGTTCCCCGAAGCGCCGGAGGCCGATGCGCTTGGCCCGCCGGCGTCGGGGCTGGGGCCTGCCCGGCCGCCGCCGTGGGCGGGGGAGTCCGCGCTCATCTGCGGCTCGTCCCGCTTATCCGGAAACAGCCCGCGCGGTGCGCCGTTGCCGTCCCAATTGAGCAGGTTGACCCTGCCGCGCAGGGATTGCTCGCCGGCAACGGAGTCGGAGGTCTGCCTGTCGCGGAGGGCGTTGAACGTTTCCACCGCCACGGGAACAGGTTTGCCGCTGGCCTCCCCGAAAGGGGAATCCTGCATGCCGGGGCCGCCGTCGAAGTCCAGTGAGCACCCCATTTCCTCCAGGTCATGGGCCTGTTCCATGTGGGCCTGGGGGATGACGTAGCGTTCCTCATATTTGGCAATGGCCATCAGCCGGTACATCTCGTACATTTCCTGGCCCTCCATGCCCACCGCGGCGGGGATGGCGTCGTCGGGATCGTTGCCCAGGCTGATTCCGCGCATATAGGAACGCATGGCGGCGAGCTTTTTCAGCACGGCGGTGACCCGGTCCGCATCTCCGGCGGTGAAGAGTTCCGCCAGGTACTCGACCGGGATCCGCAGGGCATCGATGGCCCCGAACAGGTTTCCGTAGTCCTCCGCGTCGTGGCCCTGTTCCTTGAGCAGGTCCACCACCGGGGACAGCGGCGGGACGTACCAGACCATCGGCATGGTCCGGTATTCGGGGTGCAGCGGCAGGGCCACCTTGTAGACCTTGGCCAGCGCATAGACAGGGGAGCGCTGGGCCGCGTCGATCCAGTCGTCCTGGATGCCCTGTTCCCGGGCCGCGGCCATCACCGCCGGGTCATGCGGATCAAGCAGTACGTCCATCTGCGCGTCGTAGAGTTCCTGCGGATCGGTCACGGATGCGGCCTCGGTGACCTTGTCGGCGTCGTACAGGAAGAGCCCCAGGTAGCGCAGCCGGCCAACACAGGTTTCCGAACATATCGTCGGCAGCCCGACCTCGATCCGGGGGTAGCAGAAGGTGCACTTTTCGGCCTTGCCGGTTTTGTGGTTGAAATACATCTTCTTGTAGGGGCAGCCGGTGACGCACTGGCGCCAGCCGCGGCATTTGTCCTGGTCCACCAGCACGATGCCGTCCTCCACCCGCTTGTAGATGGCGCCGGAGGGGCAGGACGCCATGCAGGAGGGGTTCAGGCAGTGTTCGCAGATCCGCGGCAGGTAGAACATGAAGGTTTTCTCGAACTCGAGCTTGATCGTGTCCTCGGAGTCGCGGCGGAGCTTCTCGATGACCGGATCCAGATGGCCCATTTCGGGGGCGCCCCCCAGGTCGTCGTCCCAGTTGGCGGACCAAGTGATCTTGGTATCCTTGCCGGTAATCAGCGACTTGGGCCGGGCCACCGGAAAATCGTCGCCCAGGGGGGCGTCGATGAGCGTCTTGTAGTCGTAGGTCCAGGGCTCGTAGTAGTCCTTGAGCTCGGGCTGGACCGGGCTGGCGAAGAGGCCGAGCATTTTGCTGACGCGCCCGCCCGCTTTCAGGACCAGTTTCCCGCGCTTGTTCAGCGCCCAGCCGCCCTGCCACTTCTCCTGGTCCTCGTACCGGCGCGGATATCCCTGTCCGGGCCGTGTCTCCACATTGTTGAACCAGACGTATTCGGTCCCGGCCCGGTTGGTCCAGGCCTGTTTGCAGGTGACCGAACAGGTGTGGCAGCCAATGCACTTGTCCAGATTCATGACCATGCCCATTTGAGCCATTACGCGCATCAGTACTGCACCTCCTGGGAACGACGGCGGATGGTGGAAACGTTGTCCCGCTGGTTTCCGGTCGGGCCAAGATAGTTGAACGCGTAGGTCAGCTGGGCGTAGCCGCCGATGAGGTGCGAGGGTTTCACCAGCAGCCGCGTCAGCGAGTTGTGGATACCGCCGCGCCGCCCGGTCGCCTCCGACTTGGGGACATCGATGGTGCGTTCCTGGGCGTGGTAGACGTACACCACGCCCTCCGGCATCCGGTGGCTGACCACGGCCCGCGCCACGTAGACACCGTTGAGGTTCACACATTCCACCCAGTCGTTGTCCTTGGCCTCGATGGAAGCCGCATCCGCCGGGCTCATCCAGACGGTGGGTCCGCCGCGGGAGAGCGATAGCATCAGCAAGTTGTCCTGGTATTCGGAGTGGATGGACCACTTCGAGTGCGGCGTCAGGTAGCGCACCACCACTTCCTTCGTCCCGTTCGGCCCGAGCTTCGGTTCGCCGAAGAGCCGTTGCATGTCCAGCGGCGGCCGGTAGATGGGCAG
>JBIOFK010000102.1:0-8736 GCA_044447065.1 Actinomycetales bacterium | reverse complement strand
GGCAGTCGGACGGCGCCGCCGTGCACCCGGCGCAGCTGCTGGCGCTCCTCCAGCGCCTCGATGTCCCGACGGACGGTCATTTCGCTGACCATCAGCGTCTTGGCCAGATCCGCCACCCGCACGGCCTCGGCATGCTGGAGCTCGGAGAGAATGCGGGACTGCCGCTCCGGGGCTAGCATGGGCGCTCCAATCCATGTCGGCAACAGCACGAACAAATCTGAATAATTTCTAACAAAATATAACATCCGGTAGGGGTGGTGCCAAGTGCCCGCTGTTGTACCGTGGGGGCATGAGCACACAGGATCAGCCCGCAGCCCGCAGCGCCAGCGGGGACCAGTACGAGATCTCCAACGGCGGCGGCCGCGCCGTCATAGCCTCCCTGGCCGCCGGCCTGCGATTGTTCGAAAGAGACGGCACAGCGTTGACGGAGACATATCCGGACGACGCCATTGCCCCGCGCGCCGCGGGGCTGACGCTGGCGCCGTGGGCCAACCGGATCCGCGACGGCCGCTGGACCCTTGACGGCAAGGCCCAGCAGCTGGATATCACCGAACCCGGGCGCGGGCACGCGATCCACGGATTACTGCGCAACACGGCGTATGCATCAGTCCGCCAGGAACCGGCATCCGTGTCCCTGGAGGCCTCCATCCACCCCCAGCACGGCTACCCGTTCCTGCTGCGCCACCGGGTGTCCTACACGGTGACGGCAGCCGGCGCACTCGAGGTCACGCAGACCCTGATCAACGACGGAGCACAGCCGGCGCCGTTCGTGCTCGGGGCGCACCCGTACCTGCGCATCGGCTCCGTGCCGACCGAGCAGCTGACCCTGACGGTGCGCGCGGCCGAACGCCTGGTGGTGGACGAGGCGAAAATTCCGGTCGGCCGTGAGGAGGTAAGCGGCGATTATGACCTGCGCGCCGGAACCGTGACGGGTCGACTGGACCTGGACGCCGGCTATACGGCGTTAACCTTCGACGGCGGCCGGGCCACCTCGACCCTGCGGGCTCCGGACGGGCGGAGCGTGTGGATGTGGCAGGACGAAAGCTGCCCCTACCTGCAGGTCTTTGTCACCGGCACCTTCCCGGGACGCGCAGTCGCGGTGGCACTGGAACCGATGAGCGGGCCGGCCAACGCCTTCAATTCCGCCGAGGACATACGCTGGCTGGCCGCCGGAGAGACCCGGTCAACGCACTGGGGGATCGACGCGGACCTGGGCTGACCTGGGCCCGGTTTCGCCATTGGCCGCGGCTGGGGAATTATTGAGCCATGGAACCCGCCAACGGACACGCTCCGCCATCCGCTGCCGCCGCGGGTGAGGATCTGCCCTATGCGCTGCGGATTTCCGCCTCCTGGGCCTGGCGCCTGGGCATCATCATCGCCGTCGGCGGGGTGCTGATCTGGTTGCTCAGGGCCGTCAGTTTCCTGGTCATTCCGATCATGGTGGCGGCGCTGCTGGCAGGATTGCTGACACCGGTCGTCCGCTGGCTGACGCGGGCCGGGCTGCCGAAGGGCGTCGCTGTCGCCATCACGGAACTCGGCGGGATCGCCGTCGTCGCAGGCGGGCTGGCGCTGGTCGGCCGTCAGCTTGTCACCGGCTTCGCCGCGCTGAAGGACCAGGCGTTCCAGGGCCTGGACTCAGTGCAGAACTGGCTGTCCAACGGCCCGCTCCAGCTATCGACCGCGGAGATCGATAAGTACATCCAGGACGCCATCGATGCGGTGCAGAAAAACAGCTCCTCGGTCCTCAACGGTGCGCTGACCGTCGGCAGCACCGCCGGCCATTTCGCGGCCGGACTGCTGATTGCGCTGTTCATCCTGATCTTCTTCCTGCTCGAGGGCGAGCGGATCTGGGAATTCCTGGTTGGCCTGATGCCGCGCCGGGCGCGGGTCGCGACGTATGGCGCGGGCCGGCGGGCCTGGGGATCACTGGTCGCCTACGTCCGTGTCCAGGTCCTGGTGGCCATGGTGGATGCCGCCGGGATCGGCGCCGGAGCAGCCATCATCCAGGTTCCGCTGGCGCTTCCGCTGACGGTACTGGTCTTTATCGGCTCCTTCATCCCGCTGGTCGGCGCCCTGGTGACCGGCGCCGTCGCTATTCTTCTGGCACTGGTGGCCAACGGATGGGTCAACGCCCTCGTCATGCTGGGCATTGTGCTGCTGGTCCAGCAGGCGGAGAGCCACATCCTCCAGCCCCTGGTCATGGGGCGCGCCGTGTCCCTGCACCCTGTCGCCGTCATTCTCAGCGTGGCGGCCGGCTCCTACCTGGCGGGCATTCCCGGCGCGCTGTTCTCGGTGCCGCTGCTCGCCGTGACCAACACGTTTATCCGCTACATCGCCGCCCGCGGCTGGGACAGCGACCCGACGATCGCCGACTACGGCCCGGCACGGATCCGCACGGCCGACGGCGCGGCGGAGCCGGTGCCGCCCGCCGGCCCGGCTGCCGGCGCGGCGGAGCCCGTCCCGGCTCCGGCCCCGGCCGCCGGGACGTCCCCGGTTTCCGGGGCCGCAGGAACCACCCCCCCCGAAGGAAAAGAGACACGTCCGTGAACGCCCTCCCGCAGCTGCCAGTCACCCTTGCCGATGTTGAGGAAGCGCAGCGCCTGCTGGAGGGCATTATTGCCCGCACCCCGGTGGAGACATCCCGTGCCCTGGGCCGGATCACCGGCTCGGAGGTCTTCTTCAAGTGCGAAAATCTCCAGCGGGCAGGGTCCTTCAAGGTCCGCGGGGCCTACGTGCGGATGGCCCGGCTCACCGCCGAGGAGCGCGGCAGGGGAGTGGTGGCGGCCTCCGCCGGCAACCACGCCCAGGGGGTGGCCGTGGCCGCGAAGAGCCTGGGCATCAAGGCCCGGATCTTCATGCCGCTCGGGGTGGCGCTGCCGAAACTCGCGGCGACCCGCAGCCACGGGGCCGAGGTGGTGCTGCACGGCCACAACGTGGATGAGGCCCTGGCCGAGGCGCAGCGGTTCGCGGAGGAAACCGGCGCCGTATTCGTGCATCCCTTCGACAACGTCCACGTGGTCGCGGGCCAGGGCACGGTCGGACTCGAAATCCTGGAACAGATCCCGCACGTGGACACGGTGCTGATGGGCGTCGGCGGCGGAGGCCTGCTGGCCGGGGTCTCGGTGGCCATCAAGGCGCGGGCCAGGGAAATGGGCCGGGAGATCCGCATCATCGGCGTTCAGGCGGAAAATGCCGCCGCCTATCCACCCTCGCTGGCCGCGGACGCCCTCGTTCCGCTCAAACGGGTGTCCACCATGGCCGACGGCATAGCCGTAGGCAGGCCGGGACAACTGCCGTTCTCGATCATCCGCGAACTCGTCGACGACGTGGTGACCGTCAGCGAGGATTCGCTGGCCAGGGCCCTGATCTTCCTGCTGGAGCGGGCCAAAATGGTCGTCGAGCCGGCCGGCGCCGTGGGTGTCGCCGCCCTGATGGACGGCAGGATCGAAAATCCCGGCACCACGGCGGTCATTCTCTCCGGCGGCAACATCGATCCGATGCTGATGCTCAAGGTCATCCAGCGCGGCCTCTCCGCCGCCGGCCGGTTCATGACGGTGCGGATGATGCTCGACGACCGTCCCGGCTCGCTGGCCACGATCGCGCGGATCATCGCGGAGAACGACGCCAATGTGACAGGGCTGGACCACACCCGCGTCGGCGGCTCCATTAGCATGGGGGACGTCGCCATCACCGTCAGCCTGGAAACCAAGGGCCACGAACATGGCGAGCAGGTGCTCACCGCCCTCCGGACAGAAGGCTTCCAGCCCATCGTCGTGCACTGACCCGCGGGCGGCAACGGTCCCCACGCACGAGGACGCCGCCCCGGTCGGGGCGGCGTCCTCGGACCGCCGATCGCGGCGGCGTCGTGCGGTGCTGCGCGGTCAGCCGGTGTAGGGCTTCGCGGAGATGACCTCGACGGTGATCTCCCTGCCGTTCGGCGCGGTGTATCTGAGCTTGTCTCCGGCCTTGTGCCCGTGGATGGCCGCGCCGAGGGGCGACTTTTCGCTGAACACGTCCAGGTCGGTGTCGCCGGCGACCTCGCGGCTGCCGAGCAGGAAGGTGGTCTTGTCGCCGGCGATCTTGGCGACAACGAGCATGCCCGGTTCCACCACGCCGTCGTCGGCGGGGGATTCGCCCACATGGGCATCGCGCAGCAGCTCGGTGAGCTGGCGGATGCGGGCCTCGATCTTGCCCTGCTCGTCCTTGGCGGCGTGGTAGCCGCCGTTTTCCTTCAGGTCGCCCTCGCTGCGGGCCTGTTCAATCCGCTTGACGATCTCGGCACGGCCCGGCCCGGAGAGGTGATCCAGTTCGGCCTTCAGCCGATCGAAGGCTTCCTTGGTCAGCCAGGCAACCGGGGCACTGTTAGTGGTGGACACGTCTAACTCCTCAAAGAACTGCGGTTTCCCCAAGCAAAGACCCCGCCTGGGGAATCGCCGCCGCGACGGCAGCAGCCCCAACGGGGCCAGGGTATTTGATCAAGTGTAGGCAAAGCCGGAGGCAATGCCCAATGCATCCGTCGCAGGGTCGAAGATCGAAAGCCAACCGTGACCTGCGTCCGGGCTGCGGCGCTATCCGGAGGGCACGATCCAGCAGCTGTCCACAACCAGGGATACGGCCAGCGAATCCGTGCGCACCATGGCGCGCTGCGCCGTCGTCCGCCCGCCGTCGCTGCCGGCTGCGGTGCCGTTCGGGCCGATGGTGACCACGTCCCAGCCGACGACGGCGTAACTTTCGTTCATTGCCTTCGCCGCACATTGCGCTGTGGCCGAGGGATCCTTGGTGACCTGGAAATCGAGTTCGCTCATGGTGGCGTCCGTCACGGAGAACCCGACGACCTTCGAATCCACGGGGGACGGGCCCCGTCCGACCGCAAGCCAGGTGGTGAACGCCAGTGCCAGCACGGCGATGGTCAGCCAGAGAATGACTTTGCCGCGTTTGCCCAAGCTGCGCTTGGGAGCACCGTAACGATTGACTAGGCTGGGTGCGGCGGAAGACTGGGAAACGGTCACTTGGTCCATCACGTAAATTGCCGTACGCGGGCCGGTGCCGCGCATCCTGGTCCAGTTTATCGCCAAAGATCCGCCCCCGGCGCCGCCGGGGAGCCCGAGAGCAGAAGAGGTTTGGCCATGACCACAGTGGAGCGTCCGGCGGCGTCCGGGCTGAGGCTGCTCGCCGTCCACGCCCATCCCGATGACGAGGCCAGCAAGGGGGCGGCCACCATGGCCCGCTACCGGGCCGAGGGTATGGAGGTCATGGTGGCCACCTGCACGGGCGGTGAGCGCGGCGGAATCCAGAACCCGGCCATGGCCGGCGCCGCGCATCCGGGCAGGGACATGGCCGGGGCGCGCCGGCATGAGATGGCGGCGTCCGTCCGGGCGCTGGGCATCGACCACTGCTGGGTGGGGTTCATGGACTCCGGACTGCCCGAGGGGGATCCGCTGCCAGACCTGCCGCCCGCCTGCTTCGCGCTCCAGCCGCTGGAACGCGCGGCCGCCCCGCTGGTACGCCTGGTCCGTAGGTTCAAACCGCACGTGATCATCGCCTACGACGAAAACGGAGGCTACCCGCACCCGGACCACATCATGGCCCACCGCGTGGCCGTTGAGGCCTTCCGCGCCGCCGGCGACCCGGACCTGTATCCCGGGACAGGGCCGGCCTGGGAGCCGTCGAAGCTGTACTACGACCTGGCCTTTAACCCGCAGCGCTTCCGCGCCCTGCATTTCGCCCTCGAAGCGGCGGGGCTGCAGTCCCCGTACGCCGAGCGGATGGCCGCCTGGATGGAGGCGGATGCGGAGGGCCACCAGCCACCGGCCGGCCGACATCCCGCCACCACCCAGGTGGACTGCGGCGACTATTTCGAGGTCCGCGAGGCAGCGCTCCGGGCCCACGCCAGCCAGGTGGACCCGGACGGGTTCTTCTTCGCCGTGTCCGCGCAGATGCAGCGCACCGTCTGGCCGTGGGAGGACTATTCGCTGATCGAATCCCGGGTGGAGACTGCCATACCCGAACATGACCTGTTTGCTGGATTACGATAGAGAGCGTGCCGCACCCCGAAGGCGCCCGATCGTGCCTGCGACCACCCTTGGCCGGGAACGAAAGAAAGTCAGTCATTGCGTAACTTGCTAGTGGTGCTTGCCACCACACCCCCCAGCGACAGTCCGTCCCTGCGGCCCGGTCTCGAAGCGGATCAGGTCAGCCCCGGATTCCTGGGCTTCTTGGCCACGCTCTTCATCGTGGTCCTGCTGATGGTCCTGATCGTGGACATGGTCCGGCGGATCCGCCGCGTCCGCTACCGCGCCGAGGTGGAGGAGCGCGCCCGCGAACTCCGGGAGGGCAACGGGCCGGACACTGGGCCGGGCGCCGACCCGGACGCCGGGAGGGGCCAGGACGGGCCCGACGGCGCCGACGGCCAGGACGGCGGTCCGGCCGGACCGCTGCCGGATGATGCCCCCGCGCAACGGCCTTAGCGGCGCCGCTTCGGCCTACTTGCGCCAGCACGCCGGGAATCCGGTGGACTGGCGGCCGTTCGGCGACGAAGCTTTCGCCGAAGCGGCGCGCCGCGATGTGCCGGTTTTCCTGTCGGTCGGCTATGCGGCCTGCCATTGGTGCCACGTCATGGCAGGCGAGTCCTTCGAGGACGAGGAGCTCGCCGGTTACCTGAATGCCCGGTTCGTGGCTGTGAAGGTAGACCGGGAGGAACGGCCGGATGTGGACGCGGCCTACATGGCGGCCACCCAGGCGCTCACGGGCGAGGGCGGCTGGCCGATGAGTGTTTTCCTGGCCCCGGACGGCCGCGCGTTCTACGCGGGCACGTACTTCCCACCGGTTCCGCTACCGGGCAGGCCCTCCTTCCGCCAGGTACTGCAGGCCGTCAGCGACGCCTGGACGGAGCGCCGGGACCAGGTCCTGGACACCGCGGGCCGGCTGGCCGCGGCGCTGGGCTCCGGGCCACTGCCGCTGGGCGGGCTCCGGAATACGGCGGTCGACGACGGCGCGCAGGCGCACCTCGGGCGTTTGGCAGCCTTGGAAGCGGCCTGTTCGACGGCGGTGGCCACGCTGGGACGCGCGGAGGACCCGCAGCACGGCGGCTTCGGCACGGCGCCCAAGTTCCCGCCGTCGCCCGTCCTGGAATTCCTGATCCGGCACGCGGCCACCGGCGGGAAGGCGGCCGGTGCCGCCCGCGGACTGGCCGCCCGTGCCATGGCCGCGATGGCTGACTCCGCACTCTATGACCAGCTGGAGGGCGGATTTGCGCGCTATTCCGTGACCGCCGACTGGTCCCTGCCGCACTTTGAGAAAATGCTCTACGACAACGCCGCCCTGCTCGGCGCCTATACGCATTGGCTGCGGCTGGAACCGGGTGGGGACTTCCCTCCGGAGGCCGCCGAGCGCGTGGTCCGCGGCACCGCGTCGTGGGTGCTCGCCGCGCTCCGGCTCCCCGGCGGCGCATTCGCCTCCTCGCTTGACGCCGACACGGTGGTCGACGGCGTCCACGCCGAGGGCGCTACCTACCTGTGGACCCGAACGGAGCTCGCCGCCGCCGGAGCGCAGGAGCTGGCCACCGTGGTGAACGTCGGCACCAAACCCGGCCCGCTGCATCCCGGCCGGCCGTTGAATGCCGCGGAACGCGAGGCCTGGGACAGCCACGCCGCACGGCTGCGCGCCGTCCGTGCGGCCCGCGCGCAGCCAGAACTGGATGGCAAGGTCGTTGCCGGCTGGAACGGCGCAGCGATCGGCGCGCTCGCCGACGCCGCCGCGGTTCTGGGCGAACCGGCGCTGCTGGCGGCAGCGGTCAAGGCGGCCGGCTATCTGCAGACGGTGCACTGGGACGGAGCGGTGCTTCGCAGGATCTCCCACGACGGCACCGCCGTGGGCATCGGGGGTCTGCTGGAGGACTACGCGGGAGTCGCGAAGGGCCTTTTTTCGCTTTATGCGGCCACCGGACAGGAACGCTGGTACAGCTTCGCCCAGGCCTTGGTGGCGGCGTCCGTGCGGATTTTCGTGCTGGACACGGAGTCGGGGGCCGCGGTAGTTGACATGCCGCCGGAGTCTGAGCAGGTGCTGAGGGCGCAGGGCGGCGTGCGTGGCGCGGACCCCTTGGATAACGCCACGGCCAGTGCCATCAGCGTCTTCGCGCAGGTGCTGTTGGAGTCCTCGGCCTACAGCGGTTCCGCAGAGCACCGCAGGTTGGCCGAGGAACTGCTGGCGCACGCGCCTGTCCAGGCGGGACGGGCCGCACGCGCCGCCGGCGGACTGCTCAGCGGGGTCCAAGCGCTGCTGGCGGGCCCACTGCAGCTGGCTGTCCTGGGGCCGCCGGGACCGGAACGAGAGGCAATGGTCAACGTGGCAACGCGGTCCGCCATTCCCGGGCTGGTGATTGCCTTTGGTGACGTGGAGTCCGGCGTACCGTTGCTGGCGGGCCGGAGTGCAGGTACGGGCACGCGGGCTTATCTGTGCCGCGGCATGGTGTGCCGGTTGCCGGCGGATTCCGCCGCGGAGCTGGCGGCGCAGCTTGCAGCCGAGTCGGGCCGCCCATAGCCGGAGCGTCGATAGCGCGGCATCTACCCTGCAAGTCCGACCACACCCCGAACGATCTGACCTGCAAGCCCGTCCAAACACCGTTCCGCCCTGCCCTGCCGCAGCTGCTGCGGGACCGGTTGGCGGTTTCGACGGCACGGGACCGGTTGGCGGTTTCGACGGCACGGGACCGGCGCTGCCGCCGGCAGTGCATGGTTG
>JBIOFK010000101.1:0-8906 GCA_044447065.1 Actinomycetales bacterium | reverse complement strand
GCCGGCACCCCGCCCAATCCGGTGGGCTGGCTGCTGACCGTGGCACGCACCGGGCTGCGTGACCTGTACCGGTCCGCGGCACGGCGCACCTCGGTGCCGCTGACCGACGGCGGCGGGGGCGGGTTCGACGCCGGCGGCGGGGAGTTCGACGGCAGCGGTATGGCCGGCAGCGGGGAGTTCGACGACGGCGGCATGGCCGGCGGCGGGGAGTTCGACGACGGCGGTGCCGGCGCGGCGCTTCCGGCCAGGTCGGGCGCGGCGGAGGAACCGGGGATGATCCCGGACCGCAGGCTGGCGCTGATGTTCGTCTGCGCCCACCCCGCCATCGCCCCGGCCGTCCGCACCCCGCTGATGCTGCAGACGGTGCTGGGACTGACCGCGGCCCGGATCGCGGCGGCGTACCTGCTGCCGGAATCGGCCGTGGCCCAGCGGCTGGTCCGTGCCAAACGGCGCATTCTGGCGGCGGGAATCCCGTTCACCGTGCCGGGCGTGGCTGCGATGCCGTCCCGGCTCACGGCCGTGCTGGAAGCCATCTACGGCGCCTACTCCATCGACTGGCCGGCCGTCGCCGGGCCGTCGCCGCGGGACACCCTCGCTGAGGAGGCCCGCTACCTCGCCGGCACGGTCGCCGAGCTGCTGCCGGATGAACCGGAGGCGTCCGGACTGGCCGCGCTGATTTCGCTCTCGATGGCCCGCGCCGGCGCCCGCGCAGTGGCGGGCCGCGGCTACGTTCCGCTTGAGGACCAGGACACCCGGCTCTGGGACGCGGGACTGATCCGGGCGGGAGAGGCCATGCTGCTGCGCGCCCACGCCTCGGGCCGGCCCGGGAGGTTCCAGCTGGAAGCCGCCATCCAGTCGGTGCATTGCGCCCGGGCCGCCACCGGAGCCACTGACTGGGCCGCCCTGGTGGCGCTGTATTCCGCCCTGGTCCGGTTGGCACCGACGCTCGGAGCCAGGGTGTCCCTGGCCGCGGCAATCGGCCGCGCGGAGGGCCCGGCCGCCGGGCTGGCCGTGCTGGACCGGCTCGCCGGGGAGCCCGCGGTGAGTGCCGCCGTCGGCCGTTTCCAACCGGCCTGGGCGACGCGCGCGGCCTTGCTGGCAGCCGCGGGCCGGACGGAGGAGGCCGCGGCGGCCTATGGAAAGGCCGCCGCGCTCAGCACCGAGCCCGCCGTCCGCCGGTACCTGCTGGATCGGCGCTCCGGGCTACCCTGACCCGCTTAGGCTACGCCGGCCAACGTAGCCCGAGCGGGTCAGGGTAGCCCGAGCGGGTCAGGGTAGCCGTCAGTCAGCGAGAGCGTAATGAAGGTAGTCGCCCTCGGCGTGGGTCCGGCGGAATCCCGCCGCTTCGTAGAGGCTACGGGCCGGATTGTCCCGGTGCACGCCCAGGGTCAGCCGGCTGAACCCGGCCGAGCGGGCCTCGGCGATGAACGCCCGGAGCAGCCGGCCGCCCAGTCCGGCGCCGCGCCGCGCCGGGAGCACGTGGATGCCCGCCAGGACAGCGTCCCGATCGTCCGTCATCCACATGAAGTATCCCAGCGGACCGGCCGGCGATTCCAGGAACCGGGTCCGGGGGAGGCTCTCGATCCAGAACTGCAGGTTCCGGTCCAGCGCGTTCGTCCAGGCCGCCTCGGCCGCCGGTTCAATGGCCCGCATGTAGCCGCGTTCACAGCGGAAAATGAACGGCAGATCCGGGGCCGCGGCCGGCCGGAGGACCGCCGTAGGACCCGCCACCGAAGCATCGGCCGCAGCAGGACCGGTCGCAGCAGGATCCGATACCGCCCCGGTATCGCCGCCAGTCCCGGCCGTGGCCGTCCCGGTATCGCCTCCGGTCCCGGCCGTGGAATCCGCGGCGGGGATCAGATCTCCACCCGGTCGTAGTCCCGCGGAACCACCACCATCGGCACCGGCAGCGCCCGAAGGACCTTGTTCGCCGTCGAGCCGAGGAATAGTTTGCGGTGCTGGGCCAGCCGGCTGGAACCGACGATGACCAGTTCACCGTCCTCCCAGCCGAGGCCGTCCACGGCTTCTTCGATGCTGCGACCGTGCGCCACGGTCACCGTCGCATCCCCGGCCGGCAGCCGCTTGGCTGCCTCGGCCAGCACCGTGTTGGCATGCTGGCGGGCCGGGCTCAACGCATTGTCCAGCTCGAATTTGTCCTGTTTGAGCTCATCCAGCTCCACCAGCGACACGAACCGCAACGGCACGTTCCGCCGGGACGCCGCGCTGATGGCCACGTCGATCGCCGCCTGTGCGCCCTGCCGCGTTCCGACGGTGACGGTCAGCCGGGTGAGGGCGGCCGTGCGGTTATAGCCGCGCGGCGCCAAGGCCACTGGAATCGGCGAGGCGTGCAGCAGCGAGTTTGCCACCGAGCCCACGGTGAAGCGTTTGAACAGGCCGTTGCGGGCCGCGCCGATGATGATCAGTCCGGCGCCGTATTCGACTCCGGCCTCGATCAGGCCCTGGGCGAAGGACTCGGCCTCACGGACATGGAAGGTGGCCTTGATGCCTTCGGGGACGCGCTTGAATGCCTCCCGCTGGACGGTCAGGACCTCCTGCTCGGCGACGCTGACCCGGTTGCCGTCCGGGTTCAGCGCCACGTAGGGCGAATTTTCCTTGACCACGAAGACCAGATCCAGGGTGGCCCCCTGGGTGCGGGCGACGACGGCGGCCAGGGCCAGCGCGTCAGCACCCCTTTCGTTCGGGGTGTAGCCGACTACATAGCGCATGGATGACGCCCTTTCGGGGATTGGCTGCAGGTCAGTCCCCGATCGGGGGCACGGCTGCAGCGGCGAGGCGGTGGTAGCTTCGAACTCTACCGCTGCGCACCGCCGGCCGCACGGATCGCCTCCACCAGTACATCGAGTCCGTCGTTGAGCAGCTCATCGGAAATGACCAGTGGGGGCAGCAGCCGCACAACGTTGCCGTAGGTTCCACAGGTCAGAATGACGACGCCGGCGGCGAGGCAGGCGGCCGCGATCGCCTTGGTGGTATCCGCATCCGGTTCCTTCGTGGTGTTCGCGGTGCCGGGCTTGACGATTTCGACGGCGAGCATGGCGCCGCGCCCGCGCAGGTCGCCGACAATCGAGGAATCACCGAGCTCCTCCATCAGGGCTCCCAGGCGGCCCAGCACCACGGTGCCGATGTGCTGCGCGCGGGCGTTGAGGTTGTGCTCGCGCATGCTGCCGATAGCGGCCAGGGCCGCCGCGCAGGCGATCGGGTTCCCGCCGTAGGTTCCGCCCAGTCCGCCCGGGTGGACGGCATCGAGCAGCTCCGCCCGGCCGGTGATGGCGCTCAGCGGCAGGCCACCCGCGATGCCCTTGGCCATGGTGATGATGTCAGGAACCACGCCCTCGTGCTGGACGGCGAACCACTCTCCGGTGCGGCAGAACCCGGACTGGACCTCGTCGGCGATGAAGACGACGCCGTTGTCCTTGGCCCAGGCCGCGAGGGTGGGCAGGAAGCCGTCCGCCGGGACGATGAAGCCGCCCTCGCCCTGGATCGGTTCGATCAGGATTGCCGCCACGGAGTCGGCGCCGATCTGCTTCTCGATCATGGTGATGGCGCGCTGGGCGGCCTCCTCGCCCTTAATCTCGGCGGCCTCGCGGTACGGGTAGCTCATCGGCACACGGTAGATTTCCGGCGCGAACGGGCCGAAGTTGGCCTTGTACGGCATCGCCTTGGCGGTCAGCGCCATGGTGAGGTTGGTGCGGCCGTGGTAGGCGTGGTCGAAGGCGACAATGGCGTCACGGCCGGTGGCCAGGCGCGCTACCTTCACGGCGTTTTCCACGGCCTCGGCGCCGGAGTTGAACAGGACCGTGCGCTTGGCGTGGTCGCCGGGGGTGAGCTTGGCCAGTTCCTCGGCGACGGCGATGTAGCCCTCGTACGGGGTGACCATGAAGCAGGTGTGCGTGAAATGCTGCACCTGGTCCTGCACGGCGGCGGTGACGGCGGCATCCGAGGCGCCGACGCTGGTCACGGCAATTCCCGAACCCAGGTCGATGAAGGAGTTGCCGTCAACGTCCACGATGACGCCGCCGTCGGCGTCCGCCACGTACACGGGCACGGAGGAGGCCACGCCACCGGCCACGACCGCCTTGCGGCGCTCGGCCAGGGCCACGGACTTCGGTCCGGGGAACGCCCCCAAGATCCGCCGCTTCTGTTCGAGCCGGTACGCGATGTCAGCCATTGTTACTGCCTTTCCAGTCGTTGGTCATTGGTGTGGTCCCGGCGGGACCGGGGGGTGCGCTGCAGCCGTCGCGGCCTAAGCGTCCAGCGCGGACATGACGTGCTTGATGCGGGTGTAGTCCTCCACGCCGTAGAGCGAGAGGTCCTTGCCGTAGCCGGATTGCTTGAACCCGCCGTGCGGCATCTCGGCCGTGAGCATGATGTGCGTATTGATCCAGACGGCGCCGAAGTCCAGGTCCCGGGAGACCCTCATCGCGGTTCCGTGGTTGCTGGTCCAGATGCTGGAGGCCAGCGCGTAGTCCACGTCGTTGGCCAACTCCACGGCCTCCTCCTCGGTGCGGAAGGTCTGCACAGTGAGCACGGGACCGAAGGTTTCCTTCTGCACGATGTCATCGCTCTGCTTCACCCCGTCCACGACGGTGGGCTGGAAGAAGAAGCCCTTCTCCCCCGCCCGCTTGCCGCCGGTGACCACGGTGGCGTAGTCCGGGATGTTCGCCACCACGGTGGTTACCGCGTTGAAGTGGTTGATGTTGTTCAGCGGTCCGAAGTAGTTCTGCGAGTCGTCCTCGTGGCCCGTTTCCAGGCCCTCGGTGGCTGTCTTGAGCGCCGCCACCAGTTCATCGTGGGCCGATTCCTCCACCAGGACGCGGGTGATGGCGGTGCAGTCCTGGCCGGCGTTGA
The DNA here is from genome assembly GCA_044447065.1 of Actinomycetales bacterium. Classification (GTDB taxonomy): domain Bacteria; phylum Actinomycetota; class Actinomycetes; order Actinomycetales; family Micrococcaceae; genus JBIOFK01. Next base: position 4,040 of record JBIOFK010000101.1, on the reverse strand, counting down.
AGAACGCGAATTCCGCAATGGCCTGGGCGGTCCGGCCCAGGTCCGCGTCGGCGAAAACGACGGCGGGCGCCTTGCCTCCCAGCTCGAGATGCGCACGCTTGAGGCCGGCCGCCGCGCCGGTGGCGACGGCGATCCCGGCGCGGACCGATCCGGTGATCGAGACCATGGCGGGGGTTCGGTGCTCGACCATGGCCGCTCCCGTGCCCCCGTTTCCGAGGATGACGTTGAACACGCCGGCGGGAAGGATTTCCCGGGTGATGTCGGCGAGGACCAAGGTGCTTTCCGGGGTGGTGTCGCTGGGCTTGAGCACGATGGTGTTGCCGGCGGCCAGTGCGGGGCCGATCTTCCAGATGGCCATCAGCAGCGGGTAGTTCCAGGGCGTGACCTGGGCGATGACGCCAACGGGTTCACGGCGGACATACGAGGTGAATCCCTCCATGTATTCGCCGGCGGACTTCCCTTCCAGCACGCGGGCAGCACCGGCAAAGAACCGCAGCTGGTCCGCGCCGACGGCGACCTCCTCGGCCGCAATCATGGACCGGACCTGGCCGGTGTTGCGGTGCTGGGCCTCGACGAGTTCATCGCTGCGGGCCTGCAGGGCATCGGCGAGCTTCAGCAGCAGCGCCTGCCTGGTGGCCGGCGTCGAACGCTTCCAGCCCTTGAAGGCGGCGGCGGCGGCGGCCATCGCGGCGTCGATGTCCGCCTGGCTGGAGATCGGCGCCTTGGCCACGAGCTCCCCGTTGGTGGGGTTCACCACGTCCAGGGCATCCGTCCCGGTGACGGGCACGAACGCCCCGTTGATGAAGTTCTGCAAGGTTTGGACCACGGTGTACAACCTTCCGGCTAGGTGGCTCCCGTCCGGCAGGGAACCTGGCACGAGCCTAAGCCACGGAACGGTTCGCGGAGAATGGCCGGATGCACTGCGGCGTCCGCCGTCAGTAGTGCGTTTGTATAATTGCGTCATGGCCCTTTCCCTGGCGGATCTGCTGAATCTGCCCCAGCTCACCCTGCGCAACCTCGGCTCCGCGACAGCGACCCTGGCCACGCCGATCGAATGGGCAGCCGTGACGGAGCTGGAAAATCCGCAACCGTTCCTCAGCGGCTCCGAACTGGTCCTCACCACGGGGGTCCGGCTGCTGACGGCCATCGCGCAGCGCTCCTTCGTCCGCCAGGTCAAGCGGGCGGGGGCCGTGGGGATCGGGTTCGGCATCGGCCTGGGCCATGATTCCGTGCCGCAGCCGCTGGTGGCGGAGGCCAACCGGTGGGGGATTCCGGTGGTCGAGGTGGCTTATCAGACCCCGTTCATCGCCATCGGCAAACTGGTCGCGGACGCCCGCAGTGCGGACCATTACGCCAAACTGGAGCGCCTGCTGGGCCAGAACCAGGTGCTGGCCCAGGCGCTGCTCTCCGGCGGCGGCCTGCCGGCACTGCTGGAAAAGCTCGCGGCCATGACGCGGACCGATGCGGTGCTGACGCAGTTCCACAGCGAACTCTTCAGCACCGCTCCCGGCACCGCCGTCGACGACACGGGCTGGCTGCCCGTGGCGCTGGCCACCGGGAAGCGGGATGCGAGCACGCTGTGGCTGCGCAAGCCGTTCGTCGACGGGGGCATTGTGGATTATGCCAAGGGCCTGATCAGCGTGGAGCTGAATAACCTGGTCCAGCGCCGGCAGGGCGCGCGGGCGCTCGCCGGCCAGGTCATGCAGGATGTGCTCCGCGGGGCGCTGGCGGCACCGGACGCGGCGGCGCGCCTGCAGGGCGTGGGGATCAATCCCGCGGTGAAGCATCATGTGCTGCTGGTCCAGGCCGGCGGACGGTCCTTCGCGGCAATCGCGGCCATGGCGCTGCCGGCCGCGCTGGAAGGCGCCGTGGCCGCCGTCGTCAATGAAGAACTGCTGGTCCTCTGCCCGGCAGCCGCCGGCGGGCCCGGGCAGCTTGGCCGCGCCCTGAGCCGGCGGCTGGCCGACATCGGCAGCAACGCCCCGGTCGGGGTGGGCGGGGCATACGCCCAGGCGAACGGCCTGCGCTGGAGCTATTTCGAGGCCCGCGACGCGATCGGCCGCGGCCAGCCGGTCAATGAACCCGAACGGCTCAGCCTGACCTCGCTGCTGCTGGCCAGCGAGGACGTGCCGATGGCTGACATGTCGGCGGAGGCGCTCGGCCCGCTGGTGGACTTCGACGCCGCCCACTCCGCGGGGCTGATGCGCACGCTGGAGTGCTACCTGCAGCTCAACGGGTCCGTGGCCGCCGTCGCGGAGGAGCTCATGCTGCACCGCAACACGGTCCGCTACCGGCTCAGCCAGATCGCCGAGCTGAGCGGCTACGACCCGGCCGTCACCGCGGACCGGGTTCAGCTATGGCTCGCCCTCTCCGTCCGGCGGCTGTCCCGCAACCCCTGAGCCGGCCCCCTGAGCGACAAATCTGCCGCACCGGCGGCACACTGGTCTGCCCCGGCGGCAGAGAGCCGCTAGCCGTCGGACAGCGCGACGACATCCCCTTGCTGGTACAGCAGCGACCGGAGTTCGGATTCCGCGCTGTCCGGACGCCGGGCATCGATGGTCTCGCCGGCAGTGAAACGGTCCACCACGCGCGGATCGACGTAACTCTTGCGCGCAACAGTCGGGGTGTTGGACAGAACGGCGGCGGCCTGCTCCATCGCGAGCCGGATGGCCGCCCGGCGGGCCGCGAGGGTCTTCTGCGGGCCGGATCGGCCGAGACTGGCGGCGGCCGCCAGGGTGCCGCGCAGGGTGCGGAAATCCTTGGCGGTGAAATCCTGCCCGGTCCGGTCCTTGACGTAGGCGTTGATATCCTCGCTGCTCACCGGGTGCCAGCGCCCGCCCTCTTTGTAGGCCAGCAGCCGGGCCTTGGGTCCGCGGCGCTTGAGCGCGCCGAGCAGGACGGCGAGGTCGGGATCGGTGATTTCGGAGGTCCAGACCTTACCGCTCTTGGCCGGGAACCCCAGCTTCACGGTGTCAGCGTGGATCCTGGCATGGGCACCGAGGAGGGTGGCCAGCCCGTGGCTGCCGTTCTCGTTCGTGTAGCGTTCCGAGCCCACGCGCAGGGATCCGCTGTCGAGCAGGCGGAAGGCGGCAGCCAGGACCCGCTCGCGGGGAAAGCCGTCGCTGCGCAGGTCGATGGTCACCCGCCGCCGCGCGGCCGGCAGCGTTTCGGCCAGCTGCAGGGCCCTGGTGAATTTGAGCCGGTCCTTCTTCTCCCGCCAGCTCGGGTGGTAGATGTACTGGCGCCGGCCGACGGCGTCGAGGCCCGTGGCCTGGATGTGCCCGTTTTCATACGGGGCAATCCAGACATCAGTCCAGGCCGGAGGGATGCCTATCCGCTCCAGCCGGTCCCGAACAGGGCCCGGCGCCACGGTCTTGCCCGACAGATCCCGGTAGCTGAACCCATTGCCGGCCTTGATCCGCCGGTAGCCGCGCCCGGACGCATTGCTGTGCCGCAGCCTCATCGCCGGCCCTTTCTGTGCGGGTTCCACCCGGTTCCGCCGCCTGGCCGGACCGGTTCCCCATATCGTAAGCCTGCTGGCACTCCGGCGTGCAGGGTGGGAGCCGACGGCGGTCCGGCCATCCGCGGCGACCCCCGTCCCGGCGTCCGATTGACGGCCGGACCCATCCCCGGCGGCGTTCGCACCGAATGACACATGTAGCCGCTTTTGGATTGCGGCCGCGCGAAACTCGACGACAACACTAGGAGACGCAACGTGAAGAAGTCTTTCAGGACCCTTGGACACCTCTCGGCCGGCGCGGCGCTGGCAGCCGGAACTCTGGCCCTTGGCTGCGCGTCCGCGAGCGCGGCAACACTTCCGGCCGCCCCCTCGCCCGCGGCGCAGGCCTCGCCCGTCTCGGCCGCTGCACCGGTCTTCGGTGGCACCACGGCCCCCGGTTCCCTGACAACCGGACCGCTGGTCAACGGACCCCTGATCAACGGCCCGCTCCTCAACGCACCGGTCAATGCCCCGATCCAGATCGGGCAGTTCCAATAGGCGCATCCCCCTAGCGCGGCTCCTGCCGGGCGGATTCCCCTAG
>JBIOFK010000100.1:0-8914 GCA_044447065.1 Actinomycetales bacterium | reverse complement strand
TCCTTCGGTTTCGTCGCGGACACACTCGTCGCCAACGCCGTGGTCTCCAAGGCCCTGGTGGAGCTGTTCGAGAGCAAGTTCGACCCGCAGCTGGGCGCGGAGCAGCGGCAGTCGGCACTGGCGGACGTCCGGGCGCGGCTGGCGGCGGCCATGGAACAGGTCCCCACCCTCGACGCGGACCGGGTGCTGCGCACCCTGACCAACCTCATCGAGGCCTCGCTGCGGACCAACCACTTCCGGCACAGGCCCTACCTGAGCATCAAGCTGGACCCGCAGTCCATCGACGGCCTTCCGTTCCCGCGGCCCATGTTCGAAATCTGGGTCTACTCCCCGCGGGTGGAGGGCGTGCACCTGCGCTTCGGCAAGGTCGCCCGCGGCGGACTGCGCTGGTCCGACCGGCGGGAGGACTTCCGCACCGAAGTGCTCGGCCTGGTCAAGGCACAGACGGTCAAGAACGCCGTCATCGTCCCGACCGGGGCCAAGGGCGGCTTCTTCGCCAAGGCGCTGCCGGATCCGTCCGTGGACCGGGCCGCCTGGCTGGCCGAAGGCATCGAGAGCTACAAGACGTTCATCCGCGGGCTGCTGGACATCACCGATAACCTGGTCACCACCGACGCCGGGGAGCAGCTCGTGCCCCCGGCCGGCGTCGTACGCCTCGACGGCGACGATTCCTACCTGGTCGTCGCAGCCGACAAGGGCACCGCGTCCTTCTCCGACATCGCCAATTCGCTCTCCGCCGAATACGACTACTGGCTCGGCGACGCCTTCGCCTCCGGAGGCTCGGTCGGCTACGACCACAAGGTCATGGGCATCACCGCCCGTGGGGCCTGGGAATCGGTGAAGCGGCACTTCAGCGAACTCGACGTGGACACGCAGGCCGAACCCTTCACGGCCGTCGGCGTGGGGGACATGTCCGGAGACGTCTTCGGCAACGGCATGCTGCTCTCACAGCACATCCGGCTGGTAGCGGCCTTCGACCACCGGCACATCTTCCTCGATCCCGCCCCGGACGCCGCCGCCTCGTTCGCGGAGCGCAAGCGGCTGTTTGAGCTGCCCCGCTCGTCCTGGGACGACTATGACCGGTCCCTGATCAGCTCCGGCGGGGGCATCTTCCCCCGCCAGGTGAAGGTCATCCCGATCTCCGATGAGGTGCGCACGGCGCTCGGCCTGCCCGAGGGCACCGTCAAGCTCAGCCCGCCGGAACTGCTGAAGGCGATCCTGCTTGCCCCGGCGGACCTGCTGTACAACGGCGGCATCGGCACCTACGTCAAGGCCAGCACCGAGACGCAGGCCGAGGTGGGGGACAAGGCCAACGACGCGATCCGCGTGGACGGCCGGGACCTGCGCGTGAAGGTGGTCGGTGAAGGCGGAAACCTGGGCCTGACCCAACGCGGACGGATCGAGGCGGCCCTGAACGGCGTCATCCTGAACACGGATGCGATCGACAACTCGGCCGGTGTGGACTGCTCCGACCACGAGGTCAACATCAAGATCTTTGTGGACCGCATGGTCGCCGCCGGCAAGCTCGCCGCGGATGAGCGTGCCGCCTTCCTCGCCGCCATGACCGACGAGGTCGGAAACCTGGTGCTGAAGGACAACGTGGACCAGAACATCCTGCTGCTCAACGACCGCCAGCGCGTGGTGGAGTGGAGCCCCAGCTACGAACGGCTGATGGATTGGCTGGAGCAGGCGGCCGACCTGAACCGGGACCTTGAGGCACTGCCGACGACGGCGGTGCTGCGGGCCCGTATTGACGGCGGCCAGGGACTCACCTCCCCGGAGCTGTCGGTGCTGGCAGCGTACGCCAAGATCGAGCTCGCCGCGGCCCTGGCCGCGAGCGACCTCGCCGACGATCCCTGGTTCCACGGCACGCTGCGCCGGTACTTCCCGCCGGAACTGGCCGACAGGTTCGACGCGGACCTGGATTCCCACCCGCTGCGCCGGGAAATCATCGCCACCGTGGTCGCCAACGACATGATCAATCTGGGCGGCATCACGTTCGCGTTCCGGACCATCGAGGAGACCTCCGCGACCGAGTCCGTGGTCGCCAAGGCGTTCGTGGCGATGCGGACAATCTACAACCTCGACGAGATGACTGAGGCGCTGAACGCGCTGCCGCCGTCGTTCCCGACGGAACACTGGTCCACCATCTGGCTGGACATCCGCCGCCTGCTGGACCGGGCCGTGCGCTGGCTCGTCACCCAGGGTGCGGGCACGCGGTCCATCGCGGACCTGGTCGAGACCTTCGGGCCCGCCATCTCGACCCTCACCGGCGAACTCACGCACCTGCTCAAGGGCGTGGACAAGGAACGGGTGGATGTATGGCGGAACCGGGCGGCCGAGTGGGACGTCAAGCGCGAGCTGGGCCAGCGCTGGGCGGAACTGTTCGAAAGTTTCGCGCTGCTGGACGTGGTCAACATCTCCGGGCAGATCCGGGAACCGAACCAGGACGTGGCGGAGGTCTACTACGCCCTGTACGACAGGTTCGGGGTGGATGCCCTGCTGGAGCGCATCTCGGCCCTGCCGCGCAAGGACCGGTGGCAGGCCCTGGCCCGCGCCGCGCTGCGCGACGATCTCTACGGCACGGCGGCGGAGATGACGGTCGCGGTCATGCACTCCACCGAGCCGGACACGACAGCGCTGGAGCGGATCGAGTCCTGGGAACGGCAGAACGCGGAGCCGCTGGAGCGGGCCAAGAAGATGTTCGCCGAGGTCAACCAGCTGGAACAGGATGACATGGCCTCGCTGTCGGTAGCCTTAAGGCTTCTGCGTTCCATCGTCCGCCGCTAAGGAGACCCTGTGGCCATTTTCACGGACCCCATCAGCGACCATGCCGATTTCGGGCCCGGCGATGCGGAATGGCTGCATCTGCTGGTGGGGGACTGGCAGATGGTGGCGGACCTGGCCTTCGCGGACCTGGCTTTGTGGTTCCCGCATCCCGAATTGGGCTACGTGGCGCTGGCCCATGTGCGCCCGTCCACCACGCATACCGTGTTCCATGCGGACTTCGTGGGGGACGGGATCCGCAGCGACCTGTTGCCGCTGGTGGACAAGTCCTGGGCAAGCCAGCTCATCGAGCGGTCCGGGGACACGAACAGCTGGAGCGGGGAAATGTCGATGCGGGTCGAGGCCGTGCCGATGGTGCGCAACGGCCGGACCCTCGCCGTGGTCACCACGCACATGGACCTGTCCAGCTCACGGATGCCCTCCAGGCTTGAGCTGACCTACCGGCAGTGCGCCTTCGACCTGCTGAAGATGGGCACGCTGGGGCTGTGGCCGGACTTTGCCTCGCCCACCGGATCCCGCCGCGGCGCCCCGCGGGTGGGAGACGGGCTGATCCGGCTCGACGTGGACGGAATCGTCCAGTACGCCAGCCCGAACGGCGTCTCGGCGTTCCGCCGGCTGGGGGACATCGAATCGCTCGAGGGTCGTTCACTGGCCGAGGTGACCACGGGCCTGCTGACCGACCGCCGGCTCGTGGATGAAACGCTTCCGCTGGTGGTCACCGGGCGGATGCCGTGGCGCACCGAGATCGAGAGCCGCGGCGTCAGCCTGTCCCTGCGCGCCATTCCGCTGCGCGACGCGCACGAACGCTTCGGCGCCGTCGTGTTGTGCCGGGACGTCTCGGAGCTGCGCCGCCGGGAGCAGGAACTGGTCACCAAGGACGCGACCATCCGGGAGATCCATCACCGGGTCAAGAACAACCTGCAGACCGTGGCGGCGCTGCTGCGGATGCAGTCCCGGCGGATGCAGAGCGACGAAGGGCGCCAGGGCCTGGAGCAAGCGATGCGCCGCGTCGCCACGATCGCCCTGGTCCACGAGACGCTATCCCAGGGCCTGGCCCAGAAGGTGGACTTCGACGAGCTGATCGGCCGCCAGTTCAGGCTCTCCGCCGAGGTGGCCTCACCCTCGCAGAAGGTCGCCACCGTCCGCGAGGGAGAGTTCGGCGAGCTGCCCAGCGACTTCGCCACCCCGCTGGCCCTGGTGATTAACGAACTGGTGGCCAATGCCGTCGAACACGGCCTGCAGGACCGCGGCGGCACCGTCTGGCTGATCGCCGACCGGTCCGTCACGGATGCGGGCGGCGAGGTGCTGAAGGTGACCGTGGCCGACGACGGCGTCGGGCTGCCCGACGTGCAGGCGCCCCCGGGCCTCGGGCTGCAGATTGTGCACACCCTGGTCACCAGCGAACTCGGCGGCTCCATTGAATGGTTCCCGCGGGAGGGCGGCGGGACCTGCGTCCGGCTCTCCATCGGGCTGCACAGCCGGCGCGAAGCGTAGCCGGCGGCCCGCCGGGAGGCGCGGTGCATGCCCGGCCCCGCCGCCGTCAACCGCGTCCCGGCGGCACCCGCGCCGGACGCGACGAAGCCGCTGCCGGGAGAGTCCCCGCAGCGGCTTCATATTCGAACTTTTGGCCGGCGTTCCTAGCTGGCGCGGCGGGCGCGGGCGGCGCGGCGCTTGAGGGCGCGGCGCTCGTCCTCGCTCATCCCGCCCCACACCCCGGCGTCCTGGCCGGATTCCAGGGCCCACTGGAGACAGGTATCGACGACCTGGCAGCGGCGGCAAACACTCTTGGCTTCCTCGATCTGCAGCAGGGCCGGGCCGGTATTGCCTACCGGGAAGAACAGCTCCGGGTCCTTGTCGAGGCAGGCAGCGCGGTTACGCCAGTCCATGCGGATCACTCACTCTCTAAATCTAGGGGACAGCGCGCACGCTTTTGCTTGTGAAATAATTCACGTACGGCTTCACAGGAAAGGGGGCCGTCTCGGGCCCCCTTGGTCACTTCGTTAAGAGTTTCATGTTAACGGTGTGTAAACAAGGGGGTGAAGCTGGCCAATCACCTGCAATCGGTGAGCGATGCGTCACATTGTGTTGTATGTCTGACGCGATCTGTTGACTATGTCGGGTAGTGTGCGTGTGTGTCAAGACCTCCCGCGCAGGATCCTAGCCCTCCCTCCGATGGCGAACCGCCACTTCAGGACGACGGCGCCCCGCAGTCCGGGCGGCCGCGGCGCCCCTGGGGAGTCAGCGTCGGCGCACTAGTGCTGTCCCTCGAATCGCTGAGCCTGCTGGTGGCTGGTGCGTTTGCGGTTGCCGCGATTTTCAATGACGGATCCGGATCCCTGGGGGGCGGGCTGTTCCTGGCCATACTCCTCGTGGGCCTCGGCGCGGGCCTGGCAGCGGTGGCCGTCCAGTTTTACCGCGGCTACCGCTGGACCAGGTCCGCGGCGTTTGTCTGGCAGCTGCTGATGCTCACCATCGCCGTACCCACTCTGCTGAGCGGATTCACCGTCACCGGTTTCTTGCTCCTCGTCCCACCGCTGGCCCTGCTGGTCCTGCTTTTCACCCCGGCCGTGGTGGCGTTCACCCTGCGTACCGGCGGCGCCCCGGTGGCCTGAGGGGCCGTCCATGGCCGGCCGCGGCGGGCGGCAGCGGAACCTGGATCCACGCGATGCTTCCACCGACGACGACGGCGGCGCGTCCGGGCGGCGCGTGGCCGAAACAGTCCAGCCGGGAGCCGAAAAACTCGCCGTCCTGGGGCCGGCGGGGCGCCAGGATGAGCCCGCGCTGGCGGCTGTCGGAAGTGAGCGCGGCTCTGGCGAGCGCGGCGGCGGAGTTGGGCGCCGCGATCACCGCCCGAGCGCCGGCGAGCAGCAGGCGCCGGATTCCATCCAGGGCAGGTGCATTGAGGCGGTGTGCGTCATCGACCAGCAGCGCCGCACCGCGCGCGTCGCCGGCCCCGGCTGCCAGCTCCGACCAGAATTCCGACGGATCATCCTCTGCTCCGGGGCCGAGCCATTCCATCGGACTCTGCCGGTCCGTGCCCGGGTTGAGCCTCGGAAGCACCTCCAGCACTGTCGTTTTGCCGGTACCCGCCCCGCCGGCGACCAGGAGGAGACCGCCGTCGTCGAGTTCCAGGAAATACGGCTCCAGGGTGCCGTCGGCGGCTCCGAGCAGCAGCGCGGAGGCCCGCACCGGCCGCCGGTCCGCCCCTAGCAACATGCGGAAGCTGTCCCAGGTCAGACTTTCGGGCAGCGGACCGACCCGGGGAAACGCACCGCCGGCAGCCGCGGCCCCCGGAAGCTCTGTCATCCCCGTATCGCTTGGAACCTCCGCGTTTGCCGGTGCCACTGGAATCGTCACGCTTGCCGGTGCCTCTTGGATCTCAGCCCCTGCCGGTACCCCTTGGATCTCAGCGCGTGCCGGTGCCTCTTGGATCTCGGCCCCTGTCGGTACCCCTTCCCTTGCCGGAGGCTCCGCCCCTGCCGGAACCTCCGGAGCCTCCGGACCGCCGTCGAGGGCCAGTTGGACGGCGAATCCGTACTCGGGCCCCGGTATTCCCGCCGACGCGCTGCACAGCGCCCCGGATGCGTACCCGCGGCCCGGGACGGCAGCGAGCCCCGGCAGCCGTGGCCACGCGGCCCTTAACTCCGGGGGCGCGCCGGCCGGAAGGTGGATCCGGTTCGGGATCGCGGCGAGAAAACGGGCGCCGGCCAGCTCCCTGGTCCCGGAAATGATGACGGTGAGGTGGTGATGTGGCCCGTCCCGGAGCAGGTCGCCGAGCACGTCCTCCAGCCAGGGCCAGGGGCTGGTGCGGATGGCCGACTGCCAGACGCCCCAGGCCGACAGCGCCAGCAGCAAGGGCGCGCCGGCGGGGAATTCGGGCGCCGGACGGTCCCGGAGCCGGGGCAGGAGATGGGCCACCGTGCGTAGGTCCCAGGGACGCAGATAGCAGCCGGTCCGGCCGGAAGGCTGCACGTCCCGCGCGCTGCGGGCGAGCGAACCGTCCCCGTCAAGGAAATAGCCGGCGGTCACCGCGGCTTCCGCCGGATGCCCCGCGGAACGGCTCCTCAGTGCAGCGGCCGTGATGGCCGCCATCGCCTCGGGGGTGCCACTGCGCCCGGTCCCCAGTAGCGCCAGGTGTCCGTCCCGCCCCGGATTCCACAGCAGCGGAAGCGTGCGCTGGAGCTGTGGGACGTCGGCAAGGCCCACCGCCACGGAGCCGGGCGGCCGGTCGGGGTCGACGTGAGGCGGTTCTGTGGGAACGGTTTCCGGCAGGGCCGGTGCAAGGACCGTGCCGGGGGCGGCGATGTCCGCGGCATCGGCGAGGCGGCAGAGCAATTCCGACATGGCCAGGGCCGCCGCGGCGGAGTCTGCGTCCTCGGGCGCTGGACCGTCCCGGCGCCCGCCGGTCCACGGCTGCGCCGGCGCGAGGGTCAAGGGCCCGGGCCCGGCATCCGGAAGCGGCACCCGTGCCGTTTGGAAGGGCACCGCCCGCCCTCCGCCGCGGCGCAGGTAGCCGCGCCCGGGCAACGCGACGGGAATCTCGGCGGCGCCTGAGGAACCGAGCACGTCCTGGGAATCCATGGCCGATTGGACCCGCAGGCAGATGACGGTGGTGACATTGGCCCTGATGTCCGCGGAGATGGCGCCCTGCGGCCGCTGGGTTGCCAGCACCAGGTGGATGCCCAGGGACCGGCCGACCGACGCCACCTTCATCAGGGCGCCCATGGCCGCCGGATTCTGGTCCACGAGCATCCGGAATTCGTCCACGACGATCAGGAGCCGGGGCAGGCGTCCGCCGTCGAACCGCTGCCGCACAAAGCCCATGTAGTCGGTGGCGGAGCAGGCCTGGAAGGCCAGTTCGCGCCGGCGGATTTCGGCATCGAGGGAGACCAGCGTCCGGTCCAGGTCATAGCCGTCCAGATCCGTGACCAGGCCCGCGCAGTGCGGAAGCCCGGCGAAGGGTCCCAGTCCGGAGCCGCCCTTGAAGTCCAGCAACAGCAGGCTCAGCTGGCCGGGCGGGCGGACGCAGGCCAGGGACATGATCAAGGTGCGCAGCAGTTCGGACTTGCCCGAACCCGTGGTTCCCGCCACGAGCAGGTGCGGGCCGTCCGAGGCCAGGTCAAGGTCCAATCGACCCTCGGCGCCGCGGCCGACCCGCGCGCGCAGCGGATGGTGGGGTTCGGCCAAAGACCAGGCCGTGGAGATGGCGGCAGGCTCCAGCGGCTGCAGTTCATCCAGGGTGCAGCGGACGGGCATTCCCGCGCCGGGCACCGGTTCCAGGCCGGGCGCCCTGAGCCGGGCATATCGGCCAAAGGCGACGGAGCCGCACAGATCCGGGTCGAAGGCTACCGTGCCCTCCGCCGCCGAGCCAAGCGCCCAGTTGCGGGCGCCCGCGGTGGCCAGCCAGCCGCCGTCGGCCGCCGTCCGGCTCCGCGGCGCTCCTGTCCGGGGCCTGGCGAACCGGATTCTGCACAGGAACGGCCCGTCCGGCGGTTCGGGGCCGGAACCGGGGCCGAGCAGCAGCACTGCCGAACCCCTGGGCGTGCCGGGACCGGCACCGGCGGCAACGCAGGGCAGCATCCGCGCGTCGAGCAGCAGCTCCGGTTCGAACCCGGTGACGGCGGCCGCGATTCCGGCGGCATCCATGTGCATCAGCAGGGCGCGGGCAAGGGCCTGGCCGTCCCGTTCCCCGGAACGGACCACATTCACGGAGCCGGGAACCAGCGGAACGGTCACGGGAACATGCGGTATCCGCGGCGCGGCAAAGGTGGCATCAGCCGGCGCCGTGACCACGTTTGCCTCCAGCTCGCCGGTGCCGATCCGGAGGGCTCGGGCGCCGTCCACAGCGGTCCGCTCCGGCGGCCAGCGGGCATAGCCCAACGCGGCCAGCAGCAGACCGGCCGGCGACGGCGCCCCGGCCAGCCGGCGTTCGCGGTCCCGGCGGACTGCGGCGGCCAGGTCAGCGCGGAACCTGCCCCGCATCCGGCTGCCGCCCATCAGGGACCCGGCTCCCATTGCCGCCGGCATGACGGCGAAGGCGGCAAACATCCACTGGCCGGTGGCCAGACCCAGGCCAATCCCGACGGCTACCGGCAGGGTGGCCATGGCCCATGCGGCCGCCCTGGAC
>JBIOFK010000099.1:0-8955 GCA_044447065.1 Actinomycetales bacterium | reverse complement strand
GCAGGCCGAGGGCGTTGACCGGCGGATGATTCATGGTGATCCGGGCAACGCCGCCGGCAATCTCCACGCTGACCGGACCGGCCGAGGCTTCACTCATGCGTATTTCCTGCTTCCCTGCTCGATGGTCTGCTGGTACTGCTGGGAAGGAACTATTTGAACGCGGAGATTCCGGTGATGTCCCGACCGACCAGCAGCGACTGGATCGAGTCGGTCCCCTCGTAGGTGCTCACCACGTCCATATCGGTCAGATGCCGCGCAACGTGCCGTTCCAGCAGCAGGCCGTTGCCGGCCAGAATGTCCCTGGCTTCCGCGCAGATCCATTTCGCCTTCTGCGCCGTCGCCATTTTGACCATTGACGCCATCGGCCCGGTCAGCCGGTCCGTTTCGATCAGCTCCGCCATCCGCGCGCACAGCAGCTGCATGGCGGTCAGCTCGCTGAGCATGGTGGCCAGTTTGTTCTGCACCAGCTGGAAGGAGCCGATCGGCTTACCGAATTGTTCGCGCTCCAGGGCGTAGTCCACGGCAATCTCGTAGGCCGCCATGGCATGGCCCACGGCCTCCCACGCCGCGCCTCCGCGGGTTGCTGTGAGCACCCGCGTCACATCCTTGAACGAGTCGCAGTGCTCCAGCCGGTTCCGGGCCGGAATGCGCAGGTTCTCGATCACGATGTCCGCCTGCAGAATAGCGCGCTTGCCGATCTTCCCGGTGATCACCGTGGGACGGTACCCGGGCGGAAAGCCGCCACCGCCGTCGTCGCCCTTGTCCATCACGAACGCCTTCACGCGCCCGTCCGCATCATCGCGGGCAAAGATGACGACAACGTCGGCCGCGTCGCCGTTGCCGATCCACCTCTTGTGCCCGTTGAGGATGTAGTCCTCCCCGTCGCGGCGGGCACTTGTCTCCAGCGCCACGGAATCCGAGCCGTGCCGCGGCTCCGTCAGCGCGAACGCGCCGGTCTTCGCCAGGGCTGCCATGGCCGGGAGCCAGCGCTGTTTCTGCTCCGTGCTGCCAAGCATGTTGATGGCGCCCATGCACAGGCTGGAATGGACGCCCAGGAAGGTGTTGACCGAACCGTCCCCGCGCGCCATCTCCCGCGAGACGATGCCCGCGGCGCGCCGGCTCAGCCCCGGGCAGCCATAGCCCTCGATGGTGCCGCCGATAATGCCGAGTGCCGCCAGGCCCGGGAGCAGTTCGAAGGGGAACTGCGCGCGTTCCCAGTAGTCATTGATGATAGGCAGCACCTCGGCGGCCACAAAGGCCCGGACCCGGTCCCGCAGGTCCCGTTCCTCCCCGCTGAGATCGTCGTCGAGGGCAAAGTAGTCCACATTTGCCGCTCCCGCGTTACGCTGCGCCACGATGGACACCTCTTTCTGCTGGGCCATTTCCGCCCGGCTGCGCCGCGGCCGGATGTGGCGCCGCTCACGGCCACCAACAATTTGCACACTATCTGCAAATTGTTTGCGGTTCAAGCGACGGGCCGCCCCCGCCCGGTGCGGGGCGGTGGGCGGTCCTAGCGTATTGACTACTGACCAGAGTAGGAAAAACTGGTGCAACGACAGCATTCTCCAGGGAGTCAGCATGGCATCGGTCCTTGTTTGTTCCAGTCCGCTGATGGGCCATGTAACACCGATGCTCGCGGTCGCCGCAGGCCTCACCGGCCGGGGCCACGACGTGCGTTTCCTTACCGGGCGGCAGTTCGGGCAACGGGTCGCCTCCACCGGTGCCGCCTTTGTGCCGCTGCCGCCGGAGGCGGACTTCGACGCCGGCAACCTCGATGCGGCCTTTCCGGGCCGCGCCGGACTCAAGGGAGCCAAGGGAATCCGGTTCGACATCAAGGAGATCTTCATGCGTCCGGGGATGGCCCAGTATGAGGCAATCCAAGCCCTGCTCGCGGAAAGGGCCGCCGACGTCGTGCTCGCGGAGTCGCTCTTTATGGGAGCCGCACTCCTGCTGACCGAGCCGCCGGTCCGCAGGCCTGCGGTGATCAACTGCGGCATCGTGCCGCTCAGCCTCGCCAGCCGCGACACCGCGCCGTTCGGGTTGGGCATCTCTCCGATGCCGGGCCCGGCGGGACGGCTGCGGAACCGCGTGCTGCGGACGCTGACCGAGAAACTGGTCTTCGGTTCGGTGCAGAGCTACGCCGACGACGTCGCCCGGCGGATCTCGGGGGCCCCGTACCCGGCATTCTTCATGGACTGGCCGCGCCTGGCCGACCACATCGCCCAATTCACGGTTCCTTCGTTCGAATACCCGCGCTCGGACCTTCCGGCGACCGTGCACTTTGTGGGTCCCGTCTCCAGGGGCGGCCGGGGCGGCCGGGGCGCCCCCGGCGGCGCCGCTGGAACGGATCTGCCGGGCTGGTGGGCGGAGCTCGACGGCGGCCGTCCGGTGGTGCACGTCACCCAGGGAACGGTATCGAACAGGAATTTCGGTGACCTCGTCCGGCCGGCCATTGAGGGCCTCGCCGATGACGACGTCCTCGTCGTCGTCACCAACGGAGGCTACGGCGGTGTCCAGTTCGCACTGCAGTACGGCGTACCGCTGGTGTCCGCCGGCGAAACCGAGGACAAGGCCGAAGTGTCCGCCCGCGTGGCCTGGTCGGGCTGCGGCATCAACCTGCGCACGAACCACGCCAAACCCGAAGCGGTCGCCAAGGCCGTCCGGACGGTGCTGTCCTCGCCCTCCTACCGGGAAGCCAGCGGCCGGATCGGCAGCGAAATACGTGCGTCCCGCGGCGTGGACGAACTGGCCGACCTGGTGGAGAGCGTCTCCGGCGGGAGGCGGCTGCCCCGGGGCGCGGCGTGAGCCCTGACGGGAAGAGAGACCGAGGTGGCACCAGCCCGCCCGCCGGTACCGGCCGTCAGGGCTCCGGCAATACCGGTTCAACGGCCGCCTGGCCCACAGCCCGGCGAACCGCCTCCAGCGAACGGTCCACGTCGTCGTCGTCGGTGGCCCAATTGCTCACCGAGATCCGCAGGACATCCCGCCCGTGCCAGCGCGAACCGGACATCCAGGTGACGCCGTCGGCCAGCAGCAGCGCCGTCACCGCCCGCGTGCGCTCATCCGTGCCGAAGCTGACGCACACCTGGGTGAAGACGACGTCGTTGAGGATCTCGGCGCCCGCCATCCCCGCCAGCCCGTCCGCCAGCGCCTTCGCATGCCCCGCCAGCCGGTCCACCAGATCCACCACGCCGGAGCGGCCCAGCGACCGCAGGGCCGCCCAGACGGGGACGCCGCGGGCCCGCCTGGACAGCTCGGGGACCTTCTCGTGCGGATCCCCGGGCCCGTGGTCGTCCGCCACCAGATAGCTGGCGTGGGTTCCGAAGACCCCGCGCAGCACGTCCGGCCGGGAGACGATGGCCACCCCGCAGTCGTACGGCACATTGAGCGTTTTGTGGGCGTCGGTGGCCCAGGAGTCGGCCCGCTCCAGTCCGGCCAGATGTCCGCGGTACGCCGGACTCGCCGCGGCCCAGAGCCCGAAGGCGCCGTCCACGTGGACCCACGCCCCGTACCGGTGCGCGATGCCGGCGGCCTCCCCGACCGGATCGAACGCGCCGGAGTGGACGTTGCCGGCCTGCAGGCACACCAGCGCCGGACCGGAGCCGGCTGATAGTGCGGCCTCCAGCGCGTCCGGCCTGATCCGGCCCTGGTCATCAACGGCGACGGCGGTCGGCGCACCCAGTCCGAGGTACCGCAGGGCCAGGTCAACGACGTCGTGCCGCTCCTCCCCCACGAACACCCTGATCCGCGGGCCGCCGGCCAGTCCGTTCACCGCCGGATCCCAGCCGGCGTTTTCCAGCAGGTACTGCCGCCCGGCCGCGAGGCCGGTGAAATTCGCCATCGTGGCACCTGTGGTGAATCCGACGTCCGCCCCTGGGGGCAGGCCGAGCAGGTCCAGGATCCAGGCGCCCGCAGCTTCCTCGGCCGCGGCGGTGGCCGGGGTGGCGAAGCGCATGCCCGCGTTTTGGTCCCAGGCGCTGACCAGCCAGTCTGCCGCCATCGCCGCCGGCAGCGTCCCGCCGATCACCCAGCCGTAGAAGCGCCCGGACTGCATGGCCATCAGTCCGGGTTCCGCAGCGGCGGCCAGATCGTCGACGACGGCGGCCGGGTCCGTGGGCCCGTCCGGCAGCGGCCCGCCGAAGTCCGCCGCCAGCGAATCCGCGTCCCGCCGGGGTCCCACCGGCCGGTCCGGGACGCTTGCCAGCCATTCCAGCGCATGCGTCATTGCCCTCTCCAGGGCGGGTCCATAGGCCTCCGGGCGCGCAGACATGCCGTCATGCTACCCCTACGGGGAAACCGGCAACAGGTGCGGGGAAACCGGCAACAGGGAAGCCTGCGGGAACCCGGCAGCCGGACCCGGCAGCCGAACCCGGCGGTCAAACCCGCCGGTCAAACCCGCCGGTGTAACCCGCCGGTCAAACCCGCCGGTGTAACCCGGCGGTCAAACCCGGCGGTGTGCCAAGCTGCACCAGATTGAGCGGGAAAGCGGGTGTCGCGGCGGGACACGCCGTAAGAGCCCGGCCATGGGCGATGAAAACTGTGCAGGTTGGCACGCACAACCCGGACGGATCCGCGAAGTGAGTCCTCCACCGGTGGTTATTGGAGGGACTGTCAGCACCCGGGTTCCAGTCTGATCCGCGCCGGAGAACCGGGAGATCACCTAGGCTGGGACGGATGCAGACGAATCCGACCGCCGGGGCCGATCCCGTCCCGGCGCACCATGATCCCTCTGACGGCTTCGTCCGGGTCCGCGGAGCCCGCGAGAACAACCTCAAAAACGTGGACGTGGACGTACCGCGCGACGCTATTGTGGCCTTCACCGGAGTGTCCGGCTCGGGCAAGTCCTCGCTGGCCTTCGGGACGATCTTCGCCGAGGCGCAGCGGCGGTACTTCGAATCGGTCGCACCCTACGCGCGCCGGCTGATCCAGCAGGGCAATAACCCGCAGGTCGAGCTGATCACCGGCCTTCCTCCAGCCGTGGCGCTGCAGCAACGGCGCGGCACACCCAGCGCCCGGTCCTCGGTGGGCACCGTCACCACCTTGTCCAACTCGCTGCGGATGCTGTTCTCCCGGGCGGGCACCTATCCGGAGGGCGCGGGCATCCTGTACTCCGATTCCTTCTCCCCCAACACGGGCACCGGAGCCTGTCCGGTCTGCCACGGCCTCGGGACCGCCCACACGGTGACCGAGAAGTCCCTGGTTCCGGACCCGGACCTCAGCATCCGCGACGGAGCCATCGCAGCGTGGCCCGGTGCCTGGCAGGGCAAAAACCTGCGCGACATCCTCACCCACCTGGGTTATGACGTTGATATTCCCTGGCGCAGGCTGCCGGCCAAGACCCGCAACTGGATCCTGTTCACCGAGGAGCAGCCCGTCGTCGAGGTCACCCCGCAGCGCGACCGCGTGGCCAAGCCCTACAAGGGCCGCTTCTGGAGCGCGCGCAGCTACGTGCTGCATACGCTGGCGGATTCCAAGAGCGCCCCGATGCGGGACCGCGTGCTGGCCTTCATGGAATCCGGCCCGTGCCCGGCGTGCGGCGGCGCGGGGCTGAGGCCGGAGGCCCTGGCCGTGACCTTTGCCGGGCTGAGCATCGCCGCGATGAACGCGCTCTCCTTGGCGGATCTGGCGGAGGTGCTGCGGCCCGCGGCCGGCGAACCGGGCGGCGGCGGAGGATCCGGCGGGCCGGGCGGCGGAGGAGGATCCGGCGGGGAAGGCGGATCCGGCGTGCCGGGCGGCGGCGGAGCATCCGGCGAAGTGGCGGCGACCATTGCCAAGGACCTCGTCCAGCGGATCACGGTGCTGCTGGAGCTGGGCCTGGGCTACCTGAGCCTGGGCCGCGGCACGCCCACCCTGTCACCGGGTGAGATGCAGCGCCTGCGCATCGCCACCCAGCTGCGCTCAGGCCTGTTCGGGGTCATCTACGTGCTGGATGAGCCGTCCGCGGGCCTGCATCCGGCGGACGCGGAACCGCTGCTGGCGGTGCTGGAGGCGCTCAAGTCCTCGGGCAACACGGTCTTCGTGGTCGAGCACAACATGGACGTGGTGCGCCGGGCGGACTGGCTGGTGGACGTGGGACCGAAGGCGGGTGAGGCGGGCGGGCACATCGTCTACAGCGGTCCGGTGGCCGGGCTGGCGGACGTGCCGGAATCGCTCACGCGGCCGTTCTTGCTCGACGGGGAAAGCGCGGCGGACGACGGCGGTACCGCCGCCGCGCGCGCCCCGCGGAGCGCGTCGGGCTGGCTCCGGCTGCGCGGCGTCACCCGGCACAACCTGCGCGACCTGGACGCGGACATCCCGTTCGGCGTGCTCACCGCGATCACGGGAGTCTCCGGCTCCGGAAAGTCCACGCTGCTCGGCAAGGTGCTGGCCGACGTCGTCGGAGCCCACGTGCGCAGCACGGCACCGGACCCCGGCGACGATCCCGACACAATCGACACCGAGCCGGCCGCGGCGGACGGCGCCGACGAGGCGACCACCGTCCGGCACATCCGGGGACTTGACACGGTGGACCGGCTGGTCCGGGTGGACCAAAAGCCGATCGGCCGCACGCCGCGGTCCAACCTGGCCACCTACACCGGGCTCTTCGACGCGGTGCGGAAGGAATTCGCCGCCACCGGTGGAGCCAAAACCCGCGGATTCGGGGCCGGACGGTTCTCCTTCAACGTCGCCGGCGGCCGCTGCGAAACCTGCCTCGGGGAGGGATTCGTTGCCGTTGAGCTGTTGTTCCTGCCCGGCAGCTACGGCCCGTGTCCGGCGTGCCACGGCTCACGCTTCAACGCCGAAACACTCGAGGTCCTCTACCGGGGCAAGAGCGTGGCGGAGGTCCTGGCCCTGACGGTGGCGGCCGCGGCCGCATTCCTGGCCGACATTCCCCCGGCGGCGCGCAGCCTGGCGGCCCTGCTCGATGTCGGGCTGGGATACCTGCGGCTGGGCCAGCCCGCGACCGAACTTTCCGGCGGGGAGGCCCAGCGGATCAAGCTCGCCACCGAGCTGCAGCGCGCCCGCCGCGGCCACACGCTGTACCTGCTGGACGAACCGACCACCGGGCTGCATCCGGCAGACGTGCGGCTCCTGCTCCGGCAGCTCAACCGGCTGGTGGACACCGGGAATACCGTCGTGGTGGTCGAGCACGGGATGGACGTGGTCGCCGCCGCCGACTGGGTCATCGATCTGGGCCCGTCCGGTGGAAACGCCGGCGGGCGGATCATGGCCGCCGGCACACCCGGCGACGTGGCGGAGTCCGCGGAGAGCCGGACCGCTCCGTACCTGGCCCGACGGCTTCGGTAGGGCCGGGTCGCGCCGGCACGTCAGCGGGTCAGTCCTCGCCGGCCAGATAGATGGGCAGTCCCCAGCCGGCGAACCAGCCCAGCGCCTCGATCCAGGAGGCATCCTCGGCCGCGGTAGCCGGGGCTCCACGGTCGGTCATCGAGGCGATCAGGCGCAACAGCCGGCCGCGGATTTCCAGCAGCTGCCCGGCAATGGCGGTTCCGGCCTCCCGCGGAATGTCGCCCTTCGCAGACAGATGCCGTCGGCACAGCCGGCGCGGGTCCGTGCCGATTCCCCCGAGGCATTCCTGGCAGACGGCGGACGCCCACTGCCGGCGCGTTTCCCGGCACCACGCCGTCGTATGAACCAGCCGGTTGGCTTCGGCAGCGAGGACAACGGAGTCCGAATTGGCGTAGCCCAGCCGGAAGCCCGGCGGCGGCAGCTCCGCCAGCTCCCGGCAGATGTGGCACGGCCGGGTTTCCACCGGCGCCCGGGACCGCTCGGGATGGAGCCAGGTCGCGGCACGCAGGAGGCTCCCCGCGGCGAGTTCCAACAGATCCTCGTACAGCACCGCGACGTCGAAGGGCTGGTGTCCGGCCCGCGCACCCGCCCCTGCCTGCCACAATTCAACCTCGACGACGGCGTGCCCCCAAGCGTGCCGCGGGCACAGTCCGAGCGACGCACGCAGGTATCCCCGCATGGTGCCACCCATGATCTCCCCGTGCACGAACGACCACAGCTGGCGGACTTCCTCCACGCTGAGCCCGATGCCGCCCACGGGAAGCAGCACCGCGGCGTCCACGCCGGTTTCAGTCATCGCGTATCCCACCTTCGGCGGATAGGAACCATCGGCCCGGGGCTGTTGGAACCCGAAACGGGCCCCGGCGGAACCTATTGCCACCTCAACTCTACGACCGGCGCGAGGAGACGCGGAAGGCCGGCGCCAAGGCGTAACAATTTGGGTTCCGATTTCCGCGGGCCATCTACTACCGCTGCGTATCCCTTTATCATGTGACTACCTATTACGCAACCCCAATGGAGGGGTCACAGTGAAAAAACTACGCACCTTTCTGGCAATCGCCACCCTGATTCTGACGTTCGGGGTCGTTTCCCCGGCCAGCGCCTCGGCGGCACCGTATTGCGGGATCACCTGGGGATCATTGAACAAGACCGTTTCGGCCGGTAGTTCGGCGCCCGTCGTGGGGGTCCGCGCCGGGCAGCACGACTGCTACGACCGGATGGTCATCGACCTGAACGGCCCGACGGACCAGATCACCGTCGGCTACTACACCGGGCCGAAACCGATGACCAGCCAAGGCTCCGGACAACCGTTCATGACCTGGGCGGGCGAGACGCTGGCCGTGACGGTCTTCGCCAACTCCCCCGGATACAACCCCGCGAACCGTTTTGACGTCGTCAATGTCAACGGCTTCCGCACGTTCCGCGAAATCGCCTTCGACAGCAGTTTCGAGGGACACACCAATTTCGGACTGGGAGTCCGGGCCCGGCTGCCGTTCCGGGTCTTCACCCTGGGTGAAAGGCTGGTGATAGACGTCGGGCACCGGTGGTAGACACTCAACAGGGTAGCCGGGGGTAAGCCCTCAGGAAGCTAGCCGGCGGCCCATCGGTTAGCGTGTCAGCAGGTGGCCGCTCGCGACGAGGTGGAGGTGCACTGGCTGCATTCTCCTC
>JBIOFK010000098.1:0-9019 GCA_044447065.1 Actinomycetales bacterium | reverse complement strand
GCGGCACGTACACGTCCAGCTCCGGCAGGGACGCAGGGATGAAGGCTCTTCCGTGGATCGCTGCCCAGCCGCTGACGATGACCATCGCAATGATGAACGGGACCCGGACCATGGTCATGGTCACGCCCTGCAACACCCTTAACGTTCCGGTCGCGGTGACAAACACAACAATCATCCCGGAAGCTTCCGCGATGATCGCGGGGACCATGGGGTGCCTCGGAACCAGCGGGGACTACGAAGCATGGGTTCATAGGTTTCTGAACGAGCCGATCACGTGGTCGCGTACCAACGCCACATATTCTCTGATGAACGGTGTTGGCACCCTCGATTTCACTGAAGCCGCCACGTCGGGCTAAACGCCCTAGCGCATTGCCTACGCCGGACGAGCCAGCTCGCGGCGTCCAATGCAAGGGTGGGCGGTGCCGGCGTCCGAGCCGCGGTCAGCAGGCAAAGACCGACCAGCAGATCTCGTTCCGCAACCGCTGGTCGTCAAGCACGAGCTCGAGGATCGCCTCCGGGAGCTGGCCACGCTGCCAACGGCACTCGAGTCGTCCCGCGGGCTCGCTCACGGCTTCCGGTACGGCACTACGCGCGGCCTTGATCGCGTAGGCGGCAGCACCGAGCCCGTGCGCGGCGACGTGCGCGACGACCCCTGCCTGGCCGGCAGCGTACGCGGCATGTCGTGCAGGTCCCCGCAGGTCCTTGGCCGCGCCCATTGCCTGGCCGCCCGCCGCGCGGGCCTGCATCATCCCGACCTCGCCGCGCACCCAGGCGCGGGTGTGTTCGATCGCCCGACGGGGTCGTGGGTCTCCTGGCTGATCCGACTCGAACAGATCAAGAACGTGCTCAGCGCACGATGCCGCCCACAGAGCCAGAAGCCGGTGATCCGAATCAGTGAGGGTCCCACCACGTCGGATCGTCACGAAGCGTTGGTCCCGGACCTTCGGGAGGATCATGGTTGGCACTCCTTCTGACCTATGGGCGCGCCGCGGGCCTGACCTATGGGCGCGCCGGGGCCGGAACTGGGTCCGCACCCGCAGTCAGCGTGTTTCCGTCCTCGCGCTTTGGCTGCGGGCTCTGACGAAATCAGGCAGGCGGTCCACAGGTGCATTCTACGAGGCCGGCGTTCACCCCGGAGCGAAGCCGAAAGTGATGATTGGCGCCATCCCTGTCCGCAGCCGCTCGAAAACGTATCGTTCATGGGGAACCACCGCACGGGGAAGGTCATCAAGGTGGAACCATCCGAGCTCCGAAGCCCTTTCCGGCTCCATCAACTGCGGTCCGCCTTGCCAGGCGGTACATTCAAAGAAGAAGTCGACCCGTCCATCGGCGGAACCACCGGTTCCTTGCGCGCGGTGCATCGCGGTCAATGGGACCAACTGTTCGCGGCCAACGGACACGCCAAGTTCTTCATGAGCTTCGCGGATTGCGGCTTGAGCGGCAGACTCGTTGGCCTCAACGTGGCCCGCGGCTGCCGTCGCCCAGTATCCATCCATATATCCGGTGTCGCAGCGCAACTGAAGCAATACGGACTCCCCGCGCCGGAGGATGACATAGCTGACGGGGGTCACCCGAAGACGGTCAATCATGATGAGCAGTCTCCCTGAATTCGCTGGGCATGGACAATTGATCAGGCCCGCAGCGGCGGTCGCCAGCCCTACTGCGGGCGGCAGGAAGGCCCGCGGCGGCACGGTTGCCAGCCTTACGGCGGGCGGCAGGAAGGCCCGCCTTACTGGCTCGGGGGAGTAAATAACGTCATACTTGTGTTGTGTATTCTATGACGCACTCATCGACGGCTCAGGCCGCCAGCATCCCCGCGGGTGCCGACAACGATGAACGCACCCGGGACAGGGTCCTGAGTGCGGTGCTCGAACATGGCCCGGTCAGCGCCGCGCAGCTGGGCAAGCTGCTGGCGCTGACCCCGGCGGCGGTGCGCCGGCATCTTGATTCGCTGTCCCGCACGGGCGTCATCGAAGTTAAGCTCACCCGCACCAGCACCGCGGGCGCCGGCCGTCCGGCCCGCCGTTATGTGCTGTCCCGCCGTGGCCAGTCCGGTTTGGGCAATGACTACCTCTCCATCGCGCGGACGGCGCTGGCGCAGCTCGCCAAGGTCTCCGGCGTGGCCTCGGTGAAGGAGTTCGCCGACCAGCGCTTTGCCGCCATGGAGGAGCGTTACCGGCCCGCCGTCGACGCCGCCGGACCGGACATCGCGGCACGGGCCAGGGCGCTCTCGCGGGCCCTGAGCGGTGATGGTTTCGCGGCTTCCTCGATGTCGGTCCTCGGCTCCACGCCGCTGGCCGCCGAACAGCTCTGCCAGGGTCATTGCCCGATCCAGGACCTGGCCAGCGAGTTCCCCGAATTCTGCGACGCCGAAACGGAAACCTTCGCCCGGCTGCTTGGAGTGGACGTGCGCAGGTTGTCCACCCTGGCCCGCGGAGGGCACGTGTGCACCACCCATATACCTACGGGACGGACCGCCGTCGGCCAGTCGGCCGGCGAACGGGCCGCCGCGGAAGAAGAAGTATCCCTCCATCAGCAAGAAAGGCCGTGATGACGGATCAGCTAGCCCAGGACGTCGGTGCGAAGAGCACCGTA
The DNA here is from genome assembly GCA_044447065.1 of Actinomycetales bacterium. GTDB lineage: Bacteria > Actinomycetota > Actinomycetes > Actinomycetales > Micrococcaceae > JBIOFK01. Next base: position 6,424 of record JBIOFK010000098.1, on the reverse strand, counting down.
TCCGACTCAGTAATTTCTGACATTCTCGAGAAAAATCCGGAGCTCGAAGGCATTGGCAACTATGCCTTCGGCTGGTCGGACAAGAACGACGTCGGTGCCAACGCCCGCCGCGGCCTCAGCGAGGAAGTGGTCCGGGATATCTCGGCGAAGAAGAACGAGCCGGAGTGGATGCTCGACCTGCGCCTCAAGGGCCTGAAGTACTTTGACCGCAAGCCGATGCCGACCTGGGGCGCCGACCTTTCCGGCATTGACTTCGACAACATCAAGTACTTTGTCCGGTCCACCGAGAAGCAGGCCAAATCGTGGGAGGACCTCCCCGAGGACATCCGCAACACCTACGAGAAGCTGGGCATCCCCGAGGCCGAGCGCGGCCGGTTGGTCTCCGGCGTCGCGGCCCAGTATGAGTCCGAGGTGGTCTACCACCAGCTCCGCGAGGACCTGGAGCGCCAGGGCGTCATCTTCCTGGATACGGACACAGCGCTGCGCGAGCACCCGGAGATCTTCCAGGAGTACTTCGGCACCATCATCCCGGTCGGGGACAACAAGTTTGCCTCCCTGAACACGGCCGTGTGGTCCGGCGGCTCCTTCGTCTACGTCCCCAAGGGCGTACACGTGGAGATCCCGCTGCAGGCGTATTTCCGCATCAACACGGAAAACATGGGCCAGTTCGAGCGCACCCTGATCATCGCGGACGAGGACAGCTACGTGCACTACATTGAGGGCTGCACGGCTCCGATCTACACCTCGGATTCGCTGCACTCGGCCGTCGTCGAGATCGTCGTGAAAAAGGGCGCCCGCGTCCGCTACACGACCATCCAGAACTGGTCCAACAACGTCTACAACCTCGTCACCAAGCGTGCCATCGCGCACGAGGGCGCCACCATGGAGTGGGTCGACGGCAACATCGGCTCCAAGGTCACCATGAAGTACCCGGCCGTGTACCTGGTCGGCGAGCATGCCAAGGGCGAGACGCTCTCGATCGCCTTTGCCGGCGCCGGCCAGCACCAGGACACAGGCTCGAAGATGGTGCACATCGCGCCGAACACGAAGTCCTCGATCATCTCCAAGTCGGTGGCGCGCGGCGGCGGCCGGGCGGCCTACCGCGGCCTGGTCCAGGTCCGCGAGGGCGCCACGCATTCGGCCAACACGGTCCGCTGCGACGCCCTGCTGGTGGACACGATTTCGCGCTCCGACACGTACCCGTACGTGGACGTCCGCGAAGACGACGTCACCATGGGCCACGAAGCCACTGTCTCCCGGGTGAGCGAGGAACAGCTGTTCTACCTGATGTCACGCGGAATGCGGGAGGACGAAGCCATGGCCATGATCGTCCGCGGCTTCATCGAGCCGATCGCGCGCGAACTCCCGATGGAATACGCGCTCGAACTGAACCGCCTGATTGAACTCCAGATGGAAGGGGCCGTCGGTTAATGACTGAGCTCGCAGAAGACCAGCAGCAGAAGGCCCGCATCGGCGCACCGTCGCCGGAACGCGGCAGCATTACCCTCACCGGCACCAAGCGCGACGTGATCGATGGCTTTACCGAAGAGGGCGAGAGCCTCAACCAGGTCAACCCCGGCACCGGCCCGCTGGCCGGCGAAGCGGCCAGGTCGCACAGCCACGGCGGCGGGGTCGGGATCCCCGACAGCTCCCGGGCCGGCCGGCTGACGTCGTACAACGCGGCGGACTTCCCGGCCATCACCGGCCGTGAGGAGGACTGGCGGTTCACGCCGCTCAAGCGCCTGCGCGGACTGGATAAGGTTGCGCTGACCGGGGCCCCTCCCTCGATGGAGCTCAGCAAGCCGGAGGCCGTGCGCGTGGAGTCCGTGGGCCGCGGCGACGCCCGGATCGGCACCGCGGGCATTCCCGAGGACAGGGTCTCCGCCGCCGCGTGGGGCGCCTTCGCCCAGGCCACCGTCGTCACCATCCCGAAGGAATTCGTCGCCGACTCCGAGATCACCCTGACCCTGACCGGGTCCGGGGACGTTCCGGCGGCCAGCCACATTGTGGTGCACGCCGAGCGCTTCTCCGAGTCCGTCGTCGTACTGGACCACCGGGGCTCCGCGGTGCTGAGCGAGAACGTCGAAATGATCCTCGACGACGGCGCCAAGCTCACCGTGGTGAGCATCCAGGACTGGGACGACAGCGCTGTCCACGCGAGCTCCCAGCAGGCGAAGGTCGGTCGGGATGCCATGTTCAAGCACGTGGTGATCAACCTCGGCGGCGATCTGGTGCGCATCACCCCCTCCACCCGTTTCGGCGGTACCGGCGGCGACGTCGAAATGTACGGGCTGTATTTCGCCGACGCGGGCCAGCACTTTGAGCAGCGGCTCTTCGTTGACCACGCCATGCCCAACTGCAAGTCCCGCGTGACGTACAAGGGCGCGCTGCAGGGCCAGGATGCGCACACCGTCTGGGTGGGCGACGTGCTGATCCGCAAGGAAGCCGAGGGCACCGACACCTACGAGATGAACCGGAACCTGATCCTCACCCAGGGCGCCCGCGCGGATTCCGTGCCGAACCTGGAGATCGAGACCGGACTGATCGAAGGGGCCGGCCATGCCAGCGCCACCGGACGCTTCGACGACGAGCAGCTGTTCTACCTCCAGGCGCGCGGCATCCCCGAGGATGTCGCCCGCCGGCTGGTGGTGCGCGGATTCCTCAACGAGGTCATCCAGCAGATCAAGGTCCCTGCCCTGGAGGAGCGCCTCCGCGAGGCCGTGGAGCGCGAGCTGAACGCGGGCGGAGCCGTCTAATGGACGGGACGCTGGTCTGCAAGGCCTCGGAAGTGGGTGTCAAGAGTGCCGTACGGGTGGAGATTGACGATTACCCGGTGGCGGTGGTGCGGGATTCCGAGGGAACCCTGCACGCCATCGGGGACACGTGCTCCCATGCCGAGATCTCACTGAGCGAGGGTGACGTGGAGGGCGCCAGCATTGAATGCTGGGGCCACGGCAGCTCCTTCGACCTGCGCACCGGCGAACCGCTGACCCTGCCGGCCTACGAGCCGGTGCCCGTCTTCGCGCTGAGCCTGGACGGCGACGACGTCTATGTGGATGTCACCACCATTCTTAACGGAGCACCGAAGGTCTAACGGCCGCGGCTCCCTCACACGCACAACGAAAAGGAAGAGTATGTCGACTCTGGAAATCAAGGACCTGCACGTCAGCATCGCGACGGAACAGGGCAACAAGCAGATCCTCAAGGGTGTCAGCCTGACGCTGCGCACCGGGGAGACCCACGCCATCATGGGACCCAACGGTTCCGGCAAGTCGACCCTGGCCTCCACCATTGCCGGACATCCGCGCTACCTCGTGGACAGCGGATCCATCACGCTCGACGGTGAGGATGTGCTGGCCATGACCGTGGACCAGCGCGCCCGGGCCGGCCTCTTTTTGGCCATGCAGTACCCGGTGGAAATCCCCGGTGTCACCATGACCAACTTCCTGCGCACCGCCAAGACCGCGATCGACGGCAAGGCCCCGAGCCTGCGGACCTGGACCAAGGACGTCAAGGCCGCGATGAGCCAACTGCGGATCGAGCCGGAATTTGCCCAGCGCAACGTCAATGAAGGCTTCTCCGGCGGCGAAAAGAAGCGCCATGAGATCCTCCAGCTGGAACTCCTCGCCCCCAAGTTCGCCATCCTCGACGAAACCGACTCCGGCCTGGACGTGGACGCGCTCAAGGTCGTTGCCGACGGCGTGAACCGCGCCAACGACGACGGCAACCTCGGCACGCTGCTGATCACCCACTACACACGGATCCTGCGCTACATCAAGCCGGAATTCGTCCACGTGTTCGTCGACGGCACGATTGCCGAAGAGGGCGGCCCGGAGCTGGCCGACCGCCTCGAGGAAGAGGGCTACGACCGCTTCCTGCCGACGATCGCGGCCCAGGCCTAAGAATCAGCCCCGGAAACACGGAAGGTGCACAATGACTGAGACAGAGCACGCAGCAGCCCCGCAGGTGCCGCTGGAGGACCTGGAAGAGGCCCTCAAGGACGTCATCGATCCCGAATTGGGCGTCAACGTCGTGGATCTTGGCCTGCTGTACGGCCTGCACTTCGGTGACGACGGTGCCCTGCTGCTGGACATGACGCTGACGACGGCGGCCTGCCCGCTCCAGGACGTCATCGAGGAACAGGTCGAAAAGGCCTTGGAGGCGATGGTGGACGAGTGGCGGATCAACTGGGTGTGGATGCCGCCGTGGGGACCGGAACGCATCACGGACGACGGCCGTGACCAGATGCGGGCGCTGGGCTTCAATATCTAGGCCGCTTCATCTAGCCCGCTTCGGCACTACAGGCCGGGCCGTGCGCGGAAGTTCCTTCCGCGCGCGGCCCGGTTTTCTGTCCGCGCGGCTGTCAGGTTTTCTGTCCTCGGAGGTTGTTGAAGGGCTCCGCGTAGCGGAACGCGCCCCTGATGCCCGCGTGGAAGGATCCCAGCGCCAGGGCCATGAAGTGATCGCCCCAGGCGGAATCGGGTGCTTCGATGCCCAGTGCGGAGGCGGGGACGAATCCGAACCGCGGGTAGTAGCCGGTGCTGCCCAGCAGCACGATGGCCGGCTCGCCGGCGGCCTCCGCGCCGGCGATCACCGTTTCCATCAGTGACTTGCCCACGCCCTGGCCCTGTGCGTCGGGACTCACTGCCAGCGGTCCCAGCCCCACGGCCCGGAAGCCGTCGATCCAGGCGCGGGTGCAGATTACGTGCCCTGCCACCGTGCCGTCCCGCACTGCCACCAGCGACAGGGCCGGCAGGTAGTCGGCGCCGTCGAAGAGCTGCTGGAGCAGCCCCACCTCCAGCGGTTCGGTGCGGGGTCCGCCGCCGGGTTCGCGGGCATCCGCAGCGTTGTCCACCGGAGCGGCGAAGGCCGCGGCCACCAGTTCGAGGATGCGTGGCCTGTCGGCGGGCTGCTCATGACGGACGATCATGGATCAACGCTAGCGCTTCTTTGGTACGGCAGCGGGCGCCGATCCTGGCCACTGACGAATATGATGGCGGCATGATTATCGGAACCGGGGAACCGAACCCACTACTCAGCCGGGCGTTTTTCGGCAGGACATGGCATCTGGCCACCGCGCTGATCGGCGCCGTGGGACTGGTCCTGCAGGCGGTGGCCCTAGTTACGGGCCCAAAATACGCAGCCAACCCGGCCCACGCCTGGTGGAACTTCGGCAGCTTCTTCACCATTGAAAGCAATGTGCTTGTCGCGTGCGTCTCGCTGACCTTGGCCGCCGATTCGCTGCGCCGCGGCGGGCCGGTCTGGGCGGTGTTGCGCCAAATGTCGCTGGTGAACATCACCGTCACCATGATCATCCAATTCTTCCTGCTCCGTGACCTGCCGGAAATCACCTCGCTCACCGGCCCCGGCCTCTATGCCGACCGCATCCTGCACTACGTGGTGCCGGTGATGGTCATCGCGGGTTATCTCGTCTTTGGTCCCCGGCCGGTCTTCACCTGGCGCAGTACGTTTCTGGTCCTGGTGTTCCCGGCCGCCTGGTGCGTCTACACAGTGCTCCGGGGCGCGGCCACCGGCTGGTACCCCTACCCGTTTATCGACGTGGCGCGGCTGGGGCCGGCGGTCATCCTGAACTGCGCGGGAGTCGGCGCAGTCCTGCTTGTCATGGCGGCAGCCTACTACCTGGCTGACAGGGCGCTTCCCGGTGCTCCCGAGCGGCAGCCCGACAGGCAGCCGGAGGAGACGCGCGCCTGACCGTTCCGGGCTCGGGCAACGCGGAAAAGTCCGCTCCGATCCGGGCCGCTCCGGCTGCCCCCGGTGAGGTTCTGTTCTGCGCCGACTTCGCAGGGTATCTGGCGCAGGACAGTGTCCTGCGCCGAATTCACCATGGGTTCCTGCGCAGAACGGAACTCGTGAGGCGATTTACCGTCCTTGGACGCTGCCGTAACTTGTGCGGTAGCCGGTGCCGCCGCTCTGCCGCGGTGCCGCCACCGCTGCGCCGTTCCGCCGGCTGGATGCGACAGCCGCCGACCTGTCCGGTGCGCGACCCGTGCGGCACCGCCATCCAGTAGCCGGCCACCCGTACCCGCTGCCCCGAGACTCGGACTGCTGGCAGGGGCCTGCCGTCGCCTAGAATATGCAGCGATGCCTTTCCTGAACAACCTCCGCTCCTTCGCTGTGGCCGACGGTGCCCGCGTGGCCGTCGGTATCGTCCGTGACGGCGACGGCGGGCCCGAGGTCCTCACCTATTCGGAACTGGCGGCCAAGGCTTTCGCGGCCATACCCGAGAACGGCACGGCCGCCATCTCCGGGCCCAACTCGCTGCGGCTCGTGGTGGAGTTCGTGGCATCCGTTGCCGGACGGCGGCGCGTGGCGGTGCTGGATCCGACTCTTCCTGCGGCCACGCTTACCGCTCTCCGGACCGCCGTCGAGGCTCTCCCGGAGGTCTTCCCGGAGGCTCTCCCGG
>JBIOFK010000097.1:0-9048 GCA_044447065.1 Actinomycetales bacterium | reverse complement strand
TCGGGTTCCGGTCCCGGCAGCGGTCCAACCTCCAACGGCTCCATACCTCAGGTTATTCCCATTTAGTTATTAAGACAACAATTTATACGTAAATAATTTCGAGTTGTCTGATACCGAGATCCATCCTCATCGAGGTATCAGCCACGAAAGGCGCAACTCAATACGTCGGGCACTGGCGCGAGACTCAACCGGTGGGCGTGGGCGCTTTCAGGCGGATAGCGCCAACGGGGAGCCGCGGCAAGTGCCCTCGTCCAAGCAACAATGTGAACCCACCTGAGTTCTACGTAATCCGTGTCACGCTAACGATTCCGCTCCGCGAGCCGACAGTGCCTTGTGTCGGACCCATTGTGGGTCCCCTAGACAAGGACCGGGCATGATCGTCGTAACGCGGCTGGACAAACGAGAGTTTGCGATCAACCCTGACCTCATCGAGCGGATCCATGCCAACCCGGACACCACCTTGGTGATGGCCGACGGTTCGAAGTACATCGTGACCGAATCCGTCCCGGAAGTGATCGACCTGATCGCCCGCTACCGCGCCTACGTCATCTCGCTCGCCCGCGACGCTCCCTCCATCGTCTCGGGGTACGGGGGCCGGACCCTGAGCATTGTTCCGCCCTCCGATCCAGGCAACGAGCAAGACGGCAACTCAGCCGAACTGCCGTCAGCGAGGTAGGCCATGGATCCGTCCACCATCATCGGCCTCCTGCTCGCGTTTGGATCGCTCTACGGAATGATCAGCCTCGAGGGCGCCCACGTCGACTCCCTGCTGCTGCCCCCGCCCATGATCCTCGTGTTCGGCGCCACGATCGCCGTCGGGATCGCCGGCTCCACCTTCAAGGACGTCCTGCATGCTTTCAAGGCGCTGCCGGCGGGCATTAAGGGCAAGCGCACCAGCCCCCAGGAGAGCATCGACCAGATTGTGCGCCTCGCCGAGACCGCCCGCAGCGAGGGCCTGCTGGCCCTGGAGCAGGAGGCGTCAAAGGTCAAGGATCCGTTCCTGAAGGGCGCGCTGCAGAATATCGCCGACGGAACCGACGGCGACGAGTTGCGGTACCTGCTTGAGGACGAGATCGGCACCAGGATCAAAAGCGATCACAGTGCCTCCAAATTTTTCAACACCCTCGGCGGTTACGCTCCCACCGTCGGCATCATCGGCACGGTGGTCTCGCTGACCCACGTGCTGGAGAACCTCAGCAGCCCGGACAAGCTTGGTCCCATGATTGCGACGGCGTTCGTGGCCACCCTGTGGGGGCTGCTGTCGGCAAACTTCATCTGGCTGCCCCTGGGTTCCAGGCTGGCGCGCGTGTCCGAACTCGAAATTGAGCGGATGACACTGCTCATGGAGGGCGTGCTGGCCGTCCAGGCCGGAAGCCAGCCGCTGCTGCTGCGCGAACGCCTCCGTGCCATGGTGCCCAGCCACGAGCTCAAATCCTCCGCGGCGAAGGCCAAGGGCAAGGACTTGGCGGCCGTCAAGGACAAGGATAAGGAAGCAGCGTGAGTGCCCGGCCCAGCCGCCGCAATTTTGCCAAACCGGCCGAACAGCATGCGGACGAGCGGTGGATGGCGTCCTACATGGACATGGTGACCGTGCTGATGTGCATGTTTATCGTGCTCTACGCCATGTCGACAGTGGATACGAACAAGTTCGAGCGGCTGAAGAACTCCCTCGCCACCGGCTTCGGCGTCGTGCAGACCACCAAGGTGGACACGGCCTCCGGGGTGGTGGTGCCGCCGGCCCAGCTCAACAAGGACGCCGAGGGATTCACGGCCCTGGACCTGGCCAAGAAGGAAGTGGACAAGCTCACGGCGCTTCGGGACAAGATGCAGGCGAACCTGGCCGCGGCCGGCATGCCCTCGGCGGCGAGTTTTTCCATCGATGAACGAGGCCTGACCGTGCGGCTGGTGAGTTCGGAGGCGTATTTCAACCCCGACGACGCCGAGCTCACCGCGGATGCCGTCAAGGTCCTGGACGCCATCGCTCCCGTCCTGGCCGGCATCCCGCAGGATATTTCAGTGGAAGGCAATGCGGCACTGGTCCCGGACTACGTGCCCGATCCGCAGTACTGGGAGCTTTCGGCCTCCCGCGCCACCCACGTCGTCCGGCACCTGGTGGAACTGGACGGACTCGCCGCCACGCGGATGGCAGCGGTCAGCTTCGGGGCGGCCAGGCCGCTGGGCAAAACCAACTCTGCGGCTGACCTGGCCAAGAACCGGCGCGTGGATATCGTGGTCCTGTCGGACCAGCCGGACAGCGTGCGGTCCCTGATCCCGGGGCTGGTGAAGAACTCCGGCTGAAAGTTTCCGCAGCGCATTACTAACCGCTGGCCGAAGCGTGCCGATAATGGCAGATGTGACCGCCGTGCCCGTAGAGACCAGCAGCCAGTCCACGAGGCCGGCGAAGACCATTGAGGTCTTCGATTTCGGCCGCCCCACGACTCTCGCCCGGGACCAGCTGCGCATCCTTGAACTGGCGATGGAAACCTTCTCGCGCCAGTGGGGCACCCACCTGACGGCGCGCGTGCGCGTGAAATCCCGGGTTACCTCCCAGCAGGTCATCCTGCAGACCTACGACGCGTATTCCGCGTCGCTTCCGTCGACCACGGCCATGGTCCTGTTCGCGCTGGGCGGCAGCGACGCCAAGGCGGTCATCCAGTTCCCGACGGCGGCCGGGCTGGCCCTGGTGGTGCACATGCTCGGCGGGGACGGCAACCAGCGGATGCCGGACAGGAAATTCACGCAGATCGAGCAGGCCCTGGTGTCGCGCCTGACGGACGATGCGATGGAGAACCTGCGGTATTCCCTGGACAGGCTCCTGACGGTTCCGCTCACCATGGACTCCATCCAGTACAACTCGCAGTTCGCCCAGGCCGCGGCGCCGCGGGACCTGATGATCGTCAATCAGTTCACCATCACCGTCGGCGGCGTCCCGGCCCCTGCCACCCTCGCCATCCCCGCGGACGTGCTGCTGCCGGGTCTGGGCGCTGCCAATCCGGTGGATTCGGCCGTCAATGCCAGGGAGCGGATCCTGGACCAGCTGGCCCACGTCCCGGTCGATGTGTCCCTGCGCCTGCGGTCCACCCGGGTGCGCCCCGGCACCATCCTGAACCTTGCGGTGGGGGACGTCGTTCCCCTGCCGCATCCCAAGAACCGTCCTGTCGACGTCACCGTGGACGGACAGCCGCTGGCCACCGCCGCCCTCGGGTCCAAGGGGTCCCGGCTGGCCGGCGTCATCGTTACTACCGAGGAGACTTCGTCTTGAGCGCGAACCTGACCCTGCAAACGTCCGCCGCTTCCGCCCTGGCGGAACTGCTGCCCACACCGGCGCCGCTGATCCCCGAGATGTGCCTGGACACCTCGGCGCTGAAGCAATACCTCGGATCCGCGGTGACAGCGTCCTTTGTCGGCGCCCTCTCGGCCGACATTGCGCTGGTGCTCACGGACACGGCCTCCCTCGGCGCCGCCGCCGGAGCCGACTCAGCCCTGCTGACCCTGGTGGACGTCCTGCGCCCGGCGTTCGAGGCCGCCACGACGGTGCTCGGCGCCGGCGTGCTGGGGGAGTCCAGCACGGAGGACGCCTCCGACCTGGTCTCCGACGCCGAGACGACAGTGTTCGAGCTGGCTCCGGCCGGCGCAGGAACGCCGTCCGGCTGGTTCGCCATCCGCATCCGCGAGCATGCCGCCAGCGGGGCCGGGTTCAGCGGCACGGACTCGTCGGTGGTGGACAAGCTCGGCCGGATCAACAACGTCGAGATGACGCTCGCGGTCGAAATCGGCCGCACCCGGATGTCCGTCCGGGATGTGCTGGATCTGGAGCCGGGCCATGTCATCGAACTCGACCGTTCCGCCGGAGCGCCGGCCGACGTCCTGCTCAACGGGCGCCTGATCGCGCGCGGCGAGGTCGTCGTCGTCGACCAGGACTACGGCATCCGCATCACCAAAATCCTCGACGTGGCAGAAGCAGTCAACTAAATGGACACACTCCTCCTCGTTCTGAGGGTAGTACTATCCCTCGGAGCGGTGGTATTGCTGCTGTGGCTGGTCGCCCGGCGGTTGGCCAAGAGCGGCGGCGGACTGCCGGGCCGGGGACGGACCGCTGATCCGCTGCGCGTGGTGGCCCGCCGCGGCGTGGGGCAGAAGGCCTCCGTCGTGGTGCTGGAAACCGGCGGCCAGAGGTTCCTGCTGGGCGTCACCGAGCACGGCATTAACGTCCTGCACACCGCCGAGGCGGAGGCGGAGCCCGACTTCGCGCTGAGCATGGCGGCGGCACGGGCAGGCGTTGAGCCGCTGCTGGACGGGCCGACGACGGCGGACGTCACCGAGCTGCCGCTGCGCAGCCGCCGGCGCACTGCCGGGCCGGGGCCGGTGGGCCCGGCCGGGCTGCGGGAAAGCGGTTCGCCGCTGGAGGGGTCCATCTTGTCCCCGGCCACCTGGAAGCAGGCGGCCGGCACGATCCGCAAGGGACTGCTCGGGTGACTGGCGTGCTGCCGCTGCGCCGCACGCTCAGGTGGGGTTTGGCCGCCCTGCTGGCCGCACTGGTGCTGACCGCCTGGCTGGTACTCGGCGCCTCCGCCGCGCACGCCGCACCGGCGGCCGCGGCCCCGGCCTACGCCGGGCCCGCTGCCGCAGCCCTGTATGGGGGCCCTGCCGCCGCAGCGCTGCCGTTCGACCCGGTCGCGCCCAGCGACCCCGCCGCGCCGGCGGCCCCGACCAATCCGGCATCCCCGGGCGGCAACGGCGGCGTGAACCTGCAGATCAACGGGCCGGACGGCACGCCGTCGTCGGCCGTGGTGACGCTGATCGGGATCACCCTGATTTCGGTGGCGCCGGCCCTGCTGCTGATGATGACGTCCTTCACGAAAATCTTCGTGGTGCTGGCGATGACCCGCAACGCACTCGGGCTGCAGAACATCCCGCCGAACCAGGTGCTCGCCGGACTGGCGCTGTTCCTGTCCCTGTTCATCATGTCTCCGGTGCTGACCGACATCAACAACCATGCGGTCCAGCCGTACCTGCACGGGACGATGGATTTCGGCGCCACCCTGCAGGCCGCGTCCAAGCCGCTGCAGACGTTCATGCTGGCCCACACCCGGCAGGAGGACATCGCCCTGATGACCCGCGCGGCCGGGATGGCCAACCCGGCCACCCCGGCGGACGTGCCGCTGACCACGCTGATCCCGTCGTTCATGCTCTCCGAACTGCGCGGCGCCTTCATCATCGGTTTCGTGATCTTCATTCCGTTCCTGATCATCGACATTGTGGTCTCCTCGGCGCTGATGTCGATGGGCATGATGATGCTGCCGCCGGTGATGGTGTCGCTGCCGTTCAAGATCCTGCTGTTCATCCTCGTGGACGGCTGGGGACTGGTGCTGACATCGCTGATCAAAAGCTACGGGAGCGGTTGATGGATACGAATGCGGTCATGGACATCGGCCTTGGCGCCCTGCTGATTGCCGCCAAACTCTCCGCCCCCGTGCTGCTCACCGCGCTGGGCGTGGGCCTGGCCATTTCGCTGCTGCAATCCATCACCCAGATCCAGGAAGTGACGCTGTCCTTCGTCCCTAAGGCGCTGGCGGTGGCCATCGTGCTGCTGGTGGCAGGGCACTGGATGATCGCCGAAATGGTCTCCTACACCAACGACCTGTTCGCCCGGATCCCGTCCCTGCTCGGCGGCGGCTGATGAACGTGCAGCTGGACCTGGGCTGGATGGAGGCGGTGCTGCTGTGCAGCGTCCGGCTCCTGGTGTTTTTCCTGCTGGCGCCGCCGTTCTCCTCCAACAGCGTCCCGCTGCGGATCAAGGCCATGCTCGGTCTCGGGGTGGCGCTGGCGGTGTCGCCGGCGGTCGCGCCGGCCTACAAGTCCACCGATGTCGCCACGCTGATCACCTCGCTGGTGCTGGAAATCGTGGTGGGCGCGGTGCTGGGGTTCCTGGTGATGCTGATCTTCGCCGCGGTCACCTCCGCCGGCTCCATGATCGACCTGTTCGGCGGCTTCCAGCTGGCCCAGGCCTTCGACCCGCTGTCCATGCTCAACGGGGCGCAGTTCACCCGGCTGTTCCAGATGACGGCGCTGGCGCTGCTGTTCGCCTCCGACGGCTACCAGCTGGTGATCGGCGGCATGGTCCGCAGCTTCACCGCGCTGCCGCTGGGCGGCGGGATGGCGATGGGCGCGCCCGTGCAGGCCCTCGTCTCGGCCACGACGCAGATGTTCCTGGCAGCGGTGCAGATCGCCGGACCGCTGCTGGTGGTGCTCTTCCTGGCCGATGTGGGGCTTGGCCTGCTGACCCGCGTGGCCCCGGGACTGAACGCCTTCGGGCTGAGCTTCCCGCTGAAGATCTTCCTGACGCTGTCCCTGGCGGGGATTGCCTTCACCGTGCTGCCGCGCATAGTTGCCGCCCTGGCGGGCCAGGCCTTCTCCTCCCTGGGTGGTGCGCGCTGATGGCCGATTCCCAGGAAAAAACAGAACAGGCCACCCAGAAGCGGATGAAGGAGGTCCGCTCCAAGGGCCAGCTCTCGCGGTCCACGGACGTCACCGCCTGGCTGGGGGTGGGCGCCGCGGCGCTGATGCTGCCGCTGACCATCCAGCGCACCTCCGACGCCGCAGCGGCCCAGCTGTTCGCGGTCCGGGCCGTGATCAGTTCCCCGGACCCCGACGTGGCGGTGGCAGCGCTGGGCAGCGCGCTGGCCTCCCTCGGCGGCAGCCTGGGCCCGATGCTGCTGCTGGTCGCGGTGGCGGTCCTGGCCGGCTCCGCCCTGCAGGGCGGCATCCACTTCAAGAAATTCGAGGCCACGTTCGACCATTTCAACCTGATTAAGGGCCTCGGCCGGACCTTCGGCACCCAGGCGCTCTGGCAGGGCGCCAAGGCCCTGCTGAAGACCGCCGTCGTCGGCCTGGTGCTGTACTCCGTCGTGACCTCCCTGATGCCGGTGCTGATGAACGCCGGCGGGACGTCCATCGCCGGGCTGCTCACCGAAGCGGGCAAGGGCGCCGGCTCGCTGCTGCAGTTCGCCGTCGCGGCCGGGCTGGTGCTGGCGGCCGCCGACGTCTTCGTGGTGTTCCGCCGCAACCGGAAAAAGACCAGGATGTCCAAGCTGGAGGTCAAGGACGAGAACAAGAGCACCGAGGGGGATCCGATGATCAAGTCCCAGCGCCGCTCCCGGCAGCTCGCGATGAGCCGCAACCGGATGATCGCCGCGGTGGCGGGGGCCGACGTCGTCCTGCTTAATCCGACGCACGTGGCGGTGGCGCTGAAGTACGAGCCCGGCAAATCCGCGCCGCGGGTGGTGGCCAAGGGGTCCGGGCCGATCGCCGCCCGGATCCGCGAGGAGGCCCGCACCCAGGGCATTCCGATGGTCCAGGACATCGCGCTGGCCCGGGCGCTGCACGCCGCCTGCTCCCTGGGCCAGGAGATTCCGGTGGAGCTCTACAACGCCGTGGCCCGCGTGCTGGCCTTCGTGATGGCCCTCAAATCGCGCGGCAGGACCCACACCGGCCGCCATGCCCGGGTGGAAACGATGCCGACCCTGCGCCAACCCGAAGGAAACCTAGCATGAACCGCAATTTCTCCAAGCTCGCTGTCCCGGTGGGCGTGGTCGGGGTCATCCTGCTGCTGATCATCCCCATTCCGGCACCGCTGCTGGATGTGCTGATCATCGTCAACATCTCCCTGGCGCTGGTGACGCTGCTGACCACCATGTTCGTGCAGAAGCCGCTGGACTTCTCGGTGTTTCCCTCGCTGCTGCTGGTGGCGACGCTGTTCCGGCTGGGACTCAACGTCTCCTCCACCCGGCTGGTGCTGGGCCAGGCGCACGCCGGCGCGGTGATCCAGGCCTTCGGCCAGGTCACGGTGGGCGGAAACCTGATCATCGGCGCGGTGATCTTCCTGCTGCTGGTGGTCATCCAGTTCGTGGTGGTCACCAAGGGCGCCGAGCGGGTGGCCGAGGTGGGTGCCCGCTTCACCCTGGACGCTATGCCCGGCAAGCAGATGGCCATTGACGCGGACCTGAACGCGGGCCTGATCACGGATGTCCAGGCCCGCACCCGGCGCGCGGAGGTGTCCGCGGAGGCGGACTTCTACGGGGCGATGGACGGGGCGTCCAAGTTCGTCAAGGGCGACGCGATCGCCGGCATCATCATTATCATCATCAACATTGTGGGCGGCATCGCGATCGGCATGGCCCAGCGGGGCATGTCCATCACGGATGCGCTGAACACCTACGCGCTGCTGACCATCGGGGACGGGCTGGTCACCCAGATTCCGGCCCTGCTGATGGCCATTTCCACGGGTATGATCGTCACCCGCTCCAACGCCGCATCGGATATGGGCACGACGGCGTCCGCGCAGCTGGGCCAGTCCCGCACCGCGCTGATGATCGCCGGGCTCGCCGCCGTGGCGATGGGCCTGATCCCCGGCATGCCGGTGCTTCCGTTCATGTTCGTCGGGGCGCTGCTGCTGTTTGCCTCGCAGCGGATCAAGAGCCGGGACGCCGCGACGAAGGCCGCCGCGGCCGCCGAGGTGGCCGCCGAGGCCGCGGTGCCGCGGACCGAAACCACGGATGACCTGATCGAGGCGATGCGCGTCCATGCGGTGGAGATCCAGCTGGCGCCGGACCTGGTGGGGCTGGTCTCCGGCGCGTCCGATGACCTGCTGGGACGGGTGCGCTCGCTGCGGCACAAGATCGCCATGGACCTCGGCCTGGTGGTGCCCCCGGTCCGCACCCGGGACTCCGTGGAGCTGCCGCCGTCGACCTATGTGATCCGGATAGCCGGCGTCGAGGCCGGCCGGGGCACCGTTCCGGGCGGGCAGGTGCTGGCCCTGGGCGACAACCTGGGCTCCCTGCCGGGCACGACGACGGCGGAGCCCGTCTTCGGACTGGCCGGTAAATGGATTCCGGCCGAGCTGCGGCACAGCGCGGAAATGGCCGGCGCCACGGTGATCGACAGAATTTCGGTGCTGATCACGCATCTGTCGGCCATTGTGACCGAAAATGCGGCCCGGCTGCTGTCCCGCGAGGACGTCCGCGTGCTCACCGACGGGGTGCGGGATGT
>JBIOFK010000096.1:0-9169 GCA_044447065.1 Actinomycetales bacterium | reverse complement strand
GCAGACACCCGAGCAGCTGTTGTCGGCGGCCAAGGAGCGGTGGACCGCCGAACTGGTCCCGGGAACCGCGCGGCGGCCGCACGCACTGAACCTGATCCTGCCGGAACCGTTGAGCACCGTGTAGCGGCCCCGCACGCGGTCAGCCTGCAACGAGTTCGACCTCGAAGCCGTCGGCGTTCTCCAGGTAGGCGGCGAAGGTCCCTTCGCCGCCGGCAAAAGGGTGCCGGTCCGCGAACATCAGCGTCCAGTCCCGTGCGGCCGCTAGTGCGGCCAGGCGCTCCACGTCCTGCCGCGTCCCGGCCTGGAAGGCCAGGTGGTTCAGCCCGGGACTGTGCCGGTGGTGCCGGGCGCCGCGGACGTCGGGGCTGGCCTCAATGACGATGTAGGTCCCGGCGCCGCGCCAGATACCGGCGCGGATGGGCGATCCCCACTCCTCGGCGCGGACGAAGCCCAGCTGTTCGAACATCCAGCCCAGGCTCGCGCTCGCCCGCGGATAGTCGGCCACCCACAGCTCTACGTGGTGCAGCCGTCCGGGGCCTAGTTCCACTCGGCGGAGCGCACCAGGATGGCGCCCGAATCGGGACAGAACACGATCTCGTCCTCGGGCGCCTTGCGGATCTCGGCCAGGTCCCCCGGGCTCAGCTGCATGCCGGAGCCCTCCGAGGTGCCGTGGAACAGCCGTGCCGCGCCCAGCCCGCGCTTGGCCAGCGTCCGTTCGTACAGTGCCAGCAGGCCGTCCTCGAAGGTGGCCGCGAGCGCCGTCCGGTTTCCCGCCGTCGACTCCCGCTCGACGGCGACGTCCGCCAGCTTGCCGTCCAGTTCCTCCCGGATGCCGCCCAGCGAGGCGGTGATGCCGTCCACGATCAGCTGCTGCTGGGCCTGCCGTGCCGTCACGTCGTCGAGCCGCTCCAGGATTTCCAGTTCCACGTCCTCCAAGTCCGAGCGGCGCTTGGCCAGCGAGGCCAGGTCGTGCTGCAGCGCCACGAGGTCCTTCGACAGTCCGGTGCCGCTGTTCAGCCGTGCCTCGTCGCGGGCGATCCGGGATGCCACCTGCTCCACGTCCCCCTCGGCGCGGACCAGTTCCCGTTTGGTGTCGGCCAGTTCGGTGGCCCGGACCACCAGCTCGCTCTGGGCCACCTGGAGCCCGGCGTTCAGGTCGCTCAGGCGCGGGTCGGCGCGCAGCTGCGAGGCGCGGTGGTCAAGCTGTTTTAGCTTGGCATCCAATGCCTGCAGTTCAAGCAATCGAAGTTGTTCCGCCGGTGCTGCCTTGGCCATGAAAAGTCCTCCAGGAAACGGTGTCCGGCTCTTTGCCGGGGTCCGCGTAGCACTAGCCTACGTGTACCGGTGCCGCTAGCCACCCAATCCGGGCGTCAGGATGAAGTCCCACGGATCGGAGTTGGTCTGGCTGACGGCCAGTTCCACGTCGAAGCCGGAATCCGCCAGCACATTGCCCAACGCACCCGCCGCGGCGGGCAGCCACAGCCATTCGCTGGCGAAGTGCGAGACGTCGATCAGATACGGGCGGCCGCCCGCGGCTTCCTCCCTGGCTTCGGAGGCCGGATGGTGCCGCAGATCGGCCGTGACGTACACGTCCGCACCGCTCGCGCGGACCGCGTCGAACAGGCTGTCCCCCGCTCCCCCGCAGACGGCGACCCGGCGGACCAGTCCCTGCCGGTCACCGGCCACCCGAACCCCGCCCGCCACCGCGGGCAGAATGTTAAAGACACGCTCGGCGAAGTCGCCCAGGCTCATCACGGCGTCCAGGTCGCCGACGCGGCCGATCCCCTCCTCGGGCAGTCCCAGGGGCGAAGGCGCCAGCGGCTCCACATCCGCCAGGCCAAGGGCGTCGGCAAGCACATCCGAGACCCCGCCGACGGCGCTGTCGCCGTTGGTGTGGACTGTCAGCAGCGCGCATCCGCCCTCAATGAGCCGGTGCACCGCCTGGCCCTTGCCGGAGGTGGCCGCGACGGTCTTGACCCCCTTGATCAGCAGCGGATGGTGGGTGATGAGGAGTTGGGCGCCCCAGTCCAGTGCCTCCTGGATCACTTCCAGGGTCGGATCCACGGCCAGCAGGATCCGCGCGATGCCGGCGCCCGGGCGGCCAGCCACCAGGCCGACGGCGTCCCAGTCCTCGGCGAGCGACTCGGGCCAGAGTTCCTCGGCCGCGAGCAGCACGTCGGCCAGCGTGGCGGCCCGTGCGGCGTCCCCGGCCGGTGCATCACCCCCGTCGCCTTCCGCGGCCTCCGGCTCCGGCACGGCGGCCAGGGCCACCTGGTCCGGTGCGGTGCCGGAGGCCCGGCCCGCGGCTTCCGGTGGAATTCCTGCCGGCTGATCTTCGTCCATAGTCCTAGTTGTACCCCATCAAGGGTCTCCGTGCCCCTCCGGAGAAGGAGACAATGCGGCCGGGCTCCGACCCGCCTTGTCCAAGCTCACAGCGGTCCGGGGAATCTTCCGGGGCCTTGAGGCATTGAACAGGTCATGAAGACTTTTGTTCTCGGTGGCGGATGTTTCTGGTGTCTCGATGCTGTCTACCAGCAGACCCGGGGAGTGACCGCCGTCGTTTCCGGCTACACGGGCGGACACGTCCGCAATCCCAGCTATGACGCGGTCTGCTACGGCATGACAGGCCACGCCGAAGTCGTGGTGGTGACTTTCGACGAGACCATCGTGCCCGAAGACGTCATTTTGGACATGTTCTTCGTCTCGCACGATCCGACGACGCTCAACCGGCAGGGCTATGACGTCGGCACGCAGTACCGCTCATCCATGTTCTATACGGACGCCGAGCAGGAGGAAACGTTCCGGGCGGCCATAATGCGGAACCAGGAACACTGGTCGAACCCCATCGTCACCGAGGTCTCCCGGTTGCCGGAGTTCTTCGAGGCGGAGTCCTACCACCAGAACTTCTACGCCAAGCATCCGGAACAGGGGTACTGCCAGGTCATCATCAACCCTAAGCTGGCCAAGGCACGCAAATATTACTCCTCGTGGCTCGTGGCTTAGGAGCGGAAGTCCCCGCTCACTACGCTGACCATAGAATTCCGCTCCGCGGGCCCCCAACAGAAAAGGCAGTTGTTTCCATGGCAAGGATCTACGACGACGTTACCCAGCTTGTCGGCGGCACCCCGCTGGTCCGCCTGAACCGGCTCACCAAGGGGCTGGACGCCACCGTCGCCGTGAAGCTGGAATTCTACAATCCCGCCAATTCCGTCAAGGACCGCATCGGGGTGGCCATCGTCGACGCCGCCGAGAAAGCCGGCGCGCTCAGGCCCGGCGGAACCATCGTCGAAGGCACCTCCGGAAACACCGGGATCGCCCTGGCCATGGTCGGGGCGGCACGCGGTTACAAGGTCATCCTGACCATGCCCGAAACCATGTCCACCGAGCGCCGCGTCATGCTGCGCGCCTTCGGTGCCGAAATTGTGCTGACCCCCGGGTCCGAGGGCATGCGCGGTTCCGTGCAGAAGGCCCAGGAAATCGTGGCCAACACGGAAAACTCCATCTGGGCGCAGCAGTTCGCCAACCCGGCGAACGCCGAGATCCACCGGCGCACCACCGCCGAGGAGATCTGGGAAGACACCGAAGGCAAGATCGACATTTTTGTCGCCGGCATCGGCACCGGCGGGACCATCACCGGCGTCGGCCAGGTCCTCAAGGAACGCAAGCCCGGTGTGCAGATCATCGCCGTCGAGCCGAAGGATTCCGCGATCCTCAACGGCGGGGCCCCGGGACCGCACAAAATCCAGGGGCTAGGCGCAAACTTCATCCCCGAGGTGCTGGACCAGGGCGTCTATGACGAAGTCATGGACGCCACGCTCGAGGACTCCGTCAGCGCGGCCCGCGCCCTCGGCATCCAGGAGGGCATTCTCGGCGGGATCTCCGCGGGGGCCGCCGTCTGGGCGGCGCTGGAGCTGGCGAAGCGGCCGGAGAACGCCGGTAAGCTGATCGTGGCCATCGTGCCCGACTTCGGCGAGCGCTACATTTCCACCGTCCTGTATGAGGACATCCGCGGCTAAGCAGCCCGTTCCGGCCGTCCCCGGCCCAACCGTAACCCGAAAGAAGCCAGTGCGATTTATTGCTCGTCTGCGTGAGGACCTCGAGGCCGCCAGATCACACGACCCGGCCGCCCGCGGTTCGGCGGAGAACTTCTTCATCTATTCGGGGCTGCACGCGATCTGGGTGCACCGGCTCACGCACCGGATGTGGGCGGACCCTTCGCTGCGTTTTCCGGCCCGGGCCCTGTCCCAGCTGGCCCGGTTCGCCACCGGCGTGGAAATCCACCCCGGCGCCACCATCGGCCGCCGCTTTTTCATCGACCACGGCATGGGTGTGGTGATCGGGGAAACGTCCCAGATCGGCGAGGACGTGATGATCTACCACGGGGTCACGCTCGGTGGCCGTTCGCTGGCCAAGGTCAAGCGTCACCCGACCATTGGCGACCGCGTCACCATCGGCTCCGGGGCCAAGGTGCTCGGCCCCATCACGATAGGTGCCGACAGCGCCATCGGTGCCAACGCCGTCGTCGTCAAGGACGCTCCGCCGGAATCCATCATCACCGGAATCCCGGCCAAATGGCGCCACCGTGACGCAAAGCGCGAGATGGCTCCCGCCGTGGACCCGGCGGAATACATCGATCCGGCCATGTACATCTAAAGCGCGGCGGAGGCCCCGACCCGGCATGGGTCGGGGCCTCCGCCGTGTGCGTTAGTGCGTGTCTTCGGCCTCGACCTCGGACTTGTCCTCGCCCCACAGCGTGTGGAACGTCCCCTCGCCGTCGATGCGGTGGTAGGTGTGGGCACCGAAGAGGTCGCGCAGGCCCTGCGTCAGCGCTGCGGGCAGGCGCGGGCGGCGCAGCCCGTCGTAGTACGCCAGCGACGAGGAGAAAACGGGCACCGGGATGCCGAGCTGGACGGCGGTTGCCACCACGCGGCGCCAGGCCGGCAGTGCCTCGGCAATGGCCTCCGTGAACGCCGGGGCGAACAGCAGGTTGGCCGGCTTCTCCGCGGCCGCATAGGCCTTGGTGATGTCCTTGAGCAGCTCCGCCCGGATGATGCAGCCGCCGCGCCACAGGGACGCGATCTCGTCCAGCTTCAGGTCCCAGTCGTATTCCTTGGCCGCGGCCGTCAGCATATCCAGCCCCTGTGCGTAGCTGACCAGCTTGGAGGCGAAGAGCGCCTGGCGGACGTCGTCGGTGAAGGTGGCGTCCAGGGCCACGTCCACCTCGTGGCCGGCCAGGACATCCCGGGCGATCGCGCGCTGGTCCCGCTGGCTGGAAAGGCCCCGGGCAAAGACGGATTCGGCGATCGCGGAGGTGGGCGAGCCCAGATCCAGGGCCGACTGCACGGTCCACCGGCCGGTTCCCTTTTGGCCTGCCGAATCGACAATCACGTCAACCAGCGGCTTGCCGGTCTTCTTATCCGTGTGGCCGAGGACCTCGGCGGTGATTTCGATCAGGAACGAGGACAGGGTGCCCTTGTTCCATTCCGTGAAGATCGCGGCCTGCTCGGCCGGTTCGAGGCCCGCTGCGGAGCGGAGCAGGTCGAAGGCCTCGCCGATCACCTGCATATCGGCGTATTCGATGCCGTTGTGGACCATCTTGACGAAGTGGCCGGCGCCGTCGGTGCCGATCCAGGCGCAACAGGGTTTGCCGTCAACGTGGGCGGAGATTTTCTCCAGCAGCGGGCCGAGGGCCTTGTAGGATTCCCTGGAGCCACCGGGCATGATGGACGGCCCGTTCAGCGCGCCCTCCTCGCCGCCGGAGACGCCGATGCCGACGAAGTGCAGATCCTTCTTGGCCAGCGCGGCTTCGCGGCGGCGGGTGTCCTGGAAGTGGGAGTTGCCGGCGTCGATGATGATGTCGCCCGGTTCGAGCAAGGGCTCGAGGGATTCAATCACGGAATCCACCGGCGCGCCCGCCTTGACCATGATCAGCACCCGGCGCGGCTTCTCCAGCGAATCGACGAGTTCCTGCAGGGTCTCGGTGCGGATAAAGTTGCCGTCCGTGCCGTGCTTTTCCAGCAGCGCATCGGTCTTGGCCACCGACCGGTTGTGCAGGGCCACGGTAAAGCCGTTGCGGGCGAGGTTCCGGGCCAGGTTGGCTCCCATCACGGCCAGGCCCGTGACACCGATTTGTGCAGACATAGTTTCCTCCAGAATTGGTTTCAGCCTTGCTGCCCAGCGTAGTCGCGGCATCCGCGGCACCGGAACTGATGTCCCCTATTGTCACCATCCCGCGTAATAAATATGACTTAATTCGATAAATATGACTTAATTCGGCCGTCGCGTTCCCGAACGATCGTTCAGGAATTACGGGCCCGGCGCGTAGACTGGGAGGCACTATGAGTTGCTACACGTCAGTACTAGAGCTGTTCAGCATCGGCATCGGACCGTCGAGTTCGCACACCGTGGGTCCCATGCGGGCCGCGCACAGATTCGCGCAGCAGCTCAAGGACCGTGACCTGCTGCCGGCGACGGCGGCCGTGACGGTCCACCTGTACGGATCCCTGGGCGCGACCGGGATCGGGCACGGATCCCCGTCCGCCATCCTGGCGGGCCTGGCGGGGTACGAGCCCGAAACGATCGACCCGATCGTCCCCGCCCAGCTGGCGGGCCAGATCAGCGCAACCGGCCGGCTGGAGCTCTTGGGCAGCCACGGTGTGGCCATGACCCCTGCCAGCATTGTGCTCGAACCCCGCACCGTGCTTCCCCGTCACAGCAACGCCATGAAGATTACCGCCACCGCGCACGACGGCGGCATTGTCGCCGAGGAAACGTACTACTCGATCGGCGGCGGGTTCGTCGAGACCGAGAGCCAGCTGGCCGCGGCCGGCGGCGCGGACGACAGCTTTGCCGCCCCCGCCACGGAGCTGCCGTACCCCTACCAGTTCAGCCACGAGCTGCTGGCCATCTGCGCCCGCGAAGGGCTGAGCATTTCGGACGTGGCGTGGGCCAACGAGTGCGCCCTGCGCCCTGCGGCCGAGGTGTCGGCCGGGCTTTCGGCCATCTGGACGGCGATGCGCGGCTGCGTCGAGGCCGGGCTTGCCACCGGCGGCACCCTCCCCGGGGTCCTGCGGGCACGACGGCGCGCTGCCGCCATTGCCGAGCGGCTGGAGCACGACGCCGACCAGCGGGAAACCTCGCTGGAATGGCTGCAGGCGTTCGCCATCGCCGTCAATGAGGAAAACGCCGCGGGCGGCCGCGTGGTCACCGCTCCGACCAACGGCGCTGCCGGGATCATTCCGGCGGTGATGCACTACTTCTACCGCTTCATTCCGCAGGACGGGGCGGTCAAGGAAGCAAACATCCACAAGTTCCTCCTCGTCGCGGCGGCGATCGGTTCCCTGTATAAGGGCAACGCGTCGATTTCCGGCGCCGAGGCCGGCTGCCAGGGCGAGGTCGGCTCGGCGTGCTCCATGGCCGCGGGAGCCATCTGCGAGGTCCTGGGCGGAACGCCCGAACAGGTGGAAAACGCCGCGGAAATCGCGATGGAACACAATCTCGGCCTCACCTGCGACCCGGTGGGCGGCCTGGTACAGCTTCCCTGCATTGAGCGCAACGCCATCGCTGCCGGCAAGGCCGTCGCCTCCGCCCGGATGGCCCTCTACGGGGACGGGAAGCATCTCGTTTCCCTGGACACTGTCATCGAGACCATGCGGCAGACCGGCCGGGACATGTCCAGCAAGTACAAGGAAACGTCCGAGGGCGGCCTGGCGGTCAACGTCATTGAATGCTGACCGCCAGGTGGTGGCTTAGAACTTAAGCAGCACCTTGCCGGAGACCGAGGAATCCTTCGCGACGGCGAACGCCTCCAGGGCCTGCTCCAGCGGATACTCGTGGGTCACCACCGGATCGATAACCAGGGAACCGTCCGCCAGGGCCGCGATCACGTCGTCGATCTCGTCGTTGAAACGGAACGAACCCACCAGCTCAAGCTCCCGGGTGATGGCCAGCGAAATGGCCACCGGTTGGGGCCCGGAGGGAAGCAGCCCCACCATCACCACCCGGCCGCCGCGCACGGCTCCGTTGATCGCGGACGCCAGGCCCTGGTGGCTGCCGGAGGATTCAATCACGATGTCCGCCTCCACGGCGGCGATGGCCTCCGCGTCGCGGGCGTCGAGCACCTCGTCCGCGCCCACCGACCGGGCGATTTCCAGTGGTTTGGCGTACATGTCTACCGCCACGATCCGTGCCGCGCCGGCGCGTTTGAGTACCGCAACCGCCAGGGATCCGATCGGTCCACTGCCGATCACCAGCGCGGTCTTGCCGGCCACCTCGCCCGCTCGCGCCACCGCATGCCAGGCCACGCTGGCCGGCTCGACCAGTGCCGCCGCCCGCAGGGTCAGGCCCCCGGGTAGGGTCCGGAGCATCCGGGCCGGCAGCGACGCGAAGCGGCTGAAGGCCCCATCCGTGTGCGGGAACCGGGCGGCGCTGCCCAGGTAGGTGCACCCGGGCGAGAGGTTGGGCCGGTCCAGCGGGTACCGGGCCGTTCCGGGGCCCGGCGTCGCCGGATGGACCGCGACGGCGGTCCCGGCCGGCGGTCCCGAACCATCGGCTGCCGCCCGGGCGACCACGCCGACGACCTCGTGTCCGAGGACTATCGGGGCCTTGAGGATCGATTCGCCCGCGGCCCCGTGCAGCCAATAGTGCAGGTCGGAACCGCAGATCCCTCCGTAGGCGATCCGCAGCACTGCCTCGTCGGCTGCCGGCGCGGACACCGGAAGGTCCTCCACGCGCAGATCATTGGCCGCGTGCGCCACCACCGCCGGCGACCGGTCGGGAATGGGGGAAATCGGGAGAATCGGGGAATTTGGAGAAGAACTGTCGGTCACCGCTGAACCACCTGTCATTGTCACACCACCACAGTCATGCCGCCATCGATGAAGATGGTCTGGCCGTTGATAAAGTCCGAGGCCCGGGAGGACAGCCACACGGCCGGTCCCACCAGGTCGTCCACCGTTCCCCAGCGCCTGGCCGGCGTACGTCCCAGGATCCACGAGTTGAAGTCCGGATCGTCCACCAGGTTCTGCGTCATTTCCGTGTGGATGTAGCCGGGGGCGATGCCGTTGATCTGCAGTCCCTCGCCCGCCCATTCGGCCGTCATGGCGCGGGTGAGGTTGCGCAGGCCGCCCTTGGAAGCGACGTAAGGGGCGATCGTCGGCCGGGCCAGATC
>JBIOFK010000095.1:0-9260 GCA_044447065.1 Actinomycetales bacterium | reverse complement strand
TCCGGGCCGGAATTCCCGCCGGGCACTCAGTGGAGCATTCAGCGGCCCGTCCTGCAGGGAAAGCGCCGGCACTCCGCGCAGGAATTCGGTGCGGGATTGATTGAGTGGAGAATGGAAGCATGCGACTGATCCTGCTGCGTCACGGCCAGACCCCCTCCAACCTCAGCAATCTGCTGGATACGGCGGAACCGGGTCCCGGCCTGACCGAGCTTGGCCTGGCCCAGGCCGCCGCGGTGCCCGCAGCCCTGGCGGGGGAGGACATCACCGCCGTCTACGCCTCCTCCCAGACCCGCGCCCAGTTGACAGCGGAACCGCTGGCGGCCGCCCGCGGGCTGGCCGTTCAGGTGCGGCGGGGACTGCGCGAGATTTCCGCCGGGACGCTGGAAATGCAGAACAGCCGGGAGGCGATCATGGGCTATCTCGGGGTGGCCCGGCAGTGGCTGCAGGGCGCCACCGACGTCCGGATGCCGGGTGCCGACTCCGGCGACGAGGTGCTGGAACGCTTCGACGCCGTCGTCCGTGAAGTCGAGGAGAGCGCCCGCGGCGGCACTGTGGTGATCGTCAGCCACGGCGCCATCATCCGCACCTGGTCCGCCCTCAGGGTGGAAAACCTTGACCCGGCACACCCCGAAATTTACGAACTGTCGAACACCGGCGCCGTGGTGCTGGAAGGATCCATGGGCACCCCCCGGAAGGAACATGGGGACGGGAACGGGGACGGACACCGGGACACTGGCGGCTGGACCTGCCTGGACTGGCGCTCGCAGGCGATCGGCGGGGCCGTGCTGGCCGACCCGGAGACGGACGGGCCGCTGGCGGACACCGGCGCTGACGGCCCGGGAGCCGGCGCCCCCCAGGCGGATCCTGAACAGGCGCGGGATGCAACGCGCTAACCTGCGCGGGTTCTCCCGCTGGAACCCGGCCAATCCGGGCTGGGCACGGATAGCCCTGCTGGCCGTGTGCCTGGGCCTGGTGGCTGTGGCCGCGCCGCTGAACGTGGCGATGTACAAGATTCCGCTGGTCCTTGGCCTGCTGCTCGCGGCGCTGCACTCCGGCGCGGTGCTGCTGGCCGCCGTCCGGCCCGCACTGGGCCTGCTGATGTCCCTGATTGTGATCGCGCTGGTGCCGCTGCTGGCCATCCACGGACCCGGGCTGCCGATGCCCTACACCGTGGCCGGAATGCTCACCCAGCTGCTGGTCCTGGTCGCCGCGGCGCTGCGGACCGTCTGGGTCGTGTCCACGCTGGGCTGGTTGGCGACGCTGGGCATGGCGGCCTTCATTTCCGGCCGGTGGGGCACCCGCCCGGTTCCGGTCGAGGAAACCAACAACATGGTGGTCTTCGCCTCCATCTCCTTCGGCCTGCTCATCGCCGCGATCGTGGCCCGGCAATGGCAGGCGATCCGGGCCCAGCTGCGCGCCCAGCGGGCCGTGAGCGCGGAGGAATCGGCCCTCCGCCAGCTCGGTGAAGAACGGGCCCGGATAGCGCGGGAACTGCACGATGTGGTGGCGCACGGCATGTCCCTGGTAGCGGTCCAGGCCACCACCGCCCGTTACCGCTATCCGCAGATCGACTCGGCCGTCGCCGCCGAATTCGACGACATCGCCGCCAACTCCCGCCGTGCCATGACGGAAATGCGCACCCTGCTCGGGGCCCTGCGGAACGGCGAGACGGACGCGCAGATGGCCCCGCAGCCAACCCTTGCCGATGTGGGCGAGCTGATCGAGTCCGCCCGCCGTGCCGGAATCCGGGTCGACGTTCCGGGGCAGCTGCCGCCGGAGGAAGCTGGCCTCAGTCCCGTGCTGGGCCTGGCGGCCTACCGGATCACGCAGGAGGCACTGAGCAACATCATCCGGCACGCGCCGGGATCACGCGCCCGCGTTGCTATCACCCGGGATCCTGTGGCCGTGCATCTTGTGGTGAGCAATACCCCTTCGATTTCCGCCGCGGAGATCGGCCGGGACGAGGCGGGGACCGCCGGCCACGGCCTGCTGGGCATGCGCGAAAGGGCCCAGATTGTCGGCGGCACGCTTGAGGCCGGACCGAGCCCCGAGGGCGGCTTCAGGGTCGAAGCCATCCTTCCGCTCAGCGGCCATCCCGGCACCCAAGACCAATAACATCCCGAAGGACGCATTCCATGACCATCCGTGTAGTAGTGGCCGACGACCAGGCCATGGTCCGTTCCGGCTTCGCCGCCCTCATTTCCGCCCAGGCGGACATGGAGGTGGTGGGCCAGGCCGAGAACGGAGCCGAGGCCGTTGAACTGGTCCGCAGCACCTCGCCGGACGTGGTGCTGATGGACGTCCGCATGCCCGTGATGAACGGACTCGACGCCGCCGCGAAGATCCTGGGCCCCGATGTCATCGGCCCGGCGCCGCACGTGCTGATGCTCACCACGTTCGACGTCGACGACTATGTCTACGACGCCCTCAACGTCGGCGCCAGCGGCTTCCTGCTCAAGGATGCCTTGGCCGAGGAGCTGGTCTCCGCCATCCGCGTCGTCGCCGCCGGCGACGCCCTGCTGGCGCCCAGCATCACCAAACGGCTCATCGAGAACTTCGCCAAGACCCGCCCGCGCGCGAAACAGAGTTCCGCCAAACTCAAATGCCTCACCGAGCGCGAACTCGAGGTCCTGGTGCTGGTGGGCAAGGGCATGTCCAACCAGGAGATCGCCGCCGCCCTGTTTATCGCCGAGCAGACGGTCAAGACCCACGTCAGCAAGATCCTGGCCAAACTCGAACTGCGCGACCGGGTCCAGGCGGTGGTCCTCGCCTACGAGACGGCCCTGGTAGAGCCCGCCGGCTGAGTCCTGGCACACCCCGCCAGGGCCCCGGCGGAGCGTTCACACCCCGGCAGGACCCCGGCGGAGCTACTCCTTGTTCCACTCCCTGGGTGACTGCGTGACCTTGAACAAGGCGCCGGTGGGATCGGTCAGGCCGGCCATCCGGCCAAAGGGCGTGTCCTCGACGGGCTGGACGATCTGGGCGCCCAGCGCGGTGGCCTTGGCGATAGTCTCATCGGCGTTGGCGGTCTCGAAATAGACCTGCCAGTGCGCGGGCACCCCCTCGGGGAGGTCGGCGGACGCATCGAAGATCCCGGCCTTGGCGGCTTCGCCCGCGCCCAGGGTCGTGTAGCGGAATTCCGGCGTATCGGACATGACGCTGGTGTCCCAGCCGAACACGCTCTGGTAGAACTTCACGGCGTCGTCGTAGCTTCGGGTGTGCAGCTCATGCCAGCTTGCCGAACCCGGCTCGCCGTGAAGCTGGAAGCCGGTGTGGCCGCCAAACTGCCATACGCCCACGGATGCGCCGGTCGCGTCGCCAAGCATGGACATGTGGCCCTGCTCCGGAACCTCCATCGGCGGGTAGTAGACCTGGCCGCCGTTGGTCGAGGCGGCCTCGACCGTGGCGTTGATGTCATCGGACCGCAGATAGGTGGACCAGATGTCCGGGTAACCGGACCCGGCCTCATTCTTCATGAGACCGGCCACGGTCTTGCCGTCCTTGAACGCCATGGTGTAGCCGCCGTACTTTTCCACGTCGCCGGTTTCGAAAGTCCAGCCGAAAACGGAACCGTAGAACTCCTTCGAACGCTCCGGATCGCTGGTCATCAGGTCGATCCAGCAGGGCGCTCCGGCGGGTATATCGAACGTGGGCATTGGGCACTCCATCGTTGAGGGGAAATCGGGGAAAGGAACAGTGCCGAGACTATTCCCAGCCTCCGACACTTTCAATACCCGCGTTCCCCAGCGCTGTTTTGGGGCGCTTTCCGGTGACGCTGTCCGGCGGCCGCGTTCGGTGGCGCTGTTCATGGGCATCGTTCGGTGGCGCCGTTCATTGGCCGGATTCAGCGGCGCCGCGGGTGCCGCCGTTAGCGGAAGTTGACGAACTGGAGATCGGCCTCGACGTCCGAGCTCTTCAGCAGCGCCATGGTGGCCTGGAGATCGTCACGGCTCTTGGAACTGACCCGCAGCTCATCGCCCTGGATGGTGGACTTGACGCCCTTGGGACCCTCGTCGCGGATGAGCTTGTTGATCTTCTTGGCGATGTCCTGGGCGATCCCTTCCTTGATGGTTGCCTCCAGCCGGTACTCCTTGCCCGAGGCGAAGGGCTCGCCCAGATCCAGGGACTTCAGCGAGATGCCGCGCTTGATGATCTTGCTTTCAAAGACGTCCAGCACGGCCTTGACGCGCTCCTCCGAGTTGGCCTTGAGGAGGATCTTTTCGCCGCTGAAGTCGATTTCCGCCCCGACGCCCTTGAAGTCGTAGCGCTGGGCGATTTCCTTCTGTGCCTGGTTCAGGGCATTGGCGACTTCCTGCTTGTCCACCTTGCTGACGACGTCGAATGTTGATTCGCTGGCCATGATGCTCCTTCTTCGCTGGATACGGGTTATTTGCCTTCCAGCCTACTGTGTGGCGCCCGCCCGGGTCCGGTCCGTGCTCCGATCGATGATCCGCCCACGGGATGATGTCTCCCAGCGCATCTCAAGGTTCTATGGAGTGGAGACACAAGCGGGCGGCCCAGTGTTGAAGTACCGCCCGGCAGGATGAAGGAGCACGCATGAGCAGCCAGCAGCGCAAGCGTTACATTGTGCGCAGATCGGCCATGAAAACCGCGACGGCGGCCGCGGGGACTTTCGTTGCGGCAGCCACGCTGGCGGCAGTCACCGCCTTCGCGCCCGCCGCGTCGGCGCCGTCGTCGTCCGTCGCGGCCAACGAACGGATCCAGGGCGTCCACGAGGACTTAAACCGCGCCGTCGCCCTGCACCAGGTGACTGCCGAGCAGGCCCGGCAGTTCGAAGCGCAGCTGGCGAGGCGGATCGCCGGTGGCGGCTCCGCCTGAGCGGCGCCGATTCGATTACTGGCCCAATCCCTTGTATTGTTTTACTGCTTCCACTTGCTGGGAGCCGCTGCTGGGCTGCGGAAGAGATTCCGCCGGAGCCAGCGGGTCGCGGCAGATTACCCGAGCGGCCAAAGGGGGCTGACTGTAAATCAGCTGGCAACGCCTACGGGGGTTCGAATCCCTCATCTGCCACGTACACGGAAGGTCCGTGGTTCCTAGCAAACACTCGGAACCGCGGGCCTTTTGTCTTGCCCGCGATCATCCGCTGTCCACGCAACACTTGACAGTTAGGTAGCCTAACTATTAGGCTACCTAACTATGAGCACTGCTGAGTTGCTGGCCCTTGCGTCCCGCTACCGGGAAACCCTCCGCCATTCCGTGTACCTGAGCCGGTCCCTGGACACCGAGGGCGAACTGAGCACCACGCAGACCAGCATCCTGAACATGGTGGCCGCGGGCCCGGCCAGGGTCAGCAGCATCGCCCGGAACCTCGGAATCAAGGTCCCCAGCGCCACGCAGGCCGTCATTAAACTCGAAGCCGCCGGCCTGCTCGCGCGCACCCAGGACACAGCCGACGCCCGGGCGGTGCTGGTCTCCCTCACGGCCGCCGGCGACGCCTCGCTGCGCGCGGCAAACCACCGCCGCAACTCCGTGATGGCCGCCGCGCTCGCCGCCCTGACTCCGGAGGAGCGCGCCGCGATAGAAGCGGCCATCCCCGCCATGGGCAAGCTCAGCGGTCCCGGCTTGCCCTAGCCGGCCTCGGGCGGACCCTAGCCGGCCACGGTCGACCCCGGACGGCTTCGGAGCCCGCAGGCACCATAGACAACACCGACAACACCAGAGAATCAAGGAGGGCCAGTGGCGCCCAACCAGGCAGAAACTGCCGTCGAAGACATTGAAGGGACCTTGCATGACGAAAAGGTCTCCATGCTGCACCAGCCCAAGGCCGTCTGGGCCACGGCGCTCGCCGCGGTCTTCGCCTTCATGGGCATCGGCCTGGTGGATCCGATCCTGCCGGCCATCGCCGTTAACCTGCAGGCCAGCACCAGCCAGGTCTCGCTGCTGTTCACCAGCTATTTCCTGGTCACCGCCATCGCGATGCTCCTGAGTGGCTATGTATCGTCGCGGATCGGCGGCAAGAAGACGCTGCTGACCGGCCTGGCGATCATCGTGGTCTTCGCCTCGCTCTCCGGAACTGCCGGAGACGTAGCCACCCTCGTAGGGTTCAGGGCCGGGTGGGGGCTCGGTAACGCGCTCTTCGTCGCCACCGCACTCGCCGTGATCGTGGGGGTGGCCAGCGGGGGAGCCGCGACGGCGATCATCCTTTACGAGGCTGCCCTCGGCCTGGGTATTTCACTCGGCCCGCTGCTGGGAGCCTTGCTGGGCGGCTGGCAGTGGCGCGCCCCGTTCTTCGGCACCGCCACCCTGATGGCCGCGGCCTTCATCGCCCTGGTCATTCTGTTGCCCAAGACGCCTGTGCCGGCCAGGAAAACCCGGCTGCGGGATCCGTTGCTGGCCCTCGGCCACGCCGGCCTGCGCACCACGGCGGCTAGCGCCCTGTTCTACAACTTCGGCTTCTTCACGATCCTGGCCTACACGCCGTTCATTCTGCACATGAACGCCTACGGCATCGGCTCCGTGTTCTTCGGCTGGGGAGTGGCGGTCGCCGTGTTCTCGGTCTTCGTGGCCCCCGTATTCCAGCGCCGCTTCGGTGCGGTCAGGACGCTGATGACGGATCTGGCCGTCCTGGCCCTGCTGCTGGTCGGATTGGGTCTGGCCGCCGGCCGCTCGATCACGGCGGTCGTGATCCTGGTCGTTCTCTCCGGGGCGGCGCTGGGGATCAACAACACGCTCTATACCGAACTGGCGATGAGTGTCTCCGACGCACCCCGGCCGGTCGCCAGCTCCGGGTACAACTTTGTCCGCTGGCTTGGCGGTGCGGTGGCGCCGTTCGCCGCCGCGCAGCTGGCAGAGCACTTCGGCTCTCCGGTGGCCTTCTACACCGCCGCGGCGGCCGTGGTCATCTCGTTGCTGATCGCCGGCACCGGCAGGAAATACCTCACCGCCCACGCCCCGCACGGTGTCTAGTAACCCGCCAGCCGCCGTCGTCCTGCGCCCTGTGGCACATCACGCGCTCAGCGAAATCGCCGGAACACCGCCGCGGCCCTGGCGTACCGTGGACATATGGCAACAGTAAATATCACTGCAGAAACGTTCGGACCGACTGTCGAGGGCAACGACATTGTCCTGGTCGATTTTTGGGCTGATTGGTGCCAGCCGTGCAAGCAGTTTGCGCCCACCTTCGCCTCGGCCTCGGACAAGCACGACGACGTCGTGTTCGCCAAGGTGGATACGGAGGCGGAGCAGCAGCTCGCCGCGGAGGCCAACATCACCTCGATTCCGACCCTGATGGCGTTCCGGGAAAAGGTGCTCGTGTTCGCCCAGCCCGGCGCCCTTAACGGCTCGCAGCTCGACGAGGTCATCACCGCCGTCAAGGGTCTGGACATGGCAGAGGTCCACGCGGCCGTCGCCAAGGCCCAGGCGGAAACGTCCGCCGCCGTTCCGGACGCCAACCCGGAAGCGTAGTACATATCTAGCCGCCGGAAAGCGGAGCGGGGCCGGTGTCCGTTGGGACGCCGGCCTTCGTCGTACCGGCCTAGAGGAAGTCCAGCTTGGCCGGCTCCGCGAGCAGGGCACTCAGGGACTCGTTGAGGTCCTGCACCGCGACGCCCTTGCTGTGTCGGTGCAGGTCCTCCCGTGAAGTCCAGCGCTCGGTCAGCATGATGTTCGTCTCGGTGTCCTCGGTGATTTCATAGCGCTCGCAGCCCGGTTCGGTCACGACCTGCTCTATGGCGATCTCCAGGGCCAGCTTGACCCGGAAGTATTCGCCCTCGTTGGGGGTGAAGGTGGCCGTGAGATTGACTGTTCCGCTCATGCCTCCAGAGTAGACGAGTACTTCCTGCGGCCATGGCTGTGCGGTAGGCGTCGGCTGCGGTGGTGGCTGGAATGGTCGAGGCGCGTGATTGCGGCACTGGGCGTGGCTGGGGCGGTCGACGGCGGTGATTGCGTCGGGGGGGCGTGGCGAGGGCGGTGATTGCGGCACTCCGTTCTGTAGGCGTCCGCGGTCCGCTATTCGTCCGGTTCAGGGCATGCGGCCGGCACTTGTCCTCCACAGGCAGTTTCCTGCCCACGATTGTGCACATACGGGTCATGACGTCTTCTGATCGAACATGTCTTCGAATAAAGTCTTGGTATGGACTCGAAGCAGCGGACGACCCCGGACCCGGCAGCACCTGCTGGTGATGTCCCGGCCCGTGCTGCGGGCAGGGACCCTTCGGTGGCCGCCGGCCGACAAACCCCTGCCACAGGTTTTGCGGATTCCGCTAGTGATGTTCCGGCGGTGGCTCCTGTCGCCGAAATCCCGGAGTCTGATTTTCCGGTCATAAATCCGGGTTCCGACCATCCGGCTTCCGGGCAGGATTCCGACCGCCCGGCCGTCCAGGCCCACGGGGACTTTCCGGGCATGCTTGCAACCGTCCGATCACTGCTGGCGACGGCTGCCGAGGCCGGCCCGGGCAGCGCGGCCCTGTTGGATCCGCCGTCGTTGGTGCGGGCGTTGCTGGACATTGAGCGGATTGCCCGTTTGGCCGGGTTTCTGCAGATCACGGCGGCGTCGGCGGTGGATGCGGCGAATCTGGCGGCGAACACCCCGGAGCGGGTGGATCAGGGCAAGGCGGTCTTCGCCTTCGACACTGTTACCGCCCCGGCCGGATCAGCGTCCAGAGGAGGCTCCGCGTCAGCCGTCACGGGCGCCGCCGCCGCCGCCGACGGTGGCTCCGGGTCCGTGCGGGCGAGGTCGGGATTTAGGGGGACGGCGGAGTATCTGCAGGCGGTGTTGGGGATCGGGATCCGCGACGCCCGCACCCGGCTGTCCACCGGGGCGGCAGTGCTGCCGTCGGTGACGCTGACAGGGGTCCCGGTCCTACCCCGCTACCCGGTCCTGGGCGCCGCGGCCGCCCACGGCCTGCTCGGCCCGGATGCGCTGCGGATCTCCCTGGCCGCGCTGCGGGACGCGAGGTCCCGCACCACCGCCACCGGGCTGGGACTGATCGAGGAATCGCTGACGGAGACGGCGGTGGCCCGTGATCCGGACTTCCTGGCCCAGGTCGCCCAACGGTGGCGGCACCGCCTGGATCAGGACGGCCCGGAACCGTCCGTAACCGAACTCGCCGCCCGGCAGGGGATCCGGCTGCACGGGCTGCGCCGGGGCCTCTACCACCTGGAAATCGACGCCGACCAGTACCAATACGAAACCGACCTCACCGTCCTGAACGCCGGCACCAACCCCCGCACCAAAAACACCAGCAACGGCGGAAGCGACGGCGGCAAAGACAGCAATGTCAGCGCTGACAGCTCTGCCT
>JBIOFK010000094.1:0-9372 GCA_044447065.1 Actinomycetales bacterium | reverse complement strand
CGGACCGCCGGAACCCACCGGAGCGGTGCGCCTGCGGCTCGTCGGCGGCCACGGATGGGCGGACCTGCGCGGCCCCGCCGCCTGCGAGGTGCTCACCGCCGGGGAGGCGTCCGCCGTCGTCGGCTCCCTCGGACCCGACCCGTTGCACGGAGCCCCGGGCGCGGCCGACGACTTCGCCCGGCGGGTCCGCGCCCGCAGGACGGTGATTGCCCAGCTCTTGATGGACCAAAAGGTCCTCGCCGGAATCGGCAACATCTACCGGGCGGAACTGCTCTTCCGGCAACGGCTGAATCCGCAGACCCCCGGCACGTCCGTGGACCAGGAGACCGCGCAACGGCTGTGGACCGACGCGGCGGGACTGCTGGCGGACGGCGTGCGGGACGGACGCATTCTCAGCACGGATCCGCGGGACCGGAATCGGGATTTGGCCGCAACAGCCGTGGATGCGGCCGCGGCGGGTGGGGCGGCTGCTGTCCCTGCGGACCAGGCGCACTACGTCTACCAGCGGGCGCAGCTGCCCTGCCGGATCTGCGGCACGCTCATTGCCTCGGCTGACCTGGCCGGCCGCAAACTGTACTGGTGCCCGCACTGCCAGCAGTAGCGCGCCCCGGGACGCCCGTGGCTATCCGCGGAACACCCCGCGGTCCCCGGACGGAAAATCCCGGAAAAGCCAACAGGACAACAAAAAATGCACTCCGGCCGCGGCTGGAGTGCATTGGAGGGGGCGACGGGAATCGAACCCGCGTAATCAGTTTGGAAGACTGAGGCTTTACCATTAAGCTACGCCCCCGGAGCGGAATCGTGTCCGCGGGGGTTATCGGCCGTTTGGCCGGGTACAACTACATCATACCGGAGCCGGGTACTGTCAAATGCGCCCGCAAATGCGCCCCGCCGCGATGCGCGGGCACCTGCTAATGTGCGCCAGGAACGATTTGCCCGTAGACTTGCCGGTGCACGACGGGGCGTAGCGTAGTGGCTAGCGCGCCTGCTTTGGGAGCAGGAGACCGCAGGTTCGAGTCCTGTCGCCCCGACTCCCGCAATCGCCGGATTTCCGACGGCTGCAGGTGCCGACCTTACTTGCCGACCAATCAGGAGTTACACGCTGTGAAGAGCGCTGTCGAAAACCTCACACCCACTAGGGTCAAGCTCAACGTCGAGGTTCCGTTCGAGGAATTGAAGCCGAGCATTGATGAGGCTTACAAGACGATTGCTACTCAGGTGCAGGTTCCTGGCTTCCGCAAGGGCAAGGTTCCCAATCAGCTGATCGACCAGCGCGTTGGCCGGGGCTACGTGCTGGAGACGGCCATCAACGATGGCCTCAACGGCTGGTACCAGGCCGCTGTCCAGGAGACGGGCATCGTTCCGCTCAGCCGGCCGGAGGTCGAGGTCACCGAGGTCCCGGACCCGACGTCCAAGGACGGCGGACTGAAGTTCCAGGTCGAGGTGGACATCCGCCCCGAGATCGAGCTGCCCGACTACAAGGGCATCGAGATCGAGGTCGCCGCCAGCGAAACCTCCGATGAGGACGTCACCAAGGCCCTGGACGAACTGCGCGGCCGCTTCGGCTCGCTGAAGACCGTAGAGCGTCCCGCCGCCGAGGGGGATTTCCTCTCCATCGACATCACCGCCACGATCGACGGCGAAGAGGTTGACTCCGCCGCGGGCCTGTCCTACCAGATCGGCGCGGGCAACATGCTCGAAGGGCTCGACGAGGCAGTCACCGGCCTGAGCGACGGCGAGGATGCCATCTTCGACACCACGCTGGTGGGCGGCGAGCACGCAGGCCAGGCCGCACAGGTCAAGGTCACCGTCCAGTCCGTCAAGGTCCGCGAACTCCCCGAGGCCGACGACGAATTCGCCCAGCTGGCCAGCGAGTTCGACACGATCGAAGAACTGCGCGCCGACCTGGTCAAGCAGGTGGCCGAATCCAAGGTTGTCGACCAGGGTGTCGAGGCCCGGGACAAGGTGCTGGACAAGCTCGTGGAACTCATTGACGTTCCGGTGCCCGATTCCATCATCGTCGAACAGGTCGAACAGCACTTCACCGGCGCCAATGCGTCCGATGCCGGCGAGGACCACGACACCGAGGAGCACCGCGCCGAGGTCAAGTCCAACACGGAGCGCGGCTTCCGGAACGAGATCATCCTCGACGCCGTGGCCGAGAAGGAAGAGATCGGTGTCAGCCAGAACGAGCTGATCGAATACATCGTGTCCTCCTCCAGCCAGTACGGTATGGAACCGAACCAGTTCGCCCAGATGCTGGACTCCACGGGCCAGGTGCCGATGATCGTCTCCGAGGTCCGCCGTCGTAAGGCCCTCGCCGCGGTGCTCGCCGAGGCCAAGGTCACCGACACCAACGGCAACCCCGTTGACCTGAGCGATTTTGTGCGCAGCGGCGACGACGAGACCGTGGCCGAAGACGGCGACGACTCCGACGAGGTCCTTGAGGGCGAAGTCACCAACGCCGACGGCACCCCGGCCACCGACGATCCGGGCGCCGCCCGCTTCTAGGCCGTCCCGGTACGCCCGATGCGCCGCGAGTTCCCCCGGAACCCGCGGCGCACTGCGTTAACCCCACTAGGTCGCACTTAACGCAGTTATGAGCGCTCATAGCGACCATAACTGCGACCCAGTTGGGTGCGGACCGCGCTCGTGCGCCGTCAGCGAACAGTAGGGCGTGCGGAAACAAACGACGCGCGAAACCCGCTACTGTCCAAGTAGGAAATCAAGTGGCGTACGAGAGGTAAATCCCACCATGGAACAGCGGTACACACCCACAATGGCGACGGTCGAGCCGGCGAGCCGGGACGACTACATCTACAACCGGCTGCTGAAGGAACGCATCATCTGGCTTGGCTCGGAGGTGCGGGACGAGAATGCCAACGCGATCTGCTCGCAGCTGCTGCTCCTCTCCGCAGAGGACCCCGACAAGGACATCTACCTCTACATCAACTCGCCCGGCGGCTCCGTGACGGCAGGCATGGCCATCTACGACACGATGAAGTTCATTCCGAACGATGTCGTGACCGTGGCCACCGGACTGGCCGCGTCGATGGGGCAGTTCCTGCTCTCCTCCGGCACCAAGGGCAAGCGCTATGCCACACCGCACGCCAGGATCCTGATGCACCAGCCCTCCGGCGGCATCGGCGGCACCGCCTCGGACATCAAGATCCAGGCCGAGCTGATCCTGCATATGAAGAAGGTCATGGCGGAACTTACCGCCGAGCAGACCGGACAGACCGTGGAGAAGATCCTCAAGGACAATGACCGTGACAAGTGGTTCACCGCCGAGGAGGCCCTGGAATATGGCTTCTTCGACAAGATCAGCGCCCACGCCGGAGCCGTTTCCGGCGGCGGCGGCACCCAAGCACAGTAATTCCGGCGTAGAGAACTATTCAGGAGCAGAAGTGAACTTCAATTTCAACAGTCCCGCCAGCACCGCCGGAACCCTTCCCACGAGCCGCTACGTCCTCCCGCAGTTCGAGGAGCGCACCCCGTACGGCTTCAAGCGCCAGGATCCGTACACGAAGCTGTTCGAGGACCGCATTATCTTCCTCGGCGTCCAGGTGGACGACGCATCGGCCGACGACATCATGGCCCAGCTGCTGGTCCTTGAGTCCACGGACCCGGACCGCGACATCACCCTGTACATCAATTCGCCGGGCGGTTCCTTCACCGCGATGACTGCCATCTACGACACGATGCAGTTCATCCGCCCCGAGGTTCAGACGGTCTGCCTGGGCCAGGCCGCCAGCGCCGCCGCGGTGCTGCTGGCCGCGGGAGCCCCCGGCAAGCGGCTTGCGCTGCCGAACGCCCGCGTGCTGATTCACCAGCCGGCACTCTCCGGCGGCCAGGGCGGCCAGGCCTCCGACCTGGAGATCCAGGCTGCCGAGGTCATGCGCATGCGCACCTGGCTGGAGGAAACCCTGGCCAGCCACTCCGGCCGCACGCCCGAACAGCTGAACAACGACATCGAGCGGGACAAGATCCTGACCGCCGCCGAGGCGAAGGATTACGGGCTGATCGACGAAGTGCTGGTGCCCCGCAAGATCAAGCCGCAGGCCATCACCAAATAACCGGCACACACGCACGACCGGCGCCGGAGTGTCCCCGCGAAAGTGGGGCGCCCCGGCGTCCGGGTTCCGTTCAATGTCAGACTTTTGGCCTAGAGTGGAGGCTACGCACCTGGGATAGACACGAAGGGATTCACACATGGCTCGGATTGGCGAGAGCACTGATCTACTGAAGTGCTCTTTCTGCGGCAAAAGCCAAAAGCAGGTCCGCAAGCTCATTGCCGGTCCCGGTGTCTACATCTGCGACGAATGTATCGAACTCTG
This sequence comes from Actinomycetales bacterium, assembly GCA_044447065.1. Taxonomy (GTDB): domain Bacteria; phylum Actinomycetota; class Actinomycetes; order Actinomycetales; family Micrococcaceae; genus JBIOFK01. The sequence goes on along the minus strand of JBIOFK010000094.1, from coordinate 5,035 downwards.
CAATGAAATCATCGAAGAGGAGCTCGCGGAGGTAGCGGACCTGGGTAGCTTCGAACTGCCCAAACCCCGGGAAATTTTCGACTTCCTGCAGGAATACGTGATCGGCCAGGAGCCCGCAAAACGCTCCCTCGCCGTCGCCGTTTACAACCATTACAAGCGGATCCGCTCCGGCCATACGTCCAAGAGCGGTTCGCTGGCCGAGGGTGCAGGGCACGACGACGTCGAGCTGGCCAAGTCGAACATCCTCCTGATCGGGCCCACAGGTTGCGGCAAGACCTATCTGGCGCAAACCCTGGCCCGCAGGCTCAACGTTCCGTTCGCCGTCGCCGACGCCACTGCGCTGACCGAAGCGGGCTATGTGGGCGAGGACGTGGAGAACATCCTTCTCAAGCTCATTCAGGCCGCCGACTACGACGTCAAAAAGGCCGAACAGGGCATCATCTATATCGATGAGATCGACAAAATTTCCCGCAAGAGCGAAAACCCGTCGATCACCCGGGACGTCAGCGGCGAGGGCGTGCAGCAGGCGCTGCTGAAGATTCTTGAGGGTACGGTCGCCTCGGTGCCGCCGCAGGGCGGACGCAAGCATCCGCACCAGGAATTTATCCAGATCGACACTACGAACGTGCTGTTCATCGTCGCCGGCGCCTTTGCGGGCCTTGAGGAGATCATCGGTTCACGTGCCGGCAAGAAGGGCATCGGATTCGGCGCACCGCTAAGCGCGCTCAAGAAGGAGACCGCCAGCTACGGGGACGTCATGCCCGAGGACCTGCTGAAATTCGGGCTGATTCCCGAGTTTATCGGCCGGCTTCCCGTTATCACCACGGTGTCGCACCTTGACCGTCCGGCGCTGATCCAGATCCTGTCGGAGCCGAAGAATGCCCTGGTCAAGCAGTACCAGAAGATGTTCGCGCTCGACGGGGTGGAGCTCGTCTTCGAAACCGATGCCCTGGACGCCATTGCTGACCAGGCATTGGAGCGGGGGACCGGCGCCCGCGGGCTGCGCGCCATCATGGAGGAAGTGCTGCTTCCGGTGATGTTCGACCTGCCAAGCCGCGAGGACGTGGCCAGTGTGGTGATCACGGCCGAGGTCGTGGCAAAGAAGGCCGAACCCACCCTGATCCCGCACGACGTCGTCGCCAAGCGGCGCGGCAAGACCGCCTAGCCTGGGGAGAACGCGTCCCGGGAGGGAAGCCGCCGGTCGGAATGACCGGCGCCCCGGCGGTGTTGTAAATATTGACACCCCTATGCGCCGGTTTGATTCGCGCGTGGGCCACGCTGTGATCCCTGGAGGAATCTTGACTGAAACTGCCACAACCGAAACCGCAACTCTCGAAACCGCCGCGGCGGGAAATGGTACCTCCGGCGCGGTGGCCGTCAACCACGCCGACTTCTGGTTCGACCCGCTGTGCCCCTTTGCCTGGGCGACGTCCCGGTGGATAGGAGAAGTCGAGGAGGTCAGGAACATCAAGGTTGACTGGCACGTCATGAGCCTGTCCATCCTGAACTCGGGCCGTGAAGGACTCTCGGAGCAGTACCGGAACGACATGGAGAAGGGCATTGCGCCCGTTCGGGTGATCACCGCCGCGCGGGAACTGCACGGCGAGGCCGTCGTCAAGCCTCTCTACGACGCGATGGGCACCCGCCGGCACCTGCGTAAACAGGACGACTGGGATGCCATCGTCGCCGAATCCCTCGCCGAGGTGGGGCTTCCCGCTGAACTGGCCGGTTACGGCACCAGCACCGAATACGACCAGCAGCTCAACGCGAGTCACGAGGCCGGGATTTCTCTCGTTGGGCAGGACGTCGGAACCCCCGTTGTCGCCTTCAACGGGACGGCATTCTTCGGCCCCGTCATTACCCGGATCCCCAAGGGCGAGGACGCTGGCCGGATGTGGGATGCGTCGGTGACCCTGGCCGGCTTTTTCACGGAAGCGCTACGCCCGTGCGGATTCCTCGGGGGGAGCCAGTACCACATCGGAAACGGACAGTTCCGCGCCCTCGACCAGTTCCAGTTCACGGGCATTGCCGGCCGCCTTGAGATCGCCGAGGCCGGCGCGCACCTGCCGCAGCGCCGCCGCCGGCGCCGTCACCGTGGCGCTGAAGACTTCCGTGCGCTGCTTGACCTTGGCTTCAGACTTCGCCTTGCGGATGCCGCTCAATGCAGCCCCGAGCGCAGCAAGCATCGACGAATCGGCGTCGGATCCGGGGTGCACGGCCGTCGGCCACACCGCAGTGTGCACTGAACCGCCACGCCACCATGACCAGACCTCTTCGGTGGCAAACGGCAGGAACGGAGCGAACAGGCGCAGCAGTGTGTCCAGCACAGTCGCGAGGGCCGCCAGCACCGATGCCTGCTCGGCGTCTCCGGCGGCACCGTAAGCCCTGTCCTTGATGAGCTCGACGTAGTCGTCGGTGAAGGACCAGAAGAACGTTTCGGTCAGCTGGAGGGCCCGGGCGTAGTCGTACGCCTCGAACGCCGTCGTCGACTGCTCCACCACGGCGGCAAGCTGGGCCAAGACGGCGCGGTCCAGCGGGTTGCTGACGACCTCTTGGTCCGTTGAAACCACGGAATCCTCTGTCGGGCCCAGGTTGAGGACGAATTTGGATGCATTGAGCAGCTTGATGGCCAGGCGGCGGCCGATCTTCATCTGCGCAATCTCGTAGGCGGTATCCGAACCCAGCTTGGCCGAGGCCGCCCAGTAGCGCACGGCATCGGAGCCGTAGTCGTTGAGCACATCGGTCGGGACCACGACGTTGCCCTTGGACTTGGACATCTTCTTACGGTCCGGGTCGAGGATCCAGCCTGAGATAGCGGCATGCTTCCACGGCGCAACACCCTGCAGCGCGTCCGCACGAACAGCGGAGGAAAACAGCCAGGTCCGGATGATGTCGTGTCCCTGCGGCCGCAGGTCGAACGGGAAGACTTTCGCAAACAGGTCCTCGTCGCGGCTCCAACCGCCAACAATCTGGGGGGTCAGGGACGACGTGGCCCAGGTATCGAGCACATCGGCGTCGCCGGTGAATCCGCCGGGGGCATTGCGCTGGTCTTCGGCGTAACCCGGTGCCGCCTCCGCGGCCGGGTCCACCGGCAGGGACGCATCCTCGGGCAGGATCGGACGGTCGTAGTCGGGGTTGCCGTCGGCGTCCAGCGGGTACCAGACAGGGATCGGCACCCCGAAAAAGCGCTGCCGGGAGACCAGCCAATCCCCGTTCAGGCCGGAAATCCAATTGTCGTAGCGGGAGCGCATAAACGGCGGGTGGAAGTCAATCTCCTTGCCCCGGCCGATCAGCCGCTCACGGCGGTCCTGGTCGCGGCCGCCATTGCGGAGGTACCACTGCCGGGAGGTCACCACCTCCAGCGGCTTATCGCCCTTTTCGAAGAAGTTCACCGGGTGGCTGATCTTTTTCGGCTCGCCGTCGAGCAGATTGGCGTCGGCCAGCAATTGGACGACGGTTTCCTTGGCGCTGAACACGGTCTTGCCGGCCAGTTTCGCGAAGTTTTCCCGGCCTCGGGCCTCGGTGATCCAGGCGGGTGTTTCGCCGCTGATCCGGCCGTCGCGGCCAACGATGGCTCGGGTCGGCAACTGCAGTTCACGCCACCAGGTCACATCTGTCAGGTCCCCGAAGGTGCACACCATTGCGACGCCGGAGCCCTTGTCCGGCTTGGCGAGCGGGTGGGGGAACACCTCAACCTCGACGCCGAACAGCGGCGAGATCACCTTGGTGCCGAACAGCGGCTTGTAGCGTTCGTCGTCGGGATGGGCCACCAGCCCAGCACAGGCGGCCAATAGTTCGGGGCGGGTCGTCTCGATGAAGACCTCGGCGCCGTCGGCCGTGGTGAAGGGGTACCGGTAATAGGCGCCCGGCATCTCACGGTCCTCAATTTCCGCCTGCGCCACGGCCGTGCGGAAGGTGACATCCCACAGGGTCGGAGCCTCAGCCATATACGCGTCGCCGGCGGCCAGATTCGCCAGGAAGGCGCGCTGGGACACGGCACGGGAGACGTCGTCGATGGTGCGGTAGCCCAGCGACCAGTCCACCGACAGGCCCAGGGTCCGGAACAGATCTTCGAAGACCTTTTCGTCCTCGACCGCGAGTTCCTCGCACAGCTCAATGAAGTTCCGCCGGGAAATGACCTCGAAATCGCGCTGGTTCTTGGCCGGGGTGGCCGGCGGCGTGTACCCGTCGCGATAGGGAATGGCGGGATCGCAGCGCACGCCGTAGAAGTTCTGTACCCGTCGCTCGGTGGGCAGGCCATTGTCGTCCCAGCCCATCGGGTAGAAGACGTTCTTACCCTTCATGCGCTGGTAGCGGGCCAGGACATCCGTCTGCGTGTAGGAGAACATGTGCCCCACGTGCAGCGACCCGGACGCTGTGGGCGGGGGAGTGTCTATCGAGTAGACCTCGTCCCGGCTGGTGTCGGGATTGAACCTATACGTGCCCTCGGCGAGCCAGCGCCTGGTCAGGATGTCCTCAAGTCCCTCCAGCGCGGGCTTGTCCGGAACGTTTGCGGTGCGGGCGGCGGTCAGGGGTGCTGCGGGCGTGTCTGTGCCCGGGTTAGTGTCTGCCATGGGGCAATTCTTTCATGGTTTGCCGCTGCCCTTCCGCTGCCGGGGTGCGGGTTAGACTGCGGACATGGGCCAGGTATCGCTGAAGCGGATTTACGACGACGACGGCGCGGGCGGCGGCGGTAGCGGCGCCGACGGCGGTGACCCACGTCCGTTCCGGATCCTGGTCGACCGGTTGTGGCCCCGCGGCATCAGCAAAGAGCGGGCATGCCTTGATCTGTGGCTCAAGGAAGCGGCGCCGTCGGACGAGGTGCGGAAAGCGTTTCACCACGAATCAGGCAATTTCGCCGCCTTCGAAGCGGCTTACCGAGCAGAATTGTCGTCTAATCCCGCGGTGCAGGAACTTCGTGAAGCCATCGACACCCATACCCACGTGGTCCTTCTCTATGGTGCCAAAGACCCCGTACAGAACCAGGCTGCGGTCTTGCTGGATTTCATCAACAGCAATTAGCCTGCCCGCCGCT
>JBIOFK010000093.1:0-9392 GCA_044447065.1 Actinomycetales bacterium | reverse complement strand
GGCCTGGACCGGCCGGCGGTGTCCGGATCGGGTATCAGCAGGGCTGCACCGTCCGGTCCGGAAACGATGCGGGCCGCAATGCCGCCCGCGGTGAGGTCGGCAAGCAACGGTTCCAGGACGCCGTCGTACGCAAAGCCGAACGCGACAGACGTCCCGTCGGCCGCTGCCGTCCCGGCGAGGCCCCCGTTCTTGGCGCGGAACCATGCCGTGGAGGTGTCCGCAGCGTCCGCCCCGTCCACCGGTTTGGCCCCGATGTCCGCGAGTACGCGGGCCGCAGCCGCCGGGTCGGCCGACGTCCACGTCACCCGAAGACTCAGCTCCGCACGCCCGGCCGCGGGCTGCACCGACCGGTCCGCAGAAGGCTGCGCGGCGGGGTCGGCCAGGAAACCGGTCCCGTCCGGCGCGGTGACCCGCACACTGGGCCCGTGCTCCGTTTCCACCAGTTCCGCCCGGGTACCCGCCGCCAGTGTGCGCCGCGCAAATTCGGCCCGGTCGCGGATTTCCACGCCGAAGACCATCGTGCCGTCCCGCGGGTCCCCGGCAGGAACGGCGTGCAGGCCGATCCGTCCGTCACCGCAGTCGAGCACCTTCCAGCCGCCGTGGTCCTCGACGACGGCTAGGCCGAGCGTGTCGAGGAGGTGGCCGCAGCTGTCCATGCGGGAGGTGAAGCGGATGGGGCGGATACGAAGCATCGATGGTTCTCCTTGGGTGGGGCATTCCTAGAATGCCAGCAATTGCTGGCTTAGGGTGATGCCATGAATACCAAGGCGGCTGAACTGCCGGAATTGCTGGTCCCGGATGCACGCACCTGGCGTGAGTGGCTGGAGCAGAACCATGCCACCGTGCCCGGGGTGCGGCTGGTGCTGCACAAGAAGGGCGGCACCGTGACCGGGCTGACCTATGAGGCGGCGCTGAACGAGGCGCTGTGCTTTGGCTGGATCGACGGCGTGCTTGGCCGCCGGGATGAGGGCAGCTATGTTCTGCGTTTCACCCCGCGCACCGCGGCGAGCAAGTGGTCCAAGAACAACGTGGACCGGATTGCCAGGCTGGCGGAGGAGGGCCTGCTGGCGCCGGCCGGACGGGCCGCCGTCGACGCCGCCAAGGCCGACGGCCGCTGGGAGGCGGCCTACGCCGGGCAGGCCACGGCCGTGGTCCCCGCTGACCTGGCCGAGGCGATCGCCGCGGATCCGGCGGCGCAGGCCATGTTCGACGTGCTGACCGCCGCCAACCGTTACGCCCTGGTCTACCGCACGGGATCGGTCACCTCGGCCGGGGCCAGGGCGCGGAAGATCGCCGGATTCGTGCAGCAGCTGGCCCGCGGCGAAACACCGTATCCGCAAAAGCGCAGGCCGAAGCAGGGCTAAGCGGAGGCAAGCAGGAGTAAGCTCCGGCCGAAGCGCCGCTACGCGTAAGGGAACGCGACGCCCTCGCCAACGACCCGCAGCGACAGCTGGTTGCCGGGCCGGGCGAGCATGGCGTTCCAATGCCGGATGGTGATGATTTCCCCGCCCTTGGGCTGGTGCGGGTCGTACGGTTTGGCCGGATCCGGGGTAAGCGGTTCGAGCTGGATCCGCACGGTGGTTTCGGGCCCGAAATAGTCCGTCTCCACCACCCGCCCGCGGATCGGGCCGCCCTCCGCGATCCGGATCTGCTCGGGGCGCAGCATCAGCTGCACGCGACCCTGCGCCGGCGGACGCCGTACCGGAATGCCGCCGAGGGAGCACAGGGCGAGCGAGCCTTCGAGCCACGCCTCCAGAATGACCGCGTCGCCGAGGAATTCCGCGGTGGCCCGGTCCGCCGGCCTGGTGTAGACGACGAAGGGGTTGCCGATCTGGGCCAGCCGGCCGTCGCGCATCACCGCCACCTGGTCCGCGAAGGAGAGCGCCTCGCCCTGGTCGTGGGTAACCAGAATGGTGGTGACCCCGGCCTCGGCGAGGACCTTGGCGACGGCGTGCCGCGTGTAGCTGCGCAGCCCGGCATCGAGTGCGCTGAACGGCTCGTCCAGGAGCATCAGTTCCGGCTCGCGGGCCAGCGCGCGGGCCAGGGCCACCCGCTGCTGCTGTCCGCCGGAGAGTTCGCTGGGCCGGCGCTTGGCGTAGCCGGGATCCATCGACACCATCTCCAGCAGTTCGGCGACCTTCGCCGCCGAGCCTTTGCCGCGCTTTTTCAGCCCAAACGCCACGTTCTGGGCGACGCTCAGGTGCGGAAACAGGGCGCCGTCCTGCGCCACGTAGCCCACCGCGCGCCGGTGTGCCGGAACCCAGGACCCGGCTCCGGCCACCGCGGCGCCGTCCATGGACACCGCCCCCGAATCGGGGGCCTCGAAGCCGGCAATGACGCGCAGCAGCGTTGTCTTGCCCGACCCCGAGGGACCAACGATCGCCGTCGTGCCGCCCTTGGCGACGGCGAGGTCCACCCCGCGCAGGACGGCTGTGGTTCCGAAGGACTTGGTCACATCCGCGATGACCAGGTGCTGGTCCGTGCTGGCGGCGATCTCCGCGGACATGCGCTGGGGCCGGGCATACTCCGGGCGGGGGTTGGTCACTGGCCGGCTGCTTTCTTGGATTGGCTGAAAAGGAGATACGCCATCGGCGCCGACAACACGATCATCAGCAGGGCGTACGGGGCAGCCCCGGCGTAGTCGATCTCGCTGCTGAGCGCCCAGAATTCGGTGGCCAGGGTATGCGTTCCATTGGGGGAAAGCAGCAGCGTTGCGGTCAGCTCGTTGACGATACCCAGGAACACCAGGGCCGCCCCGCCCGCGGCGGCCGGTGCACTCAGCCGCAGGGTCACGCGCAGGAACGCCACCAGCGGCGGCCTGCCCAGGGCGCGGGCCGCCTCATCCAGTTCCCGCGGCGCCTGCGCCAGTCCGGCCCGCAGATTGACCAGCGAGCGGGGCATGAACAACAGCACATAGGCCGCCACTAGCACAACGGCCGTCTGGTAGATGCCGGGAAGTCCGCGCACCGTAATGGTCACGAAGGCCAGCGCGACGACGATGCCGGGCATGGAGCTGGAAATGTAGTTGGCGCTCTCGAAGATTCTGGTGAGCCAGCCGGGATACCGGACCACCAGGAAGGCCAGCGGGAAGGCCAGCAGGGTGGTGGCCAGCGCGCCGCCGAGCCCGTACCCGAGCGTCTGCAAAAGGGCGGGGAGGAGCTCCGCGCGGTTCCAGATGTCCGCGCCGCCGGCGACGATCCAGCGTCCCACGAAGGCCAGGGGCAGCCCGAACGCCAGCGCCGTCAGGGCCAGCAGGGCCAGCTGGGACGGCACCGCCCAGCCGCGCAGCCGCAACCGCGTCGGATTGGCCTGGGCGCCGGAGCCGATCCGGGCGTAGCGGGCCGCCCCGCGGGTGCGGGATTCGGCCAGCAGCAGCAGCAGGCAGAAGAACACGAGCACGCCGGCGAGCATATTCGCCGCCGTGCCGTTGAAGGTGGACTGGAACTGCTCGTAGATGGCCGTGGTGAACGTGTCGAACCTGACCAGGGCGAAGGCGCCGTATTCGGAGAGCAGGTGCAGGGAGACCAGCAGCGCCCCGCCGGTGATGGCCAGCCGCAGCTGCGGGAGCACCACCCGGAAGAACGTCCGCCAGGGTCCGAGACCCAGGGAGGCGGCGCTCTGTTCCAGCGACGGGTCCAGCCGGCTCAGGGTGGCGGCGGCGGGAATGTAGACCAGCGGAAAGTAGCTCAGGGTGGCGATGAGCACCCCGGAGAACACCCCGCCAAGGGACGGGATGGCGCTGACCCAGGCATAGCTGTTCACGAACGCGGGGATGGCCAGCGGGGCGGCGAGCAGCAGCGACCAGGCGCGGTGTCCGCGCAGCGTGGTGCGTTCCACCAGCCAGGCCCCGCCCACGCCAAACAGGATGCACAGCGGAACAGTCAGGACCACCAGCCAGAACGTGTTCATCAGCAGTTCGGCCACCCTGGGGCGGAACACCAGGGTTTGGATGCTGTCCCAGCCGGCCGAGACCGTCATGGTCGCCACATAGGCCAGCGGGATCAGGGCGAACAGGGAGATGGCGCCGCACAGCAGCACGACGGCCAGCGACGGGCGGGGGCGTTTGCCCCGGCCTGCCGCCCGCCGTCGTGCCGGTCCTGCGCCGGGCAAGGCTGTTGAATTCGCCAAGTCCTAGAGCAGACCTGCCTTGGTCATCAGCTCGGTGACCTTCTTCGAGTTCAGGGATGCCGGATCAACCTTGGGGGCATCCAACTCGGACAGCGGCACCAGCTTCGGGTTGGCCTGGACGCCGCTCGCGACCGGGTACTCAAACGACGTCCCGGTGCGCAGAATGTCCTGGCCGGCCTTGCCGGTGATGAACTTCAGGAATTCCTGTGCCTGCTGCTGGTGCTTGCTGGAGGCCAGCACGCCGCCGCCGGAGATGGAGACGAAGGCGCCGGGATCCTGGTTCTTGAAGTATTCGAGTTTGACGTTGTTGCTGTTCTCGCCGGTCTTGGCCTGGTCGCCGAAGTAGTAGTAGTGGTAGATGATGGCGCCGTCCACCTCGCCGGCGTTCACGGCCTTCATCGCGGTGCTGTTGCCTTTGTAGGTCTTGACGTTGTCCTTCATGGCCTTCAGCCAGGACAACGTGGTGTCCTCACCCTTGAGCTGGAGCATGGCGGAGACGATGGCCTGGAAGTCGGCGCCCGAGGGGGACGCGCCCCAGCGGCCCTTCCAGGACGGATCGGACAGGTCCATGATCGACTTCGGCAGCTGGTCGGCGCTGAGCTTCGACGGGTTGTAGGCGAAGACGGTGCTGCGGGCGGCGATGCCTGTCCATTTGTTGGTGGAGGGCCGGTATGCGGCCGGCACCTGGGCGACGGTGGCCGGATCGATGGGGGCGAAAAGGCCTGCATTCTCCACCTGGCTCATCGCGGGGGAATTCTCGGTCAGGAACACGTCCGCCGGGGAGTTCTTGCCCTCCTGGATGAGCTGGTTGCTCAGGGCCGAGTCGTCGCCGCTGCGCAGGGTGACCTTGATGCCGCTCTCCTTGGTGAAGGCGTCGGCCCAGGCCTGCGTGAGTTCCTCGTGCTGGGCGTTGTAGACGACGATGCCGTCGCTGTCCTTGCCGCTGGCACTGCCCGTCGATGCCCCGCCGCAGGCGGAGAGGGCCAGGGTCGCCGCGAGTGCGGTGGCGAGGGCGGCGGCGGGCTTGAGTCCAAGCTTCACTGAGGAGCCTTTCGTTCGGAGGCGGGCGGCGTCTGCCCGCTGCTTCTGAATCGACTGTAGGTTAGCCAACCCTAAGTTTTCCAGCCACGAGCCCCCGATGTGACCATCATCACTCATATTAGGTCACATTTGAGTGCCTTAATTACCCAAGGGCGTCCGGGGAGGCCAGCCGGCAGGCGCATTCGAGGGTCATCCAGGCCTGCAGCTGGGTGGAAAGTTCGACGGCGGCGTCCGGGGGATACGTGCGGGCGGCGGGTTCGCTGTGGCTGGCGGGGAACCGCAGGAACGGCACGGCGGAGCGAGCCTGCCAGAGCGATTCCGCGGTGTCCAGGACGAGCCGGACGGCCGTTTCCCGCGCCCGTGCGTCGAGGCCGGTCCGGAGGGCGGCGACGCCGAGGTAGCGGGCCAGAATCCCGGTAAACAGTCCGCCGTCGCCCGAACCGGAGAGAGTCAGCACCCGGGTGCCGGCGGGGCCGTCCTCGGTGAGATGGGCCTCGACCGCCGAAATCAGGTCCGCGGCGCGGCGCAGGTTGGCCGCCCCGCCCAGCTCGACCAGGGCGCCGAGCACGGTGCCCTGGTTGTAGCTGTAGATTCCCCGCTCGGTTTCCGTGCCGGTGGGCAGGATCTTGATGCCGTCCAGGTAGAGGCCCGTTCCGGCATCGAACAGGGTGCCGTGCAGCCAGTCCAGCAGGGCCTGGGCGGGCGCCGGGCGGCCTTGCCGGACCAGGAAGAGGGCGGCCGGGGCAGTCGCGGGCGTGTTCTTGAAGTCCCGCTTGGTGCTCCAGAACAGTCCGCCGCCCAGATCGTCGGTCCGGGCCCGGTCCAGCCGGCGGCCCAGGACCTGGACGGCACGCCGGGACAGTCCGGGGCTGGTTGCGCCGCTGGCGGAGGCGAGGGCATCGAGGCGTCCGGCGGCGAGGGCCAGCCATGCAATGTCGTCGTAATAGCTGTTGGCCAGGCGCAGGCCGTTGCGTTTCCGGATGCCGCGCAGCAGGGCGCCGGCGCGCCGCAGTTCCAGCCCGGACGAGGTCCGCCCGCGGCGCTGGGCGCTGTCCAGCACGGCATCCAGGTAGTGCGCCTGCCACCAGTAATGCCATTCGGACCACGGGACCGGGAACGCCCCTGAAGGGGAAAACCCTGAAGGGGAAAACACTGAAGGGGAAGGGGAACGCACCGAGGCTATCCAGGTATCGGGTAGGCCCAGCAGCCGGTGTCCGAAATGCGTGGTGACAGTGTCAGCGGCAGCCTGCGCCCGGGCTGCCCATTCCGCCGGGGTCGTCATGGAGATGAGACTACCCGCTGTGGCTTCCCGCCGCCGGTGTTTCAGTTAACATGAATTAACTGCTTTTGCTCAACGAGGAGAGATTGTGGAACTTGCCGATTCCGTAGCGCTGATCACCGGAGGGGCCTCCGGCCTGGGTGCCGCAACGGCGCGCCGGCTGCATGCCGCAGGTGCCGCCGTCGTGCTGGTGGACCTGCCCGCATCCAGGGGGGCCGCGCTGGCCGCCGAACTGGGGGACCGTGCGGTCTTCGCCCCCGCCGACGTGACGAATGAGGAGCAGGTGCAGGCCGCCGTCGACGCCGCCGTATCGCTCGGGGCGCTGCGCACCGTCGTCAACTGCGCCGGCGTCGCCACGCCCGGGCGCGTGCTGGGCCGGGAGGGGGTCCTGCCGCTGGAGATGTTCAGCAAGGTCATCAACGTCAACCTGATCGGAACGTTCAACGTGCTGCGCCTGGCCGCTGCCGCGATGGCGCGCACCGAACCGGTTCCGGGTCCGTACGGGACCTCCGAGCGGGGCGTCATCATCAACACCGCCTCGGTGGCCGCCTTTGACGGACAGATCGGGCAGGCTGCGTACTCGGCGTCCAAGGGCGCCGTCGCCGCCATGACACTGCCGCTGGCGCGCGAACTGGCCAGGGTGCTGGTGCGGGTGGTCACCATCGCTCCCGGTATCTTCGAGACGCCGATGATGGCCTCGCTGCCGCAGGACGCCCAGGACTCGCTGGGGGCGCAGGTGCCGCACCCTTCCCGGCTGGGCAAACCGGAGGAGTACGCGGCCCTGGTGGAGCACATTCTCGCCAACGCCATGCTCAACGGGGAGACCATCCGCCTCGACGGTGCCATCCGGATGCAGCCCAAGTGACCGGCGCGGCGCGGGACCTGCCCGCGGCGGACTTCTTCGACTTCGAGTCCCTCCTGCCGGACAACGAGCGGCGCAAGCTCACGGAGCTGCGGGGCTTCCTTGCCGCCGAGGTGGCGCCGTTCGCGGCCCAATGGTGGAATGACGCGGAATTCCCCGCGCAGCTGCTGCCGAAACTTGCGGCGCTGGAGCTGAGCACGCCCGCCCAACGCGGCTACAGCCACCTGTTCGCCGGGCTGGTCATCGCGGAAATGACCCGCGTCGATACCTCGCTCGCCACCTTTTTCCTGGTCCACCACGACCTGTTCGTCGAGTCGCTGCACGAGTTCGGCTCGGCGGACCAGAAGCGGCGGTTGTTGGCCGACGCCATGGACCTGACGATCACCGGGGCGTTCGCGCTGACCGAACCGCTGCACGGCTCCGACGTGGCAGGCGGCATGGCCACCACGGCCCGGCGCGCGGGAGACGGCTGGATCCTCAACGGCGCCAAGCGCTGGATCGGCAACGGCACCTTCTGCGACCGGATGCTGCTGTGGGCCAAGGACGCCGACACCGGGGAGGTCCGCGGATTCATCCTGGACGCTGCCCTGCCCGGAGTGGTGCGGACCAAGATCGAGAACAAGATCGCGCTGCGGACGGTGCAGAACGCGCACATCACGCTCACCGACGTGCAGGTCAGCGAGGCGGACCGGTTCACCGGCATCAACAGCTTCAAGGACACCAACCGGCTGCTGCGCGGTTCGCGGATTTCGGTGGCGTGGCAGGCCGTCGGCCAGCAGTTGGCGGCCTTCGACGTCGCCCGCGCGTACGTGGTGGAGCGCCAGCAGTTCGGCCGGCCGCTCGCCTCCTTCCAGCTGGTGCAGCAGCAGCTGGTGCAGATGCTGGGCAACGCCGTCGCCAGCATGGGCGTGATGGTCCGCATCGCCCAGCTGCAGTCCACGGGCGCCGCCGGGATGGAGCAGGTTGCCCTGGCCAAGGCGTTCACCACGGCCCGGATGCGCGAAACGGTGGCCATGGGCCGGTCGCTGCTCGGCGGCAACGGCATCAGCACGGATTTCGGTATGGCCAAGATCTTCGCCGACGCCGAGGCCATCTACACCTACGAGGGCTCGTACGAGATCAATACCCTGATCGCCGGCCGCGCCGTGACAGGGATCTCCGCCATCGTTTAGCGCTTCTTCTTCTCCCCGGCCGGGATGGGCGCGTCCACCACGTTGTTGCCGACCGGCATCGGGCAGGTTCCGAAGTCAGTGAAGGCGCTGGGATAGTTCACGGTGCGGTTGAAGTCCAGCACGACGGTGCCGTCGGGCCGCGGGCGCGGAGTTTCGAGCTTGCGCCAGCCGTCCGTGCTCACGCCGTTCGTGGAGTCGTGGAAGGTGAAGATCAGCGACCCCAGCGGGCCCTGTTCGGCGGCCAGGCGCTGCGGGCAGCCGTCCACGGTGAAGGATGCCTCCCCCACCAGGATGGCGTCCTCCCGGACGTCGGCCAGGTAGGTGCCGATCGAGACCTGCCGCGGCTCCGGATAGGCTTCGAACCTGCCTGTCAGCACCAGGTCCGGGCGGTAACCGAAGGTCGGGACGCCCCGGAACTCCGTGCGCACCGGGGAGGCCGAGTCGCGGGTGCGGATGGCGTAGCTGCCGGAGCGGACCACCAGCTCGACGGCGACGCTGCCGCGCTGCACCCACAGCAGGGAATCTCCATTGCCGAGTTCGGCGGCCAGGGTGCCGACCGCCGGTTCGCCGGTCTCGACCAGCGTGTAGCCGTCCGCGGCGTCCGCCTCCAGGAAAGCCGTGGTGCCGTTCGTGCGCCACAGTCCGGGCAGGTTTCCCACCGGGGAGGCAGTAGTCCGCAGCCATTCGTAGGAGGTCAGGGTCAGCCAGCCGTGCTCGGCGGCCAGCGCCGACTCGCGGTTGCCGCGGAACCGCTTCCAGCGAGCGAGCTGGGGCGTATCGACGTCGTTCTGTACTGTCATCTCTCTCCTCCGGGGGCGGCACCAAGCCGATAGGCCGGGACGGGCGCCATCAGTGTTAAGCCTAAACGCCCTGCGCGCATTCCCGCCGGCGCAGTCCCGTCGGCGCAGTG
>JBIOFK010000092.1:0-9550 GCA_044447065.1 Actinomycetales bacterium | reverse complement strand
GCCGGGCATTTCGACGTCCAGCATGGCTACATCGGCGTTGGTCCGGGCCACCGCACCGGCCACCTCGTCGCCGCGACCCACTTCGGCAACAACCTCGATATCGCTCTCCAGCCCCAGCAGGGCCGCGAGGGCCCCACGGACCAGGGCCTGATCGTCTGCGATCACCAGCCGGATCATAGCGTCAGCCTCAACCGGAACCCGCCCAGCGGTGACCGACCGGTGGTGAGCGTTGCTCCGCCGGACGCAGCGCGTTCGGCCAGTCCGTGTAGGCCGTTGCCGCGGTCTGTGGTGCCCGGTCCGACGCCGTCGTCGTCGATGGTGACCCCCTGCTGGCTGAGAGTAACCGTGCAGTGCTGCGCCTTCGAGTGCCGGATCACGTTGGTTGTTCCCTCCCGCAGGACCCATCCCACCAGTTCCCTGTGTTTGGTCCTGATCATGTCCGCAGCCCCCGGAATTTCCGCCTCGATGCCGGCAGCGGCCAGGGCCGACCGAGCCGCGGCCAGCTCCGAGATCACATTGATGCCCCGGTATCCACTGACCGTCGAGCGGACATCGGCGAGCGCGCTGCGGGCGAGGTCTTCGACGTCGGCAATTTCCGCTTTGGCCTTGTCCGGCGCCGCGTCGATGAGTTTGCCGGCCAGTTCCGCCTTCACCGCTATCACCGTCAGCGAGTGGCCCAGGATGTCGTGCATGTCCCGGGCCAGGCGGTTGCGTTCCTCCGCCACGGCGAGTTCGGCCAGCTCGTGCCGGGTGGCGTTCAGCTGCCTGATGGTCACCAGCTGCCGGGACAACGCCCCCATCATCATGCCGACGGAGGCGATGGTGGCCGGCTGTCCGAATCCCTGGTCCAGCGGCATCCCGCTGGCAAGGGCGATGACCAGTGCCCCCACCCCCAGCGCACCGATCAGCAGGAGACCATAAGCCCTCTCGTGAGTTTGCACGCCGATGAACACAGCCACATACGTCCAAAGCCACGCCGCAGAATCCGCAGGTCCGGAATAGGCGAAGAACGGCAGGCTGAGCAGGAAGAAGCCGATGGCGATCAGGATCTTCCCGCGTTCGGAGCGCCGCCAGCTCAGCGGCGGCCCGAACATGAACGCGGCCAGGAAAACCAGCACGTGCAGCCAGATCAGAACGTTCAGGACGGCGGGCCGCTGGTCGGCGGCCAACCCCCGCCCTATGTTCGCAATCAGGAAAGCGGCCGCAACTGACGCGCCAACGACCCAGCGTCGGGACCCGCGGTCCAGCAGCATCTGCCGCAGGGTGGGCGTGGAGCTCCCGGTTGCGGCCCACCCCTCGCTGCCGGCGGGCGAGGTCCGCGGGGAAATGAAGGACATGCGCTTACCCTAACGATCCTTGGTCACGAATAGTCTGCAATTGGTCGTTCGACGCCGGCGGCCACCACCGCCCGGCCACCCGCCGCGGCGGCCGCAACGGCCGGCGTCGTGCTGGAATTCCTAGACGCGTTTGGTGTCGCGGCGAAAGGCCAGCGCCGCGCCGACGCCGAAGACGAGCAGCCAGATCAGCACATTCCCGACGGCCAGCCAGTTGAAATCCGCTCCGGTCAGCGGCGCGCGGGCAATCTCGCCCAGTCCGTAGGTGGGCGTCCACACGCCGATGTTCTGCAGGGCCTGCGGCATCTGGTCCAGCGGGGTGAAAAGGCCGCCGAAGAACGCCAGGAATGCCAGCACCGGACCCATGAACTGCATGACGTTCTCGCTGGGCACGAGGTACCCCACCAGCAGCCCGAGCGCTGTGAACACCAGCGAGCCGAGCCAGGCGGCAAGGCCGGCGAGGAGCCAGATCTGCGGGGCCATCCGCACGCCCATGATGGCGCCGGCGGCGAAGGTGGCCACCACGGCCAGAAGTCCGATCGCCAGGCCGCCGATGATCTTGACGGCAATATTGGCCGCCGGGGCCAGCGGGGTCAGCCGCAGCTGCCGGCTCCAGCCGAGCGCCCGCTCGATTGCGACCGCGCCGCCGGCGGACGTGGAGGCCAGCATGGCGCCGTAGACCGCCATGGAGATCATAATGAAGGCCGCCACGGACGTGGCACCGTCCGCCACCGTGCGCCCCGGCTCGATGGAGGTATCCCTGTACTGGCTGCCAAAGGCCACGAACATGATCACCGGGAACGCAATGGTGAAGAACAGGGTGCGCCTATTGCGGAACCGTCGCTTGACTTCGATCCGCAGCAGCGTCAGGTTGAAGCCGCCGAACGGAGGGACGTGCCGTTCGATGGAGATGCTGGCGGGGACGTTGGAGACGGTCATCTCAGGCCTTCTTTGCGGTGGACAGGGCGGATTCGTTGCCGGTGGCGCCGGGGCCGAAGCCCGCGAGGCCGCCGCCGGCGGAAGGGATGACGCCGTCGTCGGCATCGTCGGAGGTGAGCGCCACGAAGGCGTCCTCCAGGTTGTGGGAGGTGATTTCCAGGTTGCCGGCGTCGGTCTGGGTCAGCAGATAGCGGGCGACGGCGTCCGAATCTTTGGTGCTGACGGTCACCCCGTCCGCGCGCACCTCCACCGACTCGACACCGGGGAGGGCGGCGATGGCGTCCCGGTCCAGATTGGTGACGGACGCCCGCACCGTGCGGCCGGCGGCCATGGATTTGATCTGCGCGGCGGTTCCGTCCGCCACGATGCGCCCGCGCCGGACCAGGATGATCCGGTCTGCATACGCGTCCGCCTCGTCCAGGTAGTGGGTGGCGAAGATAACCGTGCGGCCGCGGGCGGCATCGGCCCTGATCGCGTTCCAGAAGTCGCGCCGGCCCTCCACATCCATGCCCGTCGTCGGCTCATCGAGGATCAGCAGGCCCGGATCCGAGAGCAGCGCCATCGCAAAGCGGAGCCGCTGCTGCTGCCCGCCGGAGCACTTTTCCACCCGGCGGTCGGCGATCTCGCGGATTCCGGCCCGCATCAGCACGTCCTCGACAGCTTGGCTGTCTGCGAACAGCGAGGCCGTCAGCGCCACGGTTTCCCGCACGGTGAGGTCCTTGAGCAGGCCGCCGGTCTGCATCACCGCTGACACCTGACCGCGGGCAATGGCGCCGCGGGGCGTGTTGCCGTAGATCCTGATTTCGCCGCGGTCCGGCTTGGACAGGCCCAGCAGCATGTCGATGGTGGTCGTCTTGCCTGCACCGTTCGGGCCGAGGAAGGCGACGACTTCGCCGGGATTGATCTGCAGGTCGATGCCGTTCACGGCGTGTACCCGGCCGAAGGCCTTGTACAGTCCCCGGGCGTCGACGGCGGGAGCGGCACCGGGAAGCGCGCCGTGCGAAAGCGCCGTGCGCTGGCCGGTTGCCGGCCGGTTGTGGGGCAATACTCGTTCGGACATGGTTGGTTTTCTCTCAGGTCGATGGGTGTTCAGGCTGGCTGCAGCTGGAGTGATCCACGCCGCAGGGTGGCGAAACGCTGTGCGGCCAGGGCCACCGCGACGTAGAGCAGGATACCGCTCGTGCCCAGCGCCGATGCCGCGTCGCGGCCGGTTCCCCGGGTCAGCAGCACGCCGGTTTGGTCGATGCCCAGGTGGACGGCGAGTCCTGCCACCCAAAGCACCACTGTCAGCCAGTTGCCCTGCCGGAGCAGCTGACCGTCCCGGCGCCACACGCGGACCAGACGGCCGCGCAGCCAGCCGAAGTACGCACCCGATACCAGTCCGACGATGAGGGCGAGGTAGGCCACCGGGGGAACCTGGACCTTGCCGGCCAGCGCGGCGATCTGGTAAAGCCCGACACCGGCCAGGACCACCATCACGGTGAACGGGTTGCGTTCGTTGACCGGCCTCGCCTGCAGCTGCCGGACGATGATCCAGGCGAGGACCACTACTGCGAAAAGGATGGTTGCCATGTTCTGCATTGGCATGTGCGTTCAGCGCTCCTGTTGAATGAAATCCGCCGGCCCCGGATCGGGCCGATGCCTTTATCCTTCCGCTCCCGGGAGCTTTGTGCCGCACACGTCCGTCACCGGCCGCCGGTGACAAATGTCATCTCTTCCGCCGTGCCCCGCCCGGAGAGCCGGCTGCGGCGGACTGGCGTTGTGGATTTTCGCGGGCCCGGCTAACAATGGACTATGACGGTCACCCTGAGGTCCCTGGCAACGGCAGTTCCCCCCACCAAGCTGGTCCAGACGGAGGCCCGGGATGTCTTTGCCGCGCAGCCGGGGCTGACCAGGCTGGGATCCCGGCTGGTGCAGACCTGCTTCAACTCCGCCGCTATCGATACGCGCTACACCGCCGTGGCGGAACTGACCGCCGGCGGCCTGCCCGACAGCCGGGTGTTCTACAATCCGGACAGCGGCGAGCTTCTCTCCCCCAGCACCAAGGTCCGGAACGATATTTTCGCCGTCGAGGCCACCAAGCTCTTTATCGAGGCGGCCCAGTCCGCCCTTGATTCGTGCGCGGGGATATCGGCCGCCGATGTCACCCATGTCATCACGGTCTCCTGCACCGGGTTCTTCAATCCCGGCCCGGACTACAAGGTGGTGCGGGCGCTGGGCCTGAATCCCTCGGTGCAGCGCTACCATCTCGGTTTCATGGGCTGCTATGCCGCATTTCCTGCCCTCCGCGCCGCCAAATCCTTCTGCGAGGCGGATCCGGAGGCCGTCGTGCTGGTGGTGAGCGCGGAATTGTGTTCCCTGCACGTGCGCACCTCCAATGATCCGGATACGATCCTCGGCTCGGCCCTGTTCGCCGACGGCGCCGCGGCGGCCGTGATCACTGCCCGGGATCTGCCCGGCAGCGCCCCGTCGATCACCCTTGACCTGTTCGAGACGGTCCTGACCCCGGTCGGGGAGGAGTCCATGGCCTGGAACATCGGGGATGAAGGCTTCGAGATGGTCCTGGGGACGTATGTGCCGCACATCATCGACGACCACATCGTCGGCGCCCTTGAACCGCTGCTTGCCCGGGACGACTCGGTCCGGGACCTGCCCTACGCGGACATCGAGCACTGGGCCATCCATCCCGGGGGCCGCAGCATTCTGGACAAGGTGGAGTCCCGCCTTGGCCTGCGGGAGGAACAGCTGGTTCCGGCGCGCGAGACGCTGCGCAATTACGGCAATATGTCCAGTGCCACGGTGCTGTTCGTCCTCAAGTACATTCTCGACCTGCCCTCCTCCGGAGCGGACGAGCGGATCTGCTCCATGGCCTTCGGCCCGGGCCTGACGGTGGAAACGGGACTCTTCACCAAGGTCCCCGCGGCCGGTGGATCCGGCGCCCCGGCATCGGCCGCCAGCCTGCGCGCGGACACCCCCGCGCCGGTACCCGTCGGCGTATGAAATTCCTGCAGGAAAGGGACACCGACGCCCGCGAGCTGATGGATGCCCCGGACTGCGACGCCGGGAAGCTGGAACGGACCTACGCGCGCTTTGGCGCGGTCAACGCCGTCGTCTCCGGGCTGCGGCACACTTACCGCACCCAGCTGCGGCCCCGGTTCGCCCGCGGCCGTCCCACCACCTTGCTGGACCTTGGCTGCGGTGGCGGGGACGCCGCCGCCGCCCTGGCCCGCTGGGCGGCGCGGGACGGCCTGGACCTGCGCGTCACGGGGGCGGACCCGGATGAGCGGGCCTACCGGTTCGCCGCAGCCCGGGCGCCCAGGCCAAATCTGGCCTTCCGGCAGGCCTTCAGTTCCGAGCTGGTGGCCGAAGGACTGCACTTCGACCTGGTGATCTCCAACCACGTGCTGCACCACCTCGACGCCGCGGCGCTGGCCGGTTTCCTGGCCGACTCCGTGGCGCTGGCGCGGGCCGCCTCGGTCCATGCCGACCTCGCCCGGCACCCGCTCGCCTACGCCCTGTTCTCGGCCGGGGCACTGCCGATGGCGCCGGGCTCCTTCATCCGTACCGACGGGCTGACCTCGATCCGGCGCAGCTACACCCCGGGGGAACTGCGGGCCGCGGTGCCGGCCGGCTGGACGGTCACCCCCGAGGCGCCCTTCAGGCAACTGCTGATCCACGAGGGGCCCGCCGGGGCCGCAGGGACGGATCAGTGACGGATGTCCTGATCGTCGGTGGCGGTCCCGTGGGCCTGTTCCTGGGCATCCGGCTGCTCCAGTGCGGGGTCCGGGTGCGGATCCTCGAGGAGCGCCTGCACCGCTCCGAGCATTCGCGCGCGATCGGCATCCACCCGCCGGCCCTGGACGCGCTGGCCGACGCCGGAGTCTGCTCCGCCTTTGTGGCCGAAGGGGTCAGGATTCCCGGCGGCGTGGCGCGCTGCGGCGGAGCCGATGTCTCGGCGCTGTCCTTCGCCCGCGTCTCCGCGAGCCACCCCTTCGTACTCTCGCTCCCCCAGGTGAGGACAGAGCAGCTGCTCGAGGAGGAGCTGCTGCGGCTGGACCCGGACGCGCTGGACCGCGGGGTCACGGTCACGGGCCTTCACCAGGATCCGGCGGGCGTCCTGGTCCAGGCCGAAAGGGCCGGCGTGCAGCTGGACTTCCGGGCAGCCCTGGCGGTCGGGGCGGATGGCACCCGCTCGGCGGTCCGGGCGGCGATCGGGGTGGCCAGCACGGCCAGGACCTACCCCGACACCTACCTGATGGGGGACTTCCGGGATACCACAGGCGACGGCCCGCTTGCCGTCCTGCACCTGGAACCTGGGGGCATCGTCGAGTCGTTCCCGTTGCCCGGCGGAATCCGCCGCTGGGTGGCGCACACCGACGCCCTCGCTCCGGCGCCCACTCCGGACGAGCTGGCGGAGCTGATCGCCGAGCGTACGGGCCACCGGGTGGAGGTCGGAAGCAACACCATGATCAGCGCCTTCGGGGTGCGCTCCCGGATGGTGCGGACCATGGTGCACGGCCGCACCGCGCTGATCGGAGACGCGGCGCACGAAATCAGCCCGATCGGCGGCCAGGGCATGAACCTCGGCTGGCTCGATGCCGCGGCACTGGCGCCGGTGGCCGCGGCCGCCCTGCGCGGCGGAGCCACGGGCCAGGCACTGAAGCGCTTCGACACCGCGCGCCGCCGGGCGGCCGGGCGGGCCCTGCACCGGTCCGAGCTGAACATGGTCCTGGGCCGGCCGATGCCGGCGCCGGCGCTGAAGGCGCGCAACGCCGTCGTCGCCCGGGCCCTGACCGCGCCTGGGCTGCGGGAGGCCGTCGCCCGCCGCTTCACCATGCAGGCGTAGCCGGCCGCAGGCCCGGGATCAGTCCGCGACGACCAGCGTTTCCGCACCCAGCTGCCGTGCCTGACCGGCCTCAAGCAGGGGCCCGACGACGGCCGCGACCGCCTCCATCGCATCGTCCAGTTCCAGCAGCACGGGGTGCTGATACGCGATCAGGGCCAGCAGATCGCGGATGGCCGCTTCGGCATCGCCGCCCGCGAGGGCCGGTTCGTGCCCGAGGAACACCTCTGACGGTCCCGCGGCGTCCCCGGCGCCGGTCTCCGGCGGCTGGTAACTGACGGCAAAGGACCGAATGGGCCCCTTCCGCCCCGCCGGAACGTCCCGGCCGAACGCGCTTTCGGGCGGCGTTCGCAGGACCACGGCACCGTGCGCGCCCGCGAGGTCGTCGAGGAACAGCCGCTGCACCGTGCCCGCGGACAGGGCCCCGGTGGGATCCCAGCCGTGGATGGCCTCGTAGTACCGGCCCACCACATCGGTCAGCTCGACGGAGCCGGTGGCCAGATCCTGTACCGCGGCGGCGGCCGATTCGTCATCGCCGTTACCGAACCGCGGCAGCGGTAGCAGACCGGGGGCCACCACGACCATGCGGCTGCGCTGGATGCCGTGCAGGCCCATGGCGCCGGCGAAGGCGGCGCCGGCCGTGTCCGGCTCCACCTTGCACCGCAACGCGTGCACGGCCGACGGCGCCCGCTCGGCCTCGCGGCGCAGCATCGTCACCAGCGTCGCACCCAGTCCGGCGCGGCGGTGGTCCTTGGCCACTTCCACGTAGGCCCACAGCCGGGTGGCGTGCAGGGAGGTTTCGTAGACGACGGCCGCGGCCACCGGAATAGCCACGGAATCAACCACATCCTCGGCGACAATGCAGCGGCGCCACGGACCGCCGTCGGCCGCCCCCGCCCCCGCCCCGCCGGATGCCACCGTCCCGCCGGAGGATGCGGCCAGGGCGCCGCGGAACTGGCCCGCCTGGAAGGTTTCCGGGTCGCCCCAGATTTCGTTCAGGGCCAGGTCGTCGCCCTCGCGCCAGCCGCGGAATGCGATGGCCATGATCAGGCGCCGGTCAGCCGGGCCGCGAGGTAGCCCTGCACCTTGTCCAGGCCCACCCGCTCCTGGGCCATGGAGTCCCGTTCGCGGATGGTCACCGCCTGGTCATCGAGGGTGTCGAAATCCACGGTGATGCAGAACGGCGTCCCGATTTCGTCCTGCCGGCGGTAGCGGCGGCCGATGGCACCGGCGTCGTCGAACTCGATGTTCCACTGCCGGCGCAGCTGCGCGGCCAGGTCCCGGGCCTTCGGGGAGAGGTCCTCGTTGCGGCTCAGCGGCAGCACGGCGGCCTTCACCGGCGCGAGCCGGGGATCGAGCTTAAGGACGGTGCGCTTGTCCACGCCGCCCTTGGCGTTCGGTGCCTCATCCTCGGTGTAGGAATCGACCAGGAAGGCCATCATGGACCGGGTCAGGCCAAACGAGGGCTCGATGACGTAGGGCGTGAACCGCTCGCCGGTCGCCTGGTTGAAGTAGCTCAGTTCCGTGCCGGAGGCCTTGGAGTGGCTGCCGAGGTCGAAGTCGGTGCGGTTGGCGATCCCCATCAGCTCGCCCCACTCGGAGCCCTGGAAGCCGAAGCGGTATTCCACGTCGATAGTGCCGGCGGAGTAGTGCGCCCGGTCCTCTGCCGGGACGTCGAACCGGCGCAGGTTGTCCGGGTTGATGCCCAGGTCAACGAACCAGTCCCAGCAGGAATCGACCCAGTGCGTGAACCATTCGTCCGCGTCGGCGGGGGCGGTGAAGAACTCGATTTCCATCTGCTCGAACTCGCGCGTGCGGAAGATGAAGTTTCCGGGCGTGATCTCGTTCCGGAAGGCCTTGCCGATCTGGCCGATCCCGAACGGCGGCTTCTTCCGGCTGGTGGTGAGCACGTTGTTGAAGTTCACGAAGATGCCCTGCGCCGTTTCGGGGCGGAGATATTCCAGCCCGGTCTCGTTGTCCACGGGACCGAGGAAGGTTTTCATCAGGCCGGAGAACATCTGCGGGTCGGTCCAGGAGCCGGTCTGTCCGGTTTCCGGGTCCTTGACGTCGGCCAGGCCGTTGGCAGGCGGGTGCCCGTGTTTGGCGGTGTACGCCTCGATCAGGTGGTCGGCCCGGTAGCGCTTGTGGGTGTGCAGGGATTCAACCAGCGGATCGGTGAAGGTCTCCACGTGCCCGGACGCCTCCCAGACGGCCTTGGGCAGGATCACCGAGGAGTCCAGGCCCACCATGTCCTCGCGTCCGCGGACGAAAGTCTGCCACCACTGGCGCTTGATGTTCTCCTTCAGTTCCACGCCCAGTGGTCCGTAGTCCCACGCCGACCGCGTCCCGCCGTAGATCTCACCCGCCTGGAAAACGAAGCCGCGGCGCTTGGCCAGGGAGATGATCGGGTCAAGTGAGGATTTGTTGGCCATGG
>JBIOFK010000091.1:0-9586 GCA_044447065.1 Actinomycetales bacterium | reverse complement strand
TTCCAGTTCTCCGTGGAGAAGGCGTAGACGCTGACGTATTCGATGCCCATCTCGATGGCGCCGGCCATCACGTCCAACAACGCCGGCGCGCCGGCCTTGTGGCCCTCGATCCGGGGCAGCCCGCGCGCGTTGGCCCAGCGGCCGTTGCCGTCCCTCACGATGGCCACATGCCGGGGCACCAGTTCGGCGGGCACCGCCGGCATCACGGCGCCGGAGGGGTGCGGCCAGGGGGCGACGACGGGCGCCTTGGCCGGGCTGCGTGTGGACGTGCCGGGGCGGATGGTTTTTGCCAAATCAGTTACGCTCCACGTGTTTGAGGGAACGCACGGTGCGTTCCAGGTGCCATTGCAGATAGGCGCCCACCAGCCCGGAGGCTTCCCTGCGGCTGGCCGGCGGCGCAGTGTTCGCGGTGGCCCAGTTGCCCGACAGCAGGGCCGCCAGCAGGAGCATCGTTTCGGGGGCCGGGGCGGGCGATCCCGGCGGCCGGCAGTCGTGGCAGACGGCCCCGCCCAGGGCCGCGGAGAAGGAGGTGTGCGGCCCCGGCGCGCCGCAGCGGGCGCAGTCGGTGAAGTTCGGTGCCCACCCGGCGGTGGCCAGGGCACGCAGCAGGTAGGAATCCAGGATCAGCTCCGGGGTGTGGTCGCCGCGGCTTAGCGAGGCCAGCGCGCCGACCAGCAGCAGATACTGTGCGGTGGCGGATTCGCCGTCCACATCCGTCAGCCGTTCGGCCGTCTCGGTCATGGCGGCCGCCACGGTGTAGCGGCCGTAGTCCGCGACAATCTCCCTGCCATAAGACCCCTTGGCGACCGCCTGCGTGACGATATCCAGGCTGCGCCCGGACACGAGCTGCAGGTCCGCGACCATGAAGGGTTCCAGCCGGGCGCCGAATTTGCTGCTGGTCCGGCGCACTCCCTTGGCCACCGCCCGCACCTGGCCGTGGTGCCGGGTCAGCAGGGTGATGATCCGGTCCGCCTCGCCGAGTTTATGCGTGCGCAGTACGACGGCCTCATCCCGGTACTTCTGCGCGGCGAAGGAGTTTCTGGACACCCCACTATTGTTCCACCTTTGTCCCGCCGTGCAGGGGCGGAGCGCCGCCGGGGCGTTAGACGTTAGCGTCCCTGATGGCGCGGTTGACGGCGGAAACCACTGCCTTCAGCGAGGACATGGACGTGTTCGAATCGATGCCCACACCCCACAGGACACGGTCCCCGACGGCGCATTCCACGTAGGCGGCGGCGCGGGCGTTCCCGCCTTCGGAGAGGGCGTGTTCGGAATAGTCCAGCACCCTGACATCCACACCGTCCGCGTGCAGGATGTCCAGCAGGGCGGCGATCGGTCCGTTCCCGGCGCCCGTCCGGCGGTGCTGGACGCCGTCGACGCCCATGGTGGCCGTCATCGTCATCTGGCCGGAATCGTCGGTCTCCGTGGTCAGCGAGCCCAGCGAGTAACGTCCCCAGCGGGATTCGGCGCCGCCGGAGCGGCTGGGCAGGTACTCGTCCACGAACGCCTCCCAGAGCTCGGCGCCGCTGACCTCCCCGCCGACCGTGTCGGTGCGGCGCTGGATGACGCCGGAAAATTCGATCTGGGCGCGGCGCGGCAGGTCCAGGCTGTGTTCGCTCTTGAGCAGGTACGCCACCCCGCCCTTGCCGGACTGGGAGTTGACCCGGATGACCGCTTCGTAGCTGCGGCCCAGGTCCTTCGGATCCACCGGCAGGTACGGCACCGCCCAGGTCACGTCCTTGACGTCCCGGCCGGCGGCGGCGGCGTCGCGCTCCAGGGCTTCGAAACCCTTCTTAATGGCGTCCTGGTGCGAGCCGGAAAACGCGGTAAAGACCAGGTCCCCGCCGTAGGGTGCCCGCTCGGGGACGGGCAGCTGGTTGCAGTACTCCACCGTGCGGCGGATCTCGTCGATGTCGGAAAAATCGATCATCGGATCCACGCCCTGGCTGAACAGGTTCAGGCCCAGGGTCACCAGGTCCACGTTGCCGGTGCGTTCCCCATTGCCGAACAGGCAGCCTTCGATCCGGTCCGCCCCGGCCTGGTAGCCCAGCTCCGCGGCGGCCACGCCCGTACCCCGGTCGTTGTGCGGGTGCAGCGAGAGAATGATGCCCTCCCGCGGGTGCAGGTTCCGGGACATCCATTCGATCGAGTCCGCGTACACGTTGGGGGTGGTCATTTCCACGGTGGCCGGCAGGTTGATGATGACCTGGCTGTCCTCGGAGGCCTGGAAAATGTCGGCGACGGCGTTGCAGACCCGCACGGCGTAGTCCAGCTCCGTGCCGGTGAAGGACTCCGGGGAGTACTCGTAGGTGATGTGGGTGTCCTGCAGGGTCTCCTCGTATTTCTTGCACAGCCGCGCCCCCTGCAGGGCAATGTCCAGGATGCCGTCCTGGTCCTGGTTGAATACCACCCGGCGCTGCAGCACCGAGGTCGAGTTGTACAGGTGCACGATCGCCTGCTTCGCGCCGACCAGGGACTCGTAGGTCCGCTCGATCAGGTGTTCGCGGGCCTGGGTGAGCACCTGGATGGTCACATCGTCGGGGATGTGGCCGCCGTCGACGAGCTGGCGGACGAAATCGAAGTCGGTCTGGGAGGCGGAAGGGAATCCCACTTCGATTTCCTTGTAGCCCATCCGCACCAGCAGCTGGAACATCTTCAGTTTCCGCGCCGGGCTCATCGGATCGATCAGGGCCTGGTTGCCGTCCCGCAGATCAACCGCGCACCAGCGCGGAGCCTTGCCGATGATCCGGTCCGGCCAGGTGCGGTCCGGCAGCCGGACCTCGATCTGCTCGTGGAAGGGGATGTAGCGGTGGACCGGCATGCCGGAGGGCTTTTGTGCGTTTCGCATGGAAAGGGAACCTGTTTCTTGGTAAGTGTCGGGGCCGGCCGGGCATCACGGACTCCGCAGCGAGGGGTCGGCCTGACCGCTACGGTCCGGCGGGGCCGCCAGGGGCCCTAGGACCGAGGGTTTTTCGCCTCGCCGCGGCAGCTAAGAAGGAGGATTCCAGCGCGCACAAATTCACCCTAGCACGGTGCGTATGATGATCTTCAAGCAGCCCCCGCGTAAGTCGAAAGCAGTTGCCTCCATGAGCCATTCAGGTATCAGCCCCGACCAGCTTGATGCTGGTGTCCGCCCGCAGGACGATCTGTACCGCCACGTTAACGGCCGCTGGCTCGATTCGGTTGACATCCCGGCCGACCGGGCCATCACCGGGGCGTTCACCGCGTTGCGGGACGATTCAGAGGCCGCGGTCCGGCGCATCATTGAAGACGCCGCGGCAGCCGCGGACCGCACGGCCATCGAGGCCAAGATTGGCGATCTGTACGCCAGCTTCATGGATGTCGAGGCCATCGACGCGGCCGGGGCCGCCCCGGTGGCCGGCGCGCTGGAGGCCATCTTCGCCACCGCCAGCATCGAGGACCTCGTCGCCGTGATGGGTGCCCTGGACCGCAGCGGCAGCAGCGGCCTGTTCGGCGCGATGGTCACCAACGACGCAGGAAATCCGGAGCGGTCACTGCTGCACCTGTTCCAGGGCGGACTGGGCCTGCCCGACGAGTCCTACTACCGCCAGGACGGATTCGCTGAGATCCGCGGCGCCTACCCCCGGCACGTCGCCCGGATGTTTACGCTGGCGGGCGTGGCCGATCCGGAGGCGGCGGCGGAGCGGGTGATGGCGCTCGAAACGGCCATTGCCGGTTGCCATTGGGACACCGTCACGCTCCGGGATCCGCAGAAGACGTACACCCTGCTCACAATCGAACAGGCGCTCGCCCAGCTGCCCGCGCTGGGCACCTGGTTCGCGGCCGCCGGGGTCACCGCGGATAAGACCGCGGAACTGGTCTTCTATACCAAGGACTTCTTTCCCGGTGTCGCCCGGCTGCTGGCGGAGCACAGCCTGCGCAGTTGGCAGGACTGGCTGGCGATGCGCCACCTCAACCACTGCGCTCCCTACCTTGGTGCCGAGCTCGTAGCCGCGGACTTCGACTTCTACGGCACCACGCTCAGCGGCACCCCCGCGAACAAGGAACGCTGGAAGCGCGGCGTTTCCCTGGTCGAGGGCTGCCTCGGCGAGGCGGTGGGGCAGGTCTATGTGTCCCGGCACTTCCCGCAGGACCACAAGGAACGGATGGACGCCCTGGTCGCAGGGCTGGTGGAGGCCTACCGCGCGTCGATCTCCTCGCTGGACTGGATGGGAGCGGAGACCCGGGCCGCTGCGCTGGCCAAGCTGGACCGGTTCGTCCCCAAGATCGGGTACCCGAAACAGTGGCGGGACTACAGTGCGCTGGAGGTTGACCCCGCGGACCTGCTGGGCAATGTGGCCCGCGCCTCGGAGTTCGAACTGCATTACCAGCTGGAGAAGATCGGCGCCCCGATCGACCGCGACGAATGGCTGATGACGCCGCAGACGGTCAACGCGTACTACAACCCGCGGATGAACGAAATCGTCTTTCCGGCGGCGATCCTGCGGCCGCCGTTCTTCGACGCCGGGGCGGACGACGCCGTCAACTACGGCGGCATCGGCGCCGTCATCGGCCACGAAATCGGCCACGGCTTTGACGACCAGGGCTCCCAGTTCGACGGCGGCGGTGCGCTGCGCAACTGGTGGACTGACGAGGACCGTGCGGCCTTCGCCCGGCTCACGGACGCGCTCGTGGCCCAGTATGAAGTACTCAGCCCCGATGAGGCGCCCGGCCATTTCGTCAACGGCCGGCTGACCCTGGGCGAGAACATCGGCGACCTGGGCGGGCTGTCCATCGCCTACCGGGCCTATCTGACCAGCCTGGACGGGGCAGAACCCGAGGTGCTCGACGGCCTGACCGGACCGCAGCGGTTCTTTGCCGCGTGGGCCACCGTATGGCGGACGAAGATCCGCCCCGAGGAAGCCATCCGGCGCCTCACGGTCGACCCGCACTCCCCCTCGGAGCTGCGCTGCAACGCCGTGGCCCGCAACGTTGACGCGTTCCACGAGGCGTTCGACGGCCAACCCGGGGACGCGCTCTGGCTGGACCCGGCGGACCGGGTCCGCATCTGGTAGCCCGGACGGTTACCTGCCGTAGAGCTCGGGGTACTGTTCCGGGTTGACCACGAGGCATCCGCCGCTCTGGCCCGCCGTGCTCGAGACAATGTCCTGCGGCAGGACCGCCTTGCCGAAGGTCGTTCCCGAGCTGAAGTCCGAGCCGACCCGCAGCTGCACCCCGACGATGCCCGGGTCCGGCACCACCGAGGTGGCCGGAATCCCGAACAAGGCCCCGACGTCGGCCCCGACGTCGGCGAAGTTCGGACCATAGGCGACGACGGTGGCCGAAATGGCCGGCGCGGAGGCCTGCCCGGTGTCGGTGTAGCCCGCGGCGGCCAGTGCCGCGACCAGGTCCGTGTTGCGCCCGGCCACGCCGGAGCCGTTCAGGATGGTGATCGGCTGAATGGCCTTGTTGTACGCGGGGGCGGCCGGTGGTGTTGCCGCCGTGGTGCTGGGCGTGCCGGTGCCGGACGCGCCGGCGCTGGGGGTGGCACCCGCCGTCGCACCAGCCGTGGGTGTGGCTGCCGTCGCGCCCGCGGTGAGGTCCTGGTTGTTCCGGACGGCGGCGAAGAGGTCATTGGCGCCGGGCTGGTTGAGGACCACACGGTTCGGGTCCGCCGGGTCCGCCGCGTTCGGCACGGTCACGAACGCCACCTTGGCGGGGTCCACGGCCTTGAGCCGGTTTGCTATCGCCATCATCGACGAGATGTTCGCCAGTCCCTTATCGATGGTGAGGTTCTTGGTGATCGCGTCCGCGATGGCGTATACCTTCGGCAGGTCGTTGAGGGTGTTGTCGCTCTTGATCTTGCGGACCATGGAGCCCAGGAAGTACTGCTGCGCCTTGATCCGGGCGAGGTCGGAGGCATCACCGAAGGAGTGCCGGGTCCGCAGGAACGCCAGGGCCTGCTCACCCTGGACGGTGCTGGTGCCGGCCGGAAGAATCAGTCCGGAACCGCCGAAGTCGTTGACCCGGTGGTCCACGCAGACCTGCACGCCGCCGATCACGTTGGAGAGGTCCTTCACGGCGGTGAAGTCGGCCAGCATGAAGTGGTCGATGTTCATCCCGGTCATCTGGTTGATGGCTGCGACGGTGCAGCCGGGGCCGGCTTCGTTGAGGGCGCTGTTAAGCTGTGCCGCCGCCTGCGCGGCATGGACGACGCCGTCCTTGTCCTTGCAGGAGGGGATCGGCACGATCAGGTCCCGCGGAAAGCTGATGACGCTGACAGTTTTGTCATCGGCGGAGATGTTCATCAGCATCATCACGTCGGAGTGCCCGTTGCCGGTGGAGTCCGCCGCTGTCCCGTATTCACTGTTCGCGCCGTCGCGGGTATCCGTGCCCAGAACCAGGATCTGCAGGGAGTCGTGGTTGTCATCGGCCTTCGCCGCCGTAATGGACGGATCCACCGCGGCATTCAGGTCCGACGTGGCGACGTTGGACTGCAGGCGCAGGAGCAGGTAGCCGCCCAGCCCGACGCCGGCCACCACCACGACGGCCAGCACGGCGGCGGTGAGTTTGAGCCACAAAGGGGCGCCCTTGCGGTGCCGGTAGTGCCTGCCGGCGACGGCGCGGCGGCCCGCAGCCGGCCGCCGGGTGCCCCCGGCCGTGCCGTCCGCGTCGGAATCGGCACGACGTGGCCCCATGGATAACCCTTCTTAGGCGGATAGAATCCAGCCAAGTCTACGCGAGCGGCCTGAGGATCAGCTGTGCGGACACGCGGCCCCCGCCCGGCGCTAGAAGCCCAGCTTGACCAGCTGTTTGGGGTCGCGCTGCCAGTCCTTTGCCACCTTCACGTGCAGGTCGAGGTAGACGCGGGTGCCCAGCAGCGCCTCGATACCGCGCCGGGCGTTCGTCCCCACCTCGCGCAGCCGGGCACCGGCGCGGCCGATGACGATCGCCTTCTGCGAGGGCCGCTCCACATAGAGGTTCACCCGCACATCCAGCAGCGGGCTGCCCTCCGGCCGGCCTTCGCGGGGCACGATTTCCTCGACGACGACGGCCAGGGAGTGCGGAAGTTCGTCGCGGACGCCCTCCAGGGCCGCCTCGCGCACCAGTTCCGCGACCATGATCGCCGCAGGCTCGTCCGTTAGCTCGCCGTCCGGGTACAGGGCCGGGGATTCGGGCAGGAATCCGGCCAGCACGGTGGAGACGGTCTCGACCTGGAAGCCGTCCACCGCGGAAACGGGAACCACGTCCGCCCAGCCGGTTTCGCCGAGCACCTCCCGGCCCAGCGCCGCGACCGCGAGCAGCTGTTTGGTCACCGCCTGGCGGTCCACGAGGTCGGTTTTGGTGACCAACGCCACAATCGGTTTGTTGCCGACGGCCGCCAGTTGCGCGGCGATGTACTTGTCCCCCGGCCCGATCTTTTCGTTGGCGGGGATGCAGAATCCGATGGCGTCGACCTCGGATAGCGTGTCCGCGACCAGATCGTTCAGCCGCTGCCCCAGCAGGGTCCGGGGACGGTGCAGCCCGGGTGTGTCGACCAGGATCAGCTGGAACTCGTCCCTGTGGACGATGCCGCGGATGGTGTGCCGGGTGGTCTGGGGTTTGGCCGAGGTGATCGCGACCTTCTGGCCGACCAGGGCGTTCGTCAGGGTCGACTTCCCCGCGTTGGGGCGGCCCACCAGGGAGGCGAAGCCGGCGCGGAACGTGGTGCCGCGGTCCCCCATGGTGCCGTCGGCGCCGTCGTGCCGGGGCGCAGAGTTCTTGTTCTTGGCCTTGCTCATGAGTCGCTCCCTGCGGCAGTGGTGTCATCGGATCCGCTGGAGCCCAGCAGCCCGTCAAATTCAGTGTCCGCGTTCCGCGGACCGGTGGCAATAATGTGGCTGACGCGGTTGCGGCGTCCCTCCAGCCGCTCGGCGCGAAGGCCGATCCCCTCGACCTCGACCTCGCTGCCGACTATCGGAACCCGGCCCAGGTGCTTGGCCAGTAATCCGCCCACCGTGTCCACCTCGTCGTCTTCCAGGTCGAGCCCGAACAGCTCTCCCAGGTCGTCGATCCCCAGCCGGGCGCTGACGCGGTAGCTGCCGTCCCCCAGCCCCTGGACCTCCGGGGCCTCGGAATCGTATTCGTCCACGATCTCGCCGACGATCTCCTCGATCAGGTCCTCAAGGGTGACCAGTCCGGCCGTGCCGCCGTACTCGTCGATGACGATGGCCACGTGCGTGGACTCCAGCTGGAGTTCCTTGAGCAGGTCGCCGACGGGTTTGGACTCGGGCACGTAGCGGACCTCCCGGCCCAGCTCCTCCACCGTCGGTTCCCGATTTCCCGGCCCGAGGCCGTGCTGGGTGGCCACCAGATCCTTCAGGTACAGGATGCCGCGGATGGTGTCGGAATTCTCGCCGATCACGGGGATCCGCGAATATCCGGACCGCAGGAAGAGCACCATGGCGGCTTCCAGCGAGGACCCCTCCTCGATGCTCACGATGTCCGTCCGCGGCACCATGACCGACCGGACCAGGGTGTCCCCCAGTTCGAAGACGCTGTGGATCAGCTCCGCCTCCGCGTCCTCGATCATCTCCGATTCGCTGGCGCGGTCGACGAATTCACGGAACTCCTCCTCGCTGACGAACGCGTCATCGCCTTTCGGCGCACCGGGTGCCACGACGGAGCCGAGGGCCACCAGCCAGCCCGGCACCGGGCCCAGGATGCGGCAGAGGAAGTGCACGAGCCCGGCAGTGTTGCGCACGACGCCGGCGGAGTGCAGCCTGCCGAGCTGGCGCGGGGAAACGCCGACGAGGACGAAGCCGACGGCGGCCATCACCACCGTGGCCAGCAGGCCGGCCAGCCAGAGCGAATCGAGCAGCGTGTAGAAGAAGACCGACACGGCGACGGCTGCCGCCATCTCGAACCAGACCCGCCAGAACCGCAGCGCGTTCATATGCGCGACGGGTGCGTCCAGGATCCGCTGCAGGCTGCTGCCGCGGGAGTTCGCCGCTGCCACGGTTTCGGCGTCGTGGCGGGGAAAGTAGTTGAATGCCGCCTCGGAGGACGTGAGCACGGCCGCGATGGCCACGAAGGCGAACCCCATGGCCAGCAGTGCAAAGGGGGTCACGTCATGGTCTCCGTGGGTGCGGCCTTGCCGGTGAAGGCGCTGAGCAGGTCGCGCTGGAGCGCGAACATTTCTGTCTTTTCCGCCGGCTCCGCATGGTCGTAGCCCAGCAGGTGCAGCACGCCGTGGGTGGTCAGCAGCAGCAGTTCGTCGTCGGTGGAATGGCCGGCGGCCTTGGCCTGTTCCTCGGCCACCTGCGGGCACAGCACGATGTCCCCGAGCAGGCCCGCGGGAGTGGGCCGGTCGATGGTGCCGGGCCGAAGCTCATCCATCGGGAAGGAGAGCACATCGGTGGGTCCGGGCTCGTCCATCCACTCCAGGTGCAGCTTCTCCATGGCTTCGGTGTCCGCCAGGATGATGGACAGCTCGGTCTGCGGGTGCACGTAGAGCCGTTCGAGGATGAACCGTGCCAGCCGGACAATGTTCTCCACATCCGCGGACATGGCCGATTCGTTGTTGACCTCGATGCTCATGACCGTGCGTTCCTGTCGTTGGCGGCGCCGGGGACCCGGACGGGTT
>JBIOFK010000090.1:0-9604 GCA_044447065.1 Actinomycetales bacterium | reverse complement strand
CCGGGCCGCGGCCCGCTCCGCCACGCTAGGCGCCCAGGGTCTCGCGCTGGATTTCGGCCAGCTGCGCGGTACCGGCCAGGGCCAGGTCCAGCAGGGCGTTGAGTTCGTCGCGGTCGAAGGGCGCGCCCTCTGCGGTGCCCTGGACCTCGACGAACTTGCCCGAGCCCGTGACCACCACGTTCATATCGGTCTCCGCCCGCACATCCTCCACATAGGGCAGGTCCAGCATCGGCACGCCGTCGATGATGCCCACCGAAACGGCGGCCACCGTGTCAATCAGCGGCTGCGCGTTCTTAGCGATCAGCTTGTTGTCCCGGGCAAAGCGGATCGCGTCCGCGAGCGCCACATAGGCGCCGGTGATTGCGGCCGTCCGGGTGCCGCCGTCGGCCTGCAGCACGTCGCAGTCCAGCACGATAGTGTTCTCGCCCAGGGCCTTGGTATCGATGATGGCTCGCAGCGACCGGCCGATCAGGCGGGAGATCTCGTGGGTGCGGCCGCCGATCTTGCCCTTCACCGATTCCCGGTCCGAGCGGGTGTTCGTGGCGCGCGGCAGCATCGCGTACTCGGCGGTGACCCAGCCGCGGCCCTCGCCCTTGAGCCAGCGGGGCACCCCGGCGGTCAGCGACGCGGTGCACAGCACACGGGTGTTGCCGAACTCGATCAGGGCCGAGCCTTCGGCCTGCTTCGACCAGCCGCGGGTGATGCTGATGTCCCGCAGCTGGTCGGGGCTGCGGCCATCGGCGCGCACGACGGCGTCAGGGCTGGGGGCGGCGGCAAGGCCGGGGACGGTTGCGGGCTCAGTCATGACTCCAGTTTAGCCAGTCGCGGCGGATCCCACGGGCGCGTCCGGCTCCCGCCTCCGGCTCAGATGTCGTAGTGGACGCCGGCGACGGCGACGGCCAGTCCGCCGTCGAACTCGGGCCGGGCCTCGGCCACGGCCCGGTTCGCGTCCGTCCATACCGGCAGGTGCGTGAGCAGCAGCCTGCGCGCGTTGGCCTTCGCGGCGGCCTGGGCCGCCCGCTTGCCGGTCAGGTGCACGCCGTGGATCGCGTCGTCCCGGCCCTCCTCGTAGGCCGCCTCGCACAGGAACAGGTTGGCGCCGCCCGCGGCCTCCTCCAGCGCCGGGCAGGAGTCGGTGTCCCCTGAGTAGGTGAGCACCGTGACCCGGTCCACGCCGGTGCCGTCGTATTCGGTGGCCTCCACGCGCAGCGCGTAGGCCTCCTCCTGCAGGTGGTTCACCGCGTACGGGGTGATCCGGAACGGGCCCACCGTGATGGCCTGCCGGTCGGCCCACAGGCCAAAGTCGAATTCGCCGTGCATGCCGGGATCCGGGTCCAGCCCGTAGGCGGTGGCGAGGCGGTCCGCCGTCGCCGCCGGTCCCCACACCGGGATCCGCCCCGTCGTCCAGCCCGCCGGATCCCAGCGGACGGCCACGTGCAGCCCGCACAGGTCCATGCAGTGGTCCGGGTGCAGGTGGGTGAGCAGGATGGCGTCGATGTCGTGCAGGTCCAGGTATTTCTGCACGCTGCCCAGCGCCCCGCTGCCCAGGTCCAGCAGGATCCGCCAGCTGCGGTCGCCGTCGTGGGCGGTGAGCAGATAGCAGGAGGCGGGCGACGACGGTCCGGGGAACGAACCGCTGCAGCCGACGATGGTCAGCCTCACCGTGAACCCTCCGCCGCGGCGGCGAAGTTCGACACCCGGGGCCCGGTTCCCGGGCCGGCGACGGACCGCGCGGCGGCGATCATGTCGTCCGTGATCCGGGCCAGCGAACCGGTCGGGTAGTGCGCCGAGACGTGCTCGGCGTGCTCCACTGCGAGCACCTCCGGGCCGAGGAAGCGCCGGGCCAGGGTTTCGAAACCTGCGGCGTCCCCGGTGGCCATGAACCGGTGCACCGGCCCGGTGGCCGCGGTGCGTTCCAGATCGTGTCCCACCAGCGCCCGGTAGACGTCCTTGGCGGTCTCCTCCGCGCTGGACACCAGGGTGACGCCGTCGCCCATCACATAGGAAATGACGCCGGTGAGCAGCGGATAGTGGGTGCAGCCGAGCACCAGCGTGTCCACGCCCGCCGCCCGCAGCGGGGCCAGGTAGCCCTGGGCGGTGCTGAGCAGTTCCGGGCCGGCCGTGACCCCGGCCTCGACGAAGCGGACGAAGTCCGGGCAGGCCGCGGAGGTAATGGTCAGTTCGGTGGCGGCGGCGAATGTGTCTTCGTAGGCCCGGGACCCCACGGTGGCGGACGTGCCGATGACGCCGACCTTGCCGCTGCGGGTGGCCGCGACGGCGCGGCGGACGGCCGGCTGGATGACCTCGATCACCGGGATTCCGTAGCGGGCTGTGTAGCGTTCCCGGGCGTCCCGCAGGACGGCGGCGGAGGCGGAGTTGCACGCGATCACCAGCAGTTTCACGCCGGAATCGACCAGTTCGTCCATCACGCCCAGGGCGTTGGCGCGCACCTCGGCGATCGGCAGCGGACCGTACGGTCCGCGCGCGGTGTCTCCCACGTAGAGGATCGATTCGTTGGGCAGCTGGTCGATCACCGCCCGGGCCACGGTCAGGCCGCCGACGCCGGAATCGAAGATGCCGATGGGACGGTCGGACGCGGCAAGCACGGCGCCGGCCGGCGGTACCGCCCCGGCGCCGGGGCTTCTTGGCCCGCGCACTCCGGCGCCGGAATTACTGTTCGTGGTTGAACCCATGATCGAACAAGAATATGCCGCATCCGGCCCGCCGGGGTATTCGGGGGCACGTTGCCTTGGTCACATCCGGTGGCCCTCGTCCTCGCGTCCGCCGCCGGGCAGGTCCTCCAGCATCGCCTGCACCAGGCCCTCCTGCAGCCAGGAGACAAAGTTATAGACCAGGGACAGGTAGCTGTCCACGTCCTCGGCCTGGGACCAGTCGTGCAGCTCATGGACCCGCTCGGCATCCTGTTCGTCGCGGATTTCCAGCCGCTCCGCCAGCACCAGCCGGACGTCGTTGAGGGCCATCGCCCATAGCTTGGGGGCCTCGCCCGTGAGCACGATCCGCTCGGATTCCAGGGTCAGCGAAGCCGCGCGCAGCGCCCCGATCTTCGTTTCCCGCAGCGAGCGTTCGGTGAGCTGGCGGAACTCGAGGGCGGCGTCGCCGTCGTCCCGCACGACGTCGGGCAGCAGCCGCTTCAGCGCCGGATCGGAGGGCGCCCGCACATCCATGTCCACCCCGATCAGGGCGGCCAGCGGATCCTCGTGGCCGGGTGTCTCCGGCTCCAGCAGGCTGATCAGGTCCGCGAACAGATTGCGCAGCAGGTCCCGTTCCTGGCTCTCCAGCTGTCCGGAGATGCCCTTGCGCCCGTTCTTGAAGGCCTTAGCCACGGGCGCCGTCCGCTCCGCCGTCGCTGTCCTTGGCAACCGTGGCCCACAGCCCGAAGCCGTGCATGGCGGCGGCGTGGGCTTCCATCTTCTCCTTTGAACCGCGGGCGACGGCGGACTTGCCTTCGGTGTGCACCTGCATCATGAGCGTGTTGGCCTTCGCCTCGGAATAGCCGAAATAACTGCGGAAAACGTAGCTGACGTAGCTCATCAGATTGACCGGATCGTTCCAGACCAGCAGCACCCACGGCCGGTCCAGCGCGCTGCGCGATACGGTGCGCGGCCGTTCCATCACATCGGGTTCCCCGGCCCCGGGCGCGGTGCTGAGACTCATATGTTTATTCTACGGTGGCGCGGTTAGAGTAATTTCCGTGACCACCGCGACAGGCTGGACCCAGCCACGAACGTCCCTCTTGACGGACCACTACGAGCTCACCATGCTCCAGGCGGCCCTGCATTCGGGCGCGGCGTCGCGGCGGAGCGTTTTCGAGGCCTTCGCCCGCAGGCTGCCGGAGGGACGACGCTACGGCATCGTGGCCGGTACGGGCAGGATCCTGGAGGGCATCGCCGCCTTCCGCTTCGGCGCGGAGGAGCTGGAATTCCTGGCGGCCAACGGCATCGTGAATGCGCAGACCATCGACTGGCTGGCGGATTTCAGGTTCAGCGGCTCGATTTACGGTTACGCGGAGGGCGAAGCGTACTTCCCGCACTCGCCGATCCTGACGGTGGAGTCGACGTTCGCCGAGGCCTGCATGCTGGAGACGTACATTCTCTCCGCGCTGAACCATGACAGCGCCATCGCCTCGGCGGCCTCGCGCATGACCGGCGCCGCGGGCGGGCGCCCGTGCATCGAGATGGGCTCCCGGCGCACCCACGAGGAGTCCGCCGTCGCCGCCTCCCGCGCCGCCGTGATCGCCGGCTTCGCGAGCACCTCCAACCTCGAATGCGGACTGCGCTACGGTGTCAGGACGGTCGGCACCGCGGCGCACTCCTTTACCCTCCTGCACGACAGCGAGGAGGCCGCCTTTAGCGCCCAGCTCGGCTCCCTCGGCAGGGACACCACGCTGCTGGTGGACACGTACGACGTCGGGGCCGCCGTCCGTACGGCCGTGCGCCTGGCGGGCCGGGACCTGGGCGCCATCCGGCTGGACTCCGGGGATCTGCTGGCGCAGGCCCGCGAGGTCCGCGCGCTGCTGGATTCCCTGGGCAACACCGAAACCAGGATCACGGTGACCTCGGACCTGGACGAATATGCCATCGCGGCCCTGGCCAGCGCGCCGGTGGATTCCTACGGCGTCGGGACGTCCCTGGTGACCGGCTCCGGCGCCCCCACGGCCAGCATGGTGTACAAGCTGGTGAGCCGGCAGGACGACGACGGCACCTTTGTCCCGGTGGCGAAGTCGGCCAAGAACAAGGCCTCCGTGGGCGGGCGGAAGTACGCCATGCGCCGGCGCGACGAGCACGGCGAGGCCACGGCGGAGATCATCGGCATCGGCCACCGCCCGGCCGGCGACGGCGATGACCGGGCGCTGACCACGGATTTCATGATCGACGGCGACCTCGCCCCGGGCTTCACCGGAGCCGAAGGTGTCCGCCGGGCCGTGGAGCGCCACCGGACTGCGGTGGCGGAACTTCCCGGCGCATCCCGCCGGCTGCAGCGTGGGGACGCGGTGATCCCCACCCAATTCGAGGAGGCGTCATGACCAAGGCACTGATTATCGTTGATGTGCAGAATGATTTCTGCGAGGGCGGCGCGCTGGCCGTGCCCGGCGGCGCTGCCGTGGCGGCGGCGATCTCGGACTACGTGGACGGCGCCGAGGACTTCGACTTCGTGGCCGCCACCCAGGACTGGCACATCGAGCCCGGCGGCCACTTTTCCGAGGAACCGGACTTCGTGGACTCCTGGCCGCCGCACTGCGTCGCCGGCACGCGCGGGGCCGAACTGCACCCCGACCTGGACGACGAACCGGTCCAGGCGTACTTCCGGAAGGGCAGGTTCACCGCCGCCTATTCGGGATTCGAGGGACTGCTCGCGCCGGAGGACGAGCTGCTCAGCGAATCGGACGTGTCAGAGGAGGACTCACCCTCGGCCGGCGACGGTGAGAGCGTCTCGCTGGACGACTGGCTGCAGGAGCGGGAGGTGGACGAGCTGGTGATCGTCGGCCTCGCGACCAACTACTGCGTCCTGGCCACCGCCCTGGACGGGATCAAGGCCGGTTACGACGTCAGCGTCGTCGCGGACCTCACCGCAGGCATCGGTCCGGATGCGCAACGGGCGTTCAGCGAAATGGAGCGGGCCGGCGTCACCATCCTCTGACGCGCCGCATACGTGCGTTACTTGCGGCCGACGAACCAGTCCTGCAGCTTCTTCAGCCGGGCCTGGAGCTGCGGCTCGTCGGCCTGCGCCACGGCCGGCCCGCCGCACACCTCCCGCAGCTTGGTGTGCACCACGCCGTGCGGAGTGCCGCTGCGGGCGGACCAGGCGGACACGTTCTTGGCCAGCTCGTTGCGCAGGTCCATCAGCATCCGGTGGTCGGGCATCGCCGGGGCCGGGGCCGCTTCCTCCGGGGCAGTGCGCCGCCTGCGGGACTGGTGTTCATGCTGGCGCTGGCGCAGCAGCACGCTGACCTGGTCGGCGTCGAGCAGGCCCGGGATGCCCAGGAAATCCTGTTCCTCCTCCGATCCCAGCTCGGCGCCCGTGCCGAACTCGCCGCCGTCGAACAGGACGCGGTCGAAGGACGCCTGCGAATCGAGGGCCTCGAAGGACCCCTTGGTCAGCGAGTCGGAGGCCTTCTCCTCCCGGTTCGCCTCGTCAATGAGCGAATCCTCCGGGTTGAACAGACCGTCCTCGTCCTCGTTCTGCGGCCTGTCCAGCGCGTGGTCCCGCTCCAGTTCCATCGAGTTGGCCAGCGCCATCAGGATCGGCACCGAGGGCAGGAACACGGACGCCGTCTCGCCGCGCTTGCGGGCCCGGACGAAGCGTCCGACCGCCTGGGCGAAGAAGAGCGGCGTCGATGTGGAGGTCGCGTAGACACCGACGGAGAGCCGCGGCACGTCCACGCCCTCGGAGACCATCCGCACCGCCACCATCCAGCGCTTGTCCCCCGCGGAAAAGTCCTCGATCTTGTGGGAGGCCTTCGCATCGTCCGAGAGAATGACCACCGGCGACTCGCCGCTGATCCGCTTGAGCGCCCCGGCGTAGGCGCGGGCGTCGTCGTGGTCCGTCGCGATGACCAGCCCGCCGGCGTCCGGCACCGTCCGCCGCACCTCGGAGAGCCGTTTGTCCGCCGCGGCCAGGACGGCGGGAATCCATTCCCCGGTCGGGTTCAGCGCCGTCCGCCAGGCCTGGGCGGTGATGTCCTTGGTGACGGCGGCCTCGCCCAGGGACGCGGCGATCTCGTCCCCGGCGCTGGTCCGCCAGCGCATCTGGCCGGAATAGGCCATGAACATCACCGGGCGCACCACATGGTCGCGCAGCGCCTCGCCGTAACCGTAGCTGTAGTCGGACTTGGAGCGCCGGATCCCCTCCCGGTCCTGGATGTAGTCCACGAAGGGGATCGGCGAGGCGTCCGAGCGGAACGGGGTGCCCGTCAGGGCCAGCCGCCGGGCCGCCGGATCGAAGGCCTCCCGAAGCCCGTCCCCCCAGCTGAGTGCCTCGCCGCCGTGGTGGATTTCGTCCAGGATGACCAGCGTCCGGGCGGCCTCGGTCTTGGCCCGGTGCAGCAGCGGTTTGCTGGCCACCTGCGCATAGGTGACGGCCACGCCGATGAAGCCCTTGCCGTGCTGGCCGTCGGCGTTCTTGAAGTTCGGGTCCAGCGCTATGCCGACCTTCGCGGCGGCGTCGGCCCACTGGCGCTTGAGGTGGTCGGTCGGTGCGACGACCGTCACCCGGTTGATGGTCCCTGCCTCGATCAGCATGGACGCCACCCGCAGCGCAAAGGTAGTCTTGCCGGCCCCGGGGGTGGCCACGGCCAGGAAGTCCTTCGGGGCCTTGGCGAAGTACAGTTCCAGCGCTTCGCTCTGCCACGCGCGCAGCTTCTGGGCGGTTCCCCAGGCGGCGCGTTCGGGATAGGCCGGGGGCAGCACGGGGCCGCCGAACAACGTCTCGGTCACAGCGGTTGTACCTCACTTCGCGGACGGCGGCTCCGCGCACCACTGGCAATTCCCACCGCTGCGGCGAGCGCCAGGGCGCCCCAAAGAACAGCGAAAACGGTGGGGTCGGAAAGATTGG
The DNA here is from genome assembly GCA_044447065.1 of Actinomycetales bacterium. GTDB lineage: Bacteria > Actinomycetota > Actinomycetes > Actinomycetales > Micrococcaceae > JBIOFK01. The sequence goes on along the minus strand of JBIOFK010000090.1, from coordinate 2,032 downwards.
ACGGGTTGCGCATCAGCGAGTACAGCATTCCTGCTCCGGCGGTTCCAATCACTCCACCGAGCATATCGGCCAACTGCAGCGAGGCCGAATTGCGTCCCCGCTCCGGTGCCGGCGAGTATTCCAGCAACAGCACCGAGGTGGTGGTGATGGCCGTTCCCATCGCCGCCCCGGCCAGTACCCAGATGGCCGCCAGCAGCCAGGCAGGGCCGCCGGCGACGACGCTCAGCGCCATTGTCCCCAGCGCGAGGGCAAGCACGGCCGGTCCTACGACCAGCAGGATACTGCGCCGGAAATGGATGCGGGCCTGCAGGAAGGAGCCTGCGGTCCAGCCGATGGCGCTGCCGCTCAGCGCGAGTCCGGCCATCGACGGGGACAGCGAACGGGTGCTGGTGAGCATGAGCGGCACGAAGGCCTCGGCACCGAAGAACGCCAGTGCCAGCAGACCGCGGCACACCACCACCGACGGCAGTCCGCGGGCCAGCCGGAACGCCTTGGCCGGCAGCAGCCGGGGTGCGGCAATCACGACGGCGGCCAGGCCGGCCGCCACCGCCAGCCAGAGCAGCACCGGGGCAGCGGAGCGCAGCGTCCCGGCCGGGTTGGCCAGTTCATAGCCGGCCCACTGGGCCGCGAAGACCCCGCCGGACAGCAGCAGCCCCAGCAGGGCCCGCCGTCGGCCGTCCCCCGCGGCCAGGGATTTCTCCGCCGGCGCCCCGAGGTGGCGCACGTGCGGCCAGACCAGCACGACGGCGACCAGCACGATGGGCGCGACGCCGTAGAAAACCCAGCGCCAACTGGCATGCTGGGCCAACAGCCCCGCGACGAACGGCCCCACCAGGGACGGCACCACCCAGGCGGCCGAGAACCAGCTGAAAAGCGCTGGCTGCAGCGGGCCCGGCAGCACCTGGCCGATGATGACATACACCGGAACGATCATGAATCCGCTGCCCAGCCCGGACACCATCCGGCCCAGCGTGAAGGTGAGGAAGTCCGCGGCAAAGCCGGAGGCCAGCAGGCCGCCGCACATTAGGGCGAGCCCGGTGAGCAGGGAGGGCCTCGGTCCACGCCGGTCGCACCACGCACCGGCCGACGCCGTGGCCGCCAGCGCCGCCGTCAGCAGCAGCGAAAAGGCCAGTCCATAGGCGGACTCACCGTGCAGTTCCCTGGCCACCACGGGCATGGCCGTGGTCACGGCCATCGACTCGAACGCCGCGCAGGTGATGATGGCCAGCAGCCCGATCACCAGGGACCGGTACGGCCGGGCCAGCAGTGAGCCGGCGGGTTCGGACGCCGCCGCGGTGGTTGCCCGGGTCGCCGTCACGTACCGCTGTCGCTGCCGGAACCGCCCTTGCCGGAATCGCCCTTCCCCGGGCGCAGGCCCTCGTAAATCGCCTTGCATTCGGGGCAGACCGGGAATTTCTGCGGATCGCGGCCCGGCGTCCAGACCTTGCCGCAGAGCGCAATCACGGGCTCCCCGGACAGCGCGGACTCCATGATCTTTTCCTTGCGGACGTAATGCGCGAAGCGCTCCCTGTCCCCCGGTTCCAGCTCCTCGCGGACCTCCTCGCGCTCGATCACGGAGGTGGATCCGCCCGGTGAGGACGGGCTGGAGTAGGGCTCGTTGCTGAAGGGGTCGGATGGCTGGCTCATAGCTTCCATCCTAACCGGCACGCGGTGTGCAGGCACGGGACCGGGGAGCGGGGCGGGACGGCCGGGCCGGTGACCGGCCCGTGCTGCACAGGATTGGGCCGGAACGGCGCGTGGCGGGGCCGGACACGCCGGAGAAAGCCGGGCCGGAGCGGCGAAAGCTGTGCAGCTTGGCACGCCGACCGGCGTCGCGCCGCCGCCACCACTCCGGCCGCCGGTGGCCTGCCGTTCCCGTCCCTGCGCGGAGCACGCGGCGGCCGCCAGCTTAGTATCGTCCGCGCGGGGCGGCCCGCTCGTACTGCGGCGCCACCGGCAGATCGGATCCCAGGACGTGGGCCGCGCGCTGCCACCAGTGCGGGTCCCGAAGCGCCGCACGGGCAATGAAGAT
>JBIOFK010000089.1:0-9752 GCA_044447065.1 Actinomycetales bacterium | reverse complement strand
GGATTGGCGGCCTACCTACAGCATCGCTCCCACTGACGAGGTTCCCGTCGTGAGGGAATTCAATCACGACGGCGCGACCAGGCGCGAGATCGATATGGCAACCTGGGACTTCCGGCCGGGCTGGGCCAAGCCGACCGGCCGGCCGCAAATCAACGCGCGCCTGGAGACCGTTGCCAGCAGCGGCATGTTCAAGGCCGCCTTCGCCAGCCAGCGCCTGATCGTGCCCATGAACGGCTACGTTGAGTGGACCGAAACGGCACGCGGAAAGCAGCCCCATTTTATCCAGAACGGTGGGCTGCTTTCGGCGGCCGGACTGTATGCCTCGCGGCAGGAGAACGGTCAGTGGAAGCGCAGCTTCACCATTATTACCCGTGCGGCCCGCGACGCTTCGGGCGAAGTCCACGACCGGATGCCCGTCTTCCTCACCTCCGACACCTGGGGCGATTGGCTCAGCCCGGAAAAGCTGACAGTGAAAGAGGAGATGCTGGCCCTGCTGGATCGCAGCTCCCTGGAGGTCGCTGCGAGCCTAAGCGCCTACCCGGTCAGCCGCAGGCTCAACAACGTCCGCAGCATAGACCCGTATGACCCCAGCCTGATCGAACCGGACACCGCGGAGGGCTGACTCGCGCCTCAGCGCGTTCAGGGCCGGCCGGGGAGCCGGCCGGGGATCGCCGCACCGCGAACCCCGGCGGAATCCGGCCGTCGGACCGCCGCCTAGTCCGGGACGGGGGTGGGCAGCACGTCCGCGGCGAGGCCGAGCACGGCGCCGAGCGCCCCTGAGGTGTTGGACCCCAGCCAGGCCAAACCGGCGTCGAGCATGGCTGGCCTGCCGGCCAACGGCACGTACGCCGAGCCCGACGGCATGATTCCGGCCAGGCAGGCGGGCACCAGCGAGACGCCGACGCCGGCCGCCACCAGGGACAGGACCGTGTACGGGTCGATGACTTCCTGGACAATCCGTGGCCGGAACCCCGCCTCGAGGCACGCGCTGACCATGGTCTCGCGCAGCGACGACCCACTCGCCAGCGGCAGGGAGATGAAGTCCTCTCCGGCGACCTCGGCCAGCCGTACCGCGGGAGCGCCGGCGAGCGGATGGTCGGAGCGGACGGCGAGGCCGAGCTCCTCACGGGAGATCCGCCGCGTCCGGACCGCAGGCGAATCCAGCGGGAGGCCGACAAAGGCCAGATCCAGGGTTCCGTGCTGGAGCTGCTGGACGGCCTCCGTGGTCATGACCCGGTCGACCAGCGCCAGGGTGACGTCCGGATAACGGCTGCGCACCGCCCGTGCCAGCGGCGGCAGGGTGAGGTGGTTCAGCGCGCCGGAGAAGCCGATCACCACGTTCCCGTAAGCGCCGCCGATGGCCGACCGCGAGGCGCGGCGGCCCAGGTCCACCTCGGCCAGAGCGCTCCGGGCGTGCGGCAGCAGCGCGTTGCCCGCCGCCGTCAGGGACACCGAACGGGTATTGCGTTCAAAGAGCGCTATTCCCAGTTCCTTTTCCAGTTTCCGGATGGTCTGGCTCAGCGGGGACTGGGCCATGTGCAGCCGTTCCGCGGCCCTGCCGAAATGCAGTTCCTCGGCGACCGAGATAAAGGCCTCCAGCCATCTGAGTTCCATGGTGCTGCCCCTGGTGTTCACTGTCTGGCCACCGCCGTGAGGCGGCGACGCCGGTGCGTGCGGCGTGTACCCATTAGAGCAGACAAGGGCTGCCGACGGCGGCGCGGAAACCGGGCGGCAGCGGCGGCGGAGGATATGGGTCCCGAGGTTTCTCAGCGTTCTTTCAGCACGGATCCGTCATACTGCTAGCGGGAAAGGACACCATTGCGGATTCTGCTGGTTGAAGATGAAAAGCTGTTGGCCGAAACCGTGCGCCGCGGGCTGGCCAACGAGGGTTTCGTCGTGGATGTGAGCCACGACGGCGTCAGCGGCCTTTGGGCGGCGACCGAGAGTCCGTACGACGTGATCCTCCTGGACCTGATGCTGCCGCTAAAGAACGGGTACGACGTCCTCAAGGAACTGCGCGCGCGCAAGGTCTGGACCCCGGTGATGATGCTGACCGCCAAGGACGGGGAATACGACCAGACCGATGCCTTTGATCTGGGAGCCGACGACTATCTCACCAAACCGTTCAGCTTCCTGGTCCTCGTGGCCAGGCTCAGGGCCCTGATCAGGCGCGGCGCTCCGGAACGGCCCGTCGTGCTGACCGTGGGCACCCTGGTCCTAGACCCGGTCACGCGGACCGTGCACCGCGGCAAGACGGCGATATCTCTGACCGCCAGGGAATACGGGCTGCTGCACTACCTGATGCGCCGCCGCGGTGAGGTGGTCTCCAAGGCCGAGATTTTGGACAATGTCTGGGATCCGGCCTTCGACGGCCGCGACAACGTGGTGGAGGTGTACGTCGGCTACCTGCGGCGCAAGATCGACGCGCCGTTCCGGCTCTCCACACTGACAACCGTCAGGGGTATGGGGTACCAGCTCGGGGCGGACCGGGACGCGGCCTAGCCGCGGTCCGGACCGGCGGCGGTCCGGACCGGACCGCGGGCGCCGGTCAGCCCGTCAGAGCCGATTCAGCCCATCAGCGCCGGCGGCAGAAAGAGTTCGAAGCGGCAGTCCCCCGATTCCGCCACCGTTGCCGTGATCGTTCCATGGTGGGCGGCCATGATTCCCGCGGCGATGGCCAGGCCGAGGCCGCTTCCGCCGCTCTCGCGCGAGCGGCTGTCATCGAGGCGGACGAACCGTTCAAAGATGCGCTCCCGTTCGTGCTCCGGCACCGGGTCGCCGTCGTTGTCGACCGTCACCACCACCCCTGCCGGACCGGCGGTAAGGCGGATGAGAATCCGGCTGCGGGCATGCCGGTTCGCGTTATCGAGCACGTTGCGCAGCACCTGGCCGAGCCGCCGGCCATCCGCGGTGATGCGCACGGGGACAAGATCGGCGCTGATCCGGTGCCGGCTCATCGCCCGCAGCCGCCGGATTTCGCTGTCCAGGACATCGTCGAGATCGACGTCCCCGGCGAGGATCCTGATGCCGCCGTCGTTGGCCCGGGCCAGGGTCAGCAGGTCATCAACGAGGTAACGCATCCGGGCCGTTTCCCCTTCCAGCACGTCCTTGGTCTGCAGCCAGGTCTCCGCCGTCGGATCCGCCGCCGCGATCTCCAGCCCGGCGCTGAGAGTCGCCAGCGGGCTGCGCAGTTCGTGGCTGGCATCGGAGACGAAGCGGCGCTGCTCTCGATCCGAGACCTGCAGGCGGTCAAGCATGGTGTTCATGGTCAGGGCGAGGTGGTGGATCTCGTCCTTCGTTGCCGGCACCTCCACCCGCTCATCCAGCCGGCTCGCGTTGATCCGGGCCACCTGTCCGCGGATCCGCTCAACCTGGCGCAGCGACCTGCCCACCAGCAGCCAGACCGAGAATCCCACCAGCGCCATGAGCAGCGGCGTCGCCCCGAGCATGAACCAGGCCACCGTGGTGACGGTGTCCTGCTGCACCTGGACCGTCGCGGCAACCACCACCGTATACACGCCGTCGGCGCCCTGGACACCCGTGGTGACGATCAGGAACGCGTCAGTGTCCCCGATGCTCTGCAGGCTGGACACGTCCTGGGTCCGCGTCTGCCCGGGGCCGGGCCGCAGGGCCGACAGCGGAGTCGCGCTGGCGGAGGGCTCCGAGGATGCCGCCACCTGACCGCGCGGACTGATGATCTGCACATACTGCCCGCTGTGCGAGGAAGTGGCCAGGGCCTGGCCGGCCTCTGATGCGTCCTGGCTGACGATCTGGGCGGCCACGTCACTGGCCTTGCGCTTCGCCGCGCCCTCCGTGGTGGCTATCAGCGATGTCTGCAGCAGCACCAGCAACACGATGCCGCCCACCAGCAGGGCGAGGGCGACGACGGCGACGGCGGTCGCCGTCGCCCATTTCCGCACTCCCCAGACGGGCCCGCGACGAACGAAGGAAGGCGGCCACAGCCGAAGCGGTTTCATACCTCAACCATGGGACGGGCCCGAGCCAATTGCATAATCGCCGCCGCGGCTTTCTCAGCCTCCCCACAAGATCGCTGGGCCGATTCTCAGCACCCCCGGAACAGACTGAATTCACCGCCACCCGCTCCGGATGGCAGCGGGCACAGCGGATGTCCACGATGAAAGGAACTCACATGGCTATCAGGAAAGACCAGTCCCTCAAGAAGACCATCGCGAAACTGGACACGAAAAAGAAGGTGCTCATGGGCGCCGTCGGGATCATGGCCCTGGCCGGCCTCGGCGCCGGCGTGGCCAGCGCCGCCACCCCGCCCCCGGCGCCGGCATCGTCGTCGTCGTCAGGCACGACGGCGCCCGACGTCGCCACGCCAGGGGACACCCCGGACTCGCCCGACGTCGCCACCCCCGGCGACACTCCGGACACGCCCGGAGCGGCTGGCGCAACCGGGGCGGCTGAAACCCCCGACACGCCGAGTGCGGCCGACCAGCCCGGCGGTGCCGGCGATTCTGGCGCCACTGCGCAGCAGGGCGGTGACTACACCGACCCCGGCGCGCTCCCGGGCGCCCCGTAGCCGAATCACCCACGGCACGGGAACGGCCCGTGCAGGACCCCCCTCCTGCACGGGCCGTTCCGGTGCCGTGGACATCCGGTAACCATCAGCAGTGTCAGGACCGCGGAGGCCTCCATGGCCGGGACACCACCCGCGGCAGCCGAGGCGGTCGTGGCATGATCGGCCGTGCCCCGCACTCCGCGGGCCCGATCGATTCGGCCATGTGGGCGCCGCGCCGCTATCCCGGGGAATTCCCGGCGGGAACCTCCGTGTAGGCGACGTAGCGGCGGCCGGTGAGGGCCAGGCCGTGCCGGCCGCCGCGGGCGGGCCGGTAATGGTGCCCGTACGGGTCCTCCACCAGGGCGCCGGACAGGTCGGTTGCTGCCAGGAGCAATGCGGTCAAGCCGGCCAGGGAACCGACGCGGCTGTCCCGCGCACCCAGCGTTACTGTCCAGTCCCCGCCAGCGGGTTCGTATCCGGCGCTCAGCTCCAGCACTTCGAACAGTCCCTGCACGAAGATCTCCGCGCCCCACGGCAGCAGACGGTGGAGCGGGTACAGCCGCGGCGACGCGTCCTGGGCCCTGGCCCACGCCGCGCGCAGCCACGGCAGGTCGGCCTTCTCGATGGAGCGCCCGAGCGTGATCCGGCGGCCCGCATCGAGCATGAGCGGGTACTGGTTCGCGTTCCGGTCAATGATGGATTCGGTCTGGCCGACGTATTCGAAGTCTGTGCACAGGGCGGCAGCGGTGCGGTAATAAGCGAAGGTCCCGCCGTCGTCGACCGCGACGTAGTCGGCGGTGTCGCCCGGGATGCGGGCGGTAGCGGGGCCGGCGGGCATGAGGGCCGACGGCGCTGTCCGCGCCCGGGGCGGGTTCATCACATTCCACATGGCTCCGCTCCTTCGGTGGCTGCCCGCAGGACGAATGACGTCCCTGCTGATTCCATTAGACGCGTCCCCGCTCCGGCGGGCGCGGTCCTTAGCGGCTTCCTAGCGGCCAGGACAGGACTTTTGCGGCTTCCTAACGCCACCGCCGACGGACTTCCTGTACCCGGGCCGCCGGCGCCCGACCCCGGGTGAGAAGATGGCACCATGCCACGCGGAACGCTACGGATTTTCCTCGGTGCGGCCCCCGGGGTGGGGAAAACCTCCGCCATGCTCAAGGAGGCGCACCACCTCCTCGACTGCGGCGAGGACGTGGTCATCGCCCTTGCCGCGCACCACGGCCGCAGCGGCACCATGGCGCTGCTGGAGGGCCTGGAGGCCCTGGCCCCGACCGCCCTGGATTACCGCGGAGCGGGATTCCAGGAAGTGGACGTCGATGCCGTGCTGGCCCGCAGCCCGCGCACCGCCGTCGTCGACGATTACGCCCACTCAAATGCACCCGGCAGCCGGAACACGAAGCGGTGGCAGGACATCGAAGCGCTCCTGGACGCAGGGATCAATGTGCTATCCACCGTCAGCGTCCAGAACCTGGCGTCGCTGGCGGATGCTGTCGGCGCCATCACCGAGGCCGGGCCTGACGACGCGGTACCCGATGACGTCGTCCGCCGGGCCGACCAGATCGAACTCATCGACCTTTCCCCGGACCTTCTTCGCCGGCGCCTCAGTGACGGGAAAATCTACGCTCCGGAGAAGATCGACGCCGCCCTGGCGAATGACTTCCGGCTCGGAACTCTCACCGCCCTGCGCGAGCTTGCCCTGCTCTGGCTGGCCGACCGCGTCGACGAGAGTCTGGCCAAGTACCGGGCCGAACACCATATTCAGAACGACTGGCCGGCGCGGGAACGAATAGTCGTCGGCCTCTCCGGCGGCCCCGAGGGCCTGGCCCTGATCCGGAGCGCCGCGCGAATCATCACGCGGGTCAGCGGCGGAGAGCTGATCGCCGTCCATGTCCGGGCCGCCGGCGGCCTGTCCGCCGAACATCCGCAGGCCCTGGAGTCCCAACGCCAGCTCATGGCAGATCTGGGCGGCAGCTACCACACCGTTGCCGGCGACGACCCCGCCGCGGCCCTGCTCGACTTTGCCCGCGGCGTCAATGCCACCCGGATCGTCGTCGGCGTGTCCCGGCGCTCTGGTCTCTCCCGCCTAATCCATGGCGCCGGCACCGCCAACAGGGTGGTCAGCGGGGCGGCGGACATGGATGTCCATCTGGTTTCCCGGCCGCCGGCCGCCGCCGGCACCGAGCGCAGGCACCGCGGCGACCTGGGCGCCCGCCGGGTCGGTGCCGGCTTTGTCCTCAGCCTCATCCTGCCCGCGCTGCTGCAGCTTCTGCTCGGGCGGAATCCGGAACTTAATGTTGCGACGGCCGCCCTGGTCCAGCTCACCGGGGCGGTGGCGGTAGCGCTTCTCGGCGGGCTCTGGCCAGCGCTCGTGGGGGCTCTGTGGAGCAGCCTGCTGCTCAACTATTTCGCCACCCCTCCGCTGGGGAACCTGACCATCGGCGATCCGCAGGACGTCCTGGCGCTGGTCCTGTTCATTGCCGTCGCGGCGGCCGTTGCGGCCGTCGTCGACCGGTCCGCGCGGCGCTCCAAGGAAGCATCCCGGGCCCGGGCCGAAGCGGCCACGCTCAGCGAACTGGCCCGCGGAACCGCCCGGTCGGGGGACTCCGTCCAGGTCCTGCTGCAGCAGGCCAAGGACATTTTCCAGGTCCAAAACGCCTCGCTTTTCAGCAGGACAGACGAGCGGACGGGCGAGGGCCCGGCGGCCCATTGGCACCTGGAGGCCAGCGCCGGCGATGCTCCCCCGGGCATGCCCGATACGGCGGAAAACGTCGAGTACCCCGACCAGGGCACCGCCCTGGTGCTTTCCGGCCGCGTAATTGCGGCCTCGGACCGGAACCTGTTCGCAGCCTTCGGAGCACACCTGGCCGCGGTGCGCGAGCGGCAGCAGCTCGCGGCGAGCCGCCGCGACAACCTGCGCCTGGCCGAGGGAAACACCATGCGGACGGCAATCCTCCGGGCCGTCTCCCACGATCTGCGGACTCCGTTGGCGGGCATTAAACTCGCCGTCGGCAGCCTCCGCCAACAGGAGGTGCGCTTCAGCCCGGCGGAAGAGCAGGAATTCCTCGGCACGATCGAGGACTACACCGACCGCCTCGACCACCTGATCGGCAATCTCCTGGACATGTCGCGGATCACGGGTGACTCCGTCAACCCGCTGCTGGGACCGGTGTGGTGGCACGAGGTCCTCCCCGGAGCCCTGCGCGGGATCCCGGCCGGAAAAGTGCGGCTCGACCTTCCCCCGAACCTGCCCGCCGTCAACGCTGACCCCGGAATGTTGGAACGGGTCATTGCCAACCTTCTGGAAAACGTGCTCAAGTACGCGCCGGATTCGGATCCCGTCATCGTCGGGTCCGTGGGCGGCATCGGGAACGCAACCGTCGGCGGACACCCCGCGAGCGAGCTGCGCATCATCGATCACGGCCGCGGCGTGGCCGCCGAGAATGTCGTCGCGATGTTCAAACCGTTCCAGCGCCTGGACGATGTTCCGGCGCTTAGCGGCGTGGGCCTGGGGCTGTCCGTCGCCAAGGGATTCACCGAGGCAATGGGCGGTGCCCTTACCGCGGAGGAGACGCCCGGAGGCGGCCTGACCATGGTGATCCGGCTTCCGTTGTCGTCCGGATTCCCAGCCGGGACCGACGGCTGGCAGGAACTGCCGTGAGTTCGATCCTGGTCGTCGATGACGAGGTGCCCTTCCTGCGGGCCCTGCAACTGAACCTTGAGGCCCGAGGCTTCACGGTGACCGGCGAGCGCACCGGAGGCGAGGCGCTCCGGCAGGTCAGGAACGTCCGCTTCGCCGTCATCATCGTGGATCTCGGACTTCCCGACATTGACGGAATCGAGCTGATCAAGCGGATGCGGACGCTCACCCGCGCTCCCATCGTCGTTCTCTCCGCCCGGCACACCTCCGACGACAAGGTTGACGCCCTGGACGCGGGCGCCGACGACTACCTCACCAAACCCTTCGGCCTCAACGAGCTGCTGGCGCGCCTGCGCGCGGCCCTTCGGCGTGCGGGCCAGCCCGACGGACCCCGGATCGTGACCGCCGACGCGTTTACCGTCGACCTGGGCCGGCGCCAAGTCACCCGGAACAGCGTGCCCATCCGGCTAACGCCCACAGAATGGGCCATCCTCGAGCTCTTGGTCCGCAACCCGGGCATCCTGGTGACCCAGCGCGACATCCTCACCGAGGTCTGGGGCCCGGCCTACGTCGGCGAAACGGCGTACCTCAGGGTGTATCTGACACAGCTGCGCAAGAAACTCGAATTCACGCCGTCAGCACCGCGCCACCTGATCACCGAGCCGGGGCAGGGCTACCGGTTCGAACCGTGATGTGCGGCGCGGGTTCCTGCACGCACGCCGTCCCGGCGCTTCGGTGCCAAGCCGCGCGGCCGCCGTCGTCGTTCTAGACGGCGCGGTTGGCCGGCTCGAGCCGCGCAGAGGTCAGATTGAATTGATGCTGAACGACGGCGGCGCCCATTCCACCCAGCAAAAAGAGGAGCCAGAAGGCAGCGTGCCGACCCAATCCGGCGCCGGTGACCCTCTCAACACCGAGGGCATACTTCCACGTCCAGACAATCGAGGCGATCGGGATGATCAGCAGCCATGCCGATGGAATCGCCGCACCGGCTCGGTTCATCTCGTTCTTTGTCCCTACCCACCACACCAGACCATAAATGCCGAACGTGACAATAGGCAAAAGCAGCGGGGCTGCGGGACTGCGGTGTTTCACGATACCCCCTATAGACGGAAACCCCGCTGTAATCACCAGCCGGGGGAATGGGACGGCTCCGTCACTGAAGACATCGAGTCACGGCCGCAACGTCGGCCGTGACCTCTCATCAATGACGAACAACGTGTAGATTCAACTATCGGTGGCCAACGGTCATCGGTAAGCGTGAGGTGTCTCCGACCCGGACTGGCAATGACGACAGTAGCGCGTCCGGCCAGGGCAGCACGGAACCCAGCTCCGGAGCCGCGCCGACAACGGCACCGCCAGACAATCCGCCCGGCAGCGACGGACATTCCTATGGAATCTCATAGGGACCCGAAGTTGTCCCGCCGATATAACCTGATCAAGTTTATGAGGATGGTGCTATCGGGGGTAAAGAACTCGCTGAAGGGCTCGACAGTGCTTTTCGAATGCTCGGTGCCCCTCGGTTGTCAGCGTCACCCATGTGCGTGCGCGGCCTTGGCCGGTGGGTTTCAGGATGCGCACGTATCCCGC
>JBIOFK010000088.1:0-9791 GCA_044447065.1 Actinomycetales bacterium | reverse complement strand
GGACAGCGATGACGTGCTGGTGGTGGCGGCGTTCAACGCGCAGGTCCAGCTGATTGCGGAGACCCTGGCGCGGGCCGGGTTGCCCGGCGTGCGGGTCGGCACGGTGGACAAGTTCCAGGGCCAGGAGGCGCCCGTCGTGATCGTCTCGATGGCGGCGTCGTCCGCCGCCGAGGTTCCCCGGGGCATCGACTTCCTGCTGTCCAGAAACCGGATCAACGTTGCCGTCTCCCGCGGCCAGTGGAGGGCCGTCGTCGTCCGCTCACCGCAACTCACCAGCTACCTGCCGGCGCACCCCGAAGGTCTGGAACAGTTGGGGGCTTTCATCGGCCTCTGCGGGCCGGATCCTGCCGGCGTTTGACCAGTGAATCTCTGCCGGACTCGTGAGACGATTGCGCTATGTCCGTGACCATCGAACCGGGAGGCGCCCGCATGGAAGGCCGAGTGGCCCTGGTGACGGGAGCCGGACACGGAATCGGTCGCGCGTGCGCGATTCGCCTAGCGCGGGAGGGCGCACGAATCGCTGTCACCGACCTCGATTCCGCCGCCGCCGCAACAACAGCGGGTGTTCTGCTCCGGCCCGAGACGCATCTACCCCTGGGCCTGGACGTGACCAGCAGAGATTCCGTCGATGACGCTGTTGCACGCGCGGTTGGGCATTTCGGCGGGCTGGATGTGTTGATCAACGTCGCCGGCGGAGACATGGTCCATCCGGATTTCGACAACACGGAGGACACCGACTGGGAACAGTTGCTCAACCTCAACCTGCTCGGCGTCATGCGGTGCTGTCGGGCCGCGGTGCCGCACCTCAGAAAGAGCTCCGCCTGGCCCGCAATCGTCACCATCGGATCGGTCAACGCCCACATGGCGTTCGGCAGCGAACCGTATTCCGCGGCCAAGGCCGGACTGTCTGCCCTCATGCAGAACCTCGCCGCGTCCCTCGCCCCCTCTGGGGTGCGGGTCAACATGGTCTCCCCCGGAACCATCCGCACCAGGGTCTGGGATACCCAGCCAGAAGGAGCCGACCGGCTCCGCCCGCTCTACCCGCTGGGGCGCGTCGGCGAGCCCGACGATGTCGCCGCTGCTGTCGCGTTCCTGGCCTAATCGGACGCGTCCTGGATTACCGGCCACGATTTGCCCGTCGATGGCGGAATCCTGAACGCTTCCGCACCGCTGAGCCGGCTTCCGGACCCGCGCGATGTCCGTTGAGCGCCGTGATCCGGCCCGGGGATCCTAGGTCCGGATGTACCAGATCAGCAGCAGCGTCACGACGAAGCCGGTGGCGAAGTTGAGCCAGAGGAAGCGCTTCCACCCTCCGTTGGCCGCCTCGGCGCCCTGGTCCGTGATGGACCAATAGGGCGCGGCGTTGGCCGCATACGGCAACGCGAGGATTGCCGCCAACGGCCCCGGCCGTGCGGTTGCCAGCATCAGCGCCCCGCCCGACACATACATGAGCACGGACAAGCGGACCGTTGCGCGGCCGCCCAGCACAGTGGCGACGGAGCCGATGCCGGCGTCGCGGTCGGCGAGGATGTCCTGCACCGCACCGAAGGCGTGGCTGGCCACGCCCCAGAGGAAGAACGCAGCCAGCAGTGCCCAGAGCGCCGGCGTCCAGCGGGCTCCCGCCAGCGCCAATCCAAAAACGGCGGGACTGACAAAATGCGTACTGGAAGTCAGTGAATCAAGGAACGGCCGTTCCTTGAACCGCAGTCCCGGCGCGCTGTAGGCAAGCACGGCAAAGATACTGACGGCCAGGACCAGCCAGGACAGCGGGTTCCCGACCCAGAAGAGATAGGCCAGGAACGGGACGTTGACCACCAGGGCGGCCAGGAGCGTGGTCCGGTGCAGGGACCGGCCCAGGACGGCACCTTCCAGCCCGCCCTTGCGCGGATTCCGCAGGTCGGATTCGTAGTCGAAGACATCATTGATCCCGTACATGGCCAGGTTGTAGGGAATCAGGAAGTACAGCGTACCGACGACGGCAGTCACGTCGATCCGCCCGGCCGTCAGCAAGTAGGCGGCGGCAAACGGGTACGCCGTGTTCACCCACGAGACCGGCCGCGAGGAGACGAGCACGGCCCGTAACCGGGACGCCCGGCGCAGCGCCGGCGTTCCGGCGTCGGGCACGGCTTCCTTAGTCATGGGTGCTGCCCTCCCGTCCTTGCGGCTCCCGGCCGGACGTCCGGCCTCGCAGCTCCCGTCCATGCGGCTCCCGGCCATGCGGCGCCGGTCCGCGCGGCTCCCGGCCATGCGGGATTGTGCCGAGCAGCTGCCAGAGTCCAGGCAGCAGCAGGGCCGCCGCGAGCGGGTAGGCGAAGTCCTCCAGCGGCGCCGCGCCCAGCATCGCCCCCGAAATCTTGTCGGGGGCGTAGCCGAACAGTCCTGCCGCGATCATGGCGTTGTCGAAGCAGGCGGTGAGCGCCAGCAGGATCGCCGTGGCCAGCGCGACGGCGGCCAGCAACGGTGTGCGCCGCGGCTCTGGGTTCCCCCGGTCCGCGGCCCGGCGCAGCAGGCCGGCCCCGGCGACGGCGAGCGCGGGAATCAGGAAGATAAGGTTCAGGATCCAGTACGTCATGGCCCATCCGGCCCCGCGGACGGATCGGCGGGACGGAACCGACCCGTGTGCAGACGCCGGGACAGCCCGGTAAAGAGAATCATCGTCAGGTAGCAGAGGAAGGCCAGGAAGAAGACCTCCTCCAGCGGCAGGTCGGGGGCCAGCACCACGCCGGTCATGATCGGGGCCTCCGCGCGGAAGAAGATGCCGAGGTGGATACCGCACAGGTCCCAGGCCAGAAAGAAGGCGATCCCCAGCATCAGGACGACGGCCGCGCGCACGGGGCTCGAGAAGAAGAAGAGCCCGTACCGCCAGTCAAGCACCGTCATTCCGGCCAGCGACAGCAGCAGCACCCCGAGATAGAGAAAGCCCATCAGCGCGCAGCCACCGGTTCGCGACGCGCCAGCGGTTCCGGCAGCGGCCCGCTGGAGAGGTCTCCGCTGAGCCGCTTCAGCGCGATTTCCGCGCTGATCAGGCACATCGGCAGCCCGATCCCCGGGATCGTCGAGCTGCCGGCGTAGACCAGTCCGCGTACCCTGCGGCTGGCATTGCCGGAGCGGAAAAACGCGCTTTGCCGCAGCACATGCGCCGGGCCGAGGGCACCGCCCTGCCAGGCATTCAGCTCCGCCGCGAAGTCCCCGGGGGCAATCGTCCGCCGGGTGCGGATACGGGACGCGAGGTCCGGGATTCCCGCCCAGTCGGCAATCTGGCCGATCACCGCATCGGCGATCCGCTCGACCCGCGGGTCACCGCCCCCGCCGATCCCGCCGCGGCCTAGGGTCGGATCCGCCGGAACCGGCACCAGGACAAACAAGTTCTCGCTACCGTCCGGCGCCACGGATGGATCGGTCCGGCTGGGCCTGCAGATGTACAGCGACGCCGGATCCGGAACCGACGTTTCCGCACCGAAGATCCTGCCGAAATTGTCCGTCCAGTCCGTGCAGAACAGCAGCGTGTGGTGCTCGAGTTCAGGCAGCTCCCCGTCCACGCCCAGGCACAGCAGGACCGCGCCGGGGCCGGAGATCTTCGTCCGCCAGTACCGCTCCGGGAACGTCTGCAGCCGCCGCGGAAGAAGTTCGGTCTCCAGATGGTGCAGGTCTGCGGCGCCCACCACCACATCGGCGGCCAGGTCAACGCTGCGCCCGCCGGCGTCGGTATACGTCACCCCGGCGATCCGTGCCCGGCGACGCCCGCGCCCAACGCCGCCGCCGCCGCCGTCGTCGTCGGTCCCCGTCCGGATCCGCGTGACCCGCGCCCCCGTGCGGATCAGCGCTCCCTCCGCCTCCGCCAAGGCGGCGACGGACCGGATCACGGTGTGCATGCCGCCCCTGGGGTAAAGCACCCCGTCGCCCAGGTCCAGGTGGCTCATCAGGTGGAACATGCTGGGTGCGGTGGCGGGAGAGGCGCCCAGGAATACGGCCGGATAGCCGAGGATCTGGCGCAGCCGCGGGTCCGTCACGTATCGTGCCGCGAAGCTGTCGAGGGGCTCCAGGAGCAGGCGGACAAGCTTCGGCAGCCGCAGCAGCACCTCGGGCCGGAGGAAGGTGCGGAAGGACTCGAACGAGGTGTAGAGGAAGTGCTGCACGGCCAAGGTGTAGGTTTCCTTGGCCGAGTCCAGGTATTCCGACAGGGCCCTCCCGGCTCCGGGTTGCAGGTTTTCGAAGAGGGCGACGGCGTTGTCCCGGCCGGCGGGCACGTCCACCGGTACGCCCGGATCGGCTTCAAAGAAGACCCGGTAGGCGGGATCAAGCCTCACCAGGTCGAGCTGTTCTGCGGCGGACGTGCCGAGCAGCCTGAAAAAGTGCTCGAAGACCTCGGGCATCAGATACCAGGAGGGGCCGGTGTCGAAGCGGAATCCGTCCTGCTCCCAGAGCCCGGCCCTGCCGCCGACCGTTTCGCGTTGTTCGAGCACGGTCACCGCGTACCCTGCGCGGGCCATCAGGGCCGCGGTTGCCAGGCCGGAAATGCCGGCACCGATCACGACGGCGGTCCTCCCGGTCGGCTGCCCC
Organism: Actinomycetales bacterium; assembly: GCA_044447065.1. Classification (GTDB taxonomy): domain Bacteria; phylum Actinomycetota; class Actinomycetes; order Actinomycetales; family Micrococcaceae; genus JBIOFK01. The sequence continues at coordinate 5,231 of JBIOFK010000088.1, read as the reverse complement.
GTCACCGCGCCTCCACTGCGGCCGCTGCCCGCCGCGGGAGCGCCGGCCTGCCCAGCAGCGCCCGCGCGGCCAGCCGCAGTTTAACGAGGGTAGGCACCCGGATCCGCCGGCGCATGAGGTCACTGGCCGGGGTGCGGGCCGCTCGTGCGGACAATTCGGCAAAGAGCGCGTGGGCCAGCCCCACCGCGCGGCGGCTGTTGGCCGGCAACCGGGCGATGGCCGCGGCGCTGACCGCCAGGTCCGCGTCGATGTCTGCGAGCAGCGAGTTCTTCTGCGCATCGCTCAACGCCGCCGGGTCAACCCCCGGAAAGTACCGGCGGTCCAGGTCCTGGAAATCGACCGCCATGTCGCGCAGGAAGTTGATTTTCTGGAACGCCGCACCTAGCCGGCGGGCGCCGTCCTCAAGCCTGGCGTACTGGGATTGGGCGTCCGGCTGATCCCGCAGGAACGCCCGAAGGCACATCAGGCCAACCACCTCCGCCGAGCCGTAGATGTACTCAGCAAAACTGTCAGGGGTGAGGGCCACGGGCTCGATATCCGAGCGCATGGACGCGAAAAACGGCTCGATCAGCTCCATGCCGAACCCGCAGTGCCGCGCCGTTCCGGCGAAGGCATGCACCACCAGGTTCGTGCTGTAACCGCAGTAGACGGCGTGGCCGCATTCGGCCTCAAGTTTCGCCAGCTGGAGGGCCACCCCCTGGGTGTCCACCCGCGCGGACGCGGCGGCCCCGTCCACTACCTCGTCCGCTATCCGGACCATGGCGTAGATGTTTTCCACATGCTGGCGCACCTCCGGCGCCAGCAGCCTCGAAGCCAGGCCGAACGACGTCGAATACCGCCTGATCACCACGCTGGCGGCAGCGGAGGCCACCTCGTCATACAGCTCCCGCGACGACGGCATTCCCCCTCACCTCCGCCTGTCCAGGACGGCGGAGAGCATGCGTTCCAGTCCATGGGACAGGGTCCGCGGAATATCCGCACCCAGCAGCCGTTCCTGCGCACATTCCGCGTAGCTGAGCGCCAGTTGCTCTGCGTAGGCCCGGGATCCGGCCTCGGTCAGGAGCGCCCGCACCTGATCGGCCTGTTCCTCGGACAGGTCCGGGTCCCCCAGATGGGTGGCGATCGCGGGCCACTGTGGCCGGGTGGAGGCATGGCTCATCAGCACCGTCAGTTTGCCTTCACGGACATCCCCGAGCGTGCTCTTGCCGGTTCCGGCTTCGTCGCCGAAGACGCCCAACAGGTCATCGACGATCTGGTACGCGATGCCCATGTTGCGCCCGACGTCGCCGAGGCCTGCAATGATGTCCGCGTCCGCTCCCGCGAGCACCGCTCCGGCCTTCAGCGGCGCTTCAAAGGAGTAAACCGAGGTCTTAAGCCGTTCCATCGAAATGACGTCCTGGGCCTGGAGTCCAGCGGCGGAGATGGAGTATTCGATGTCCAGGAGTTCGCCGGCGGCGGAGGCATGCACCGCCTCATCCAGCAGGTCCAGCAGGGTGGAGCGGACGGACGCGGCGACGTCGGTCCGGTCAAGGAGCCGGTAGGCGTTGAGCAGGGCCACATCCCCGGCCACCACTCCCACGCTCATGGCCCGATGTTCGGCCTCGGGGCGCGGCAGGCCGGCCGCGAGGGCCTGGCCCAGGTACAGGCCCGAGACGTTCGGCTTACCGCGCCGGGTGAAGTCCCGGTCCACGACGTCGTCGTGGACTATCAGGGCGGTGTGCAGCACCTCGAAGGCGGCGCCAACCCTGGCTGCGGCTGTCGAATCGGCGCCTCCCAGCCCGTGCCAGGCGGTGAAAACCAGGCGCGGGCGCAGGCGCTTGCCGCCCGCCGTCGTCGTCCGCAGCGCATCCCACAGCCCGGCGAAACGCGGCGTCAGATCCCGTCCGCGAGTGCTGGATGCCACGAAGAAATCCTCCAGTACTTCCTCGACCTGGCCGAGGTAGCCTTCCATCGCAGCGTCGGGCGCATCGCCGGCCCCGGGCCTGGCACGTCCGTTGCGCAGCAGCAGGTCGGAAAGGGACACCAATCTCACCCTCTTTTCGCGGCGTCATCGGGGTTTGCCGAGACCTTGCGTTCCAGAACGTCAACAGTCCGCGCCAGGTAATCCGTGATCGCAGCCTGCTGGTCCGGCGTGTAGTCGGAAATGAGGGAATCGATTTCCATGATCATCGGCAGCAGGCTGTCCATCGCACGCCTGGTGGATTTCGGGCTCGGCACCACCAGCAGGCTGCGCCGGTCCGAGGGGTGCGGCGCGCGCGTCACATGCCCGACCTTGACCAAGCGGTCCACGGCAACGGTCACTGCGGCGGTACTTAGCCCCAACAACTGGGCCAGGGCGCTGGGACTCATGGGACCGCGTTGCATCAGGTGCTGCATCGCATCCAAATCGGTCGCGTTGACCTCGAGCTCCCGGCCAAGCTGCTTTTCCACAGTGTGATTCAGGACCAGGACGCGGCGCATCAACCGGGATGCCTCGTTGCGGGTCCGGCGCTCCTCCAGCCGCGGCGCTTCCTCATCCATACGCCCAAGGTAGCACATTTTGCCTCTATTGTTGATAATCAATTTTTTTAGTAAAATCTCTCCTAGCGCTACCGTCGATAGATCGCGGAGCACCGCGCCCTGCTCCCGGAACCGGATGTTCGCTCCTTCGACGCAGGGCAGGAAACGCGGGGCAGAAAAGGAATAGAAGCCTCGGAAACGAGACCGGATATTCGGGGTCTGCCGCGGCCGGTTTCCCGGACATCGGATTGCTGGCTACGCTGGCTTTGGGCGGCGGGTGCGCCGGGTTCGGCTCTTCGGGACGCGGGACGGGACCGGTGACAACGGGATCCGGCGTTGCCGGCGACCGACACGACGACGGGGCACGGCGACACGACGACAGCGGGGACTAATCATGACCGACGCAGCCGGGGCGGGCGAACTGGTCCGCCTGGTCGATGACCATGGCGCAGACGTCGGTGTCGCCGCCAAGAGCAGTGTCCACACCACCTCAACGCCTTTGCACCTGGCTTTTTCGTGCCATGTTTTCGACACCGAGGGCCGGACGTTGGTCACCAGGCGTGCTCTGTCCAAGGTGACCTGGCCGGGAGTGTGGACGAACTCCTTCTGCGGTCATCCTGGACCTGGCGAATCCTTCGAAGACGCCCTCATCCGCCGCGCCCGCTATGAATTGGGTATCGAGCTTGCCGCCCTCACCCTGGTGCTGCCCGACTTCCGCTATCGCGCGGTGGACGCGTCCGGCGTCGTCGAGAATGAAATCTGCCCCGTCTATCGGGCCGGAATTGCCGGAAGTCCCACCACACTGGCGCCGAACCCCCACGAGGTGTGCGACTGGGCGTGGGTGGACCCAGCGGCCTTGGCCGCCGCAGTCTCCTGCGCCCCGTTTGCCTTCAGCCCGTGGCTGGTGCTGCAGCTGCCCGGTCTCGACTGGTAATCCGGCGAGGTCGGCTGCCCACCAGAAAGTGCCACCCAACCCACCAGACGAACAATAGGAGGGTGGCCCTCGCCGCCCGCGGCTCCATCTCCTGCGCCAGCCCCACCAGGCCCGCGATCCTTGCCGGCCACCGCCATGCCGCCAGAACCAGGGCCGCTCCGGCCAGCGGCACCAGGAGATATCCGCAGACCACGACAAACCGGATCATGGCTCCCTCCGCACCGGCGCCCCTCGATAGAAGTGGAATAGCGCGGTGAGGTCGAGAATGATTATCCACGGCCAGCGCGCCCGCCGCGCGCCGGAGGCCCGGGCCGGGGTGCTTGGCGCCGTGGAGACGTCAGGATCCTAGTCGGCCCCGGTCCCCGCTCTGGCCATGCACAGTCCACCGCCTCCATGCGCTTTCCGCCAGAGTATGCATCGGTGGACCCCGGGCCGGTCTGGAGCTAGATTGAAAATGGCCCGGGCGTTGGGGGCCCGGCATATTCCTCCATCGGAAGGCATCCCCATGTCGTACAAAGTTGGCGTATTTGTTGGCAGTCTGTCCAACGATTCAATCAATCGGAAATTGGCCCGCGCACTGCACAAGCTGGCTCCCGAAGGGTTGGAGCTACAGGAAATTCCGATCAGAGATTTGCCCCTCTACAACCGCGACTACGACGCGGACTACCCGCCCGCGGCGCGGGCGTTCAAGGATGCGGTGTCGTCGGTGGACGCCCTGATTTTTGTCACCCCGGAGTACAACCGATCCATTCCCGGAGCGCTGAAGAACGCTATCGATTGGGGTTCACGACCGTATGGCACCAACTCCTTTGCCAAGAAGCCCTCGGCGGTCATCGGTGCCTCTCCGGGTGCGATCAGCACAGCCGTCGCACAGCAACACCTGCGAAGCATCCTCTCGTTCGTCAATTCCCCGGAACTCGCCCAGCCTGAGGCCTACATTCAGTTCAAAGCAGGCCTGATCACCGACGACGGCGAGGTCACCGTGGACGCAACCCGCGAATTCCTGAGCAGCTGGCTTGGCGAATTCGAGACCTTCGTTGGCAAGGTCACCGGGGCGCAGCGGGCCTAAAAGGACATTGACAGGGCCGTCGGACTCTCGGCATGGTCTGACTGGGCTTGGACCGTCCGCTGGAGCCGGGGCCAATTTGCCAGGGCCGGAGCAGCGTCCGCCTGTGTTGAGTCCATGGTTGGCCGAGGAGCCTGACGGACAACAAAATCACCAGCCCGGAGGGGCGGGTCATAATGTCAGACCCCTCTGGCAGAGTGGTTTCATGGACGGCAAGCAGCGGTTGGTGAGGCTGCCGGGGCTGGTGGAAACGCCAGGAACCGGCGGCCCCGGCACGTCCACGTCCGCCGAAGCCGTGCCGTCCGGCCGGGCCACGGCTGCGGCGGCTGCGGAGGAATGCATCGCCGCCCTGGCCTCGTCGGGGCCCTGCGCGGATGATGCGGCGACTATCGCCGAACTGCGGGCGTTGCAGGACCTCAAATCCGCCGCCGCGGCCCGGCAGGTGCGGAACACGGCCGTGTTCGATGCCTCCCAGCGCCGGGCGCAGGCCGCCGCCGGGATCCCGGCGGCCCGGATCGGTGCCGGGATCGGCGCCCAGATCGCCCTGGCCCGGCGCGAATCCCCGTCCCGCGGCAACCAGTACCTGGGCCTGGCCAAAGCCCTGGCCACCGAGATGCCGCACACCCTGGCCGCCCTGCAGCACGGGGACCTCAACGAATGGCGGGCCACCTTGCTCGTGCGTGAAACCGCCGTCCTCTCCGCCGCGGACCGGTGCGCCGTCGACGCGGACGT
>JBIOFK010000087.1:0-9819 GCA_044447065.1 Actinomycetales bacterium | reverse complement strand
GTCTACAACGAACCGATCAGCCAGCCGGCCGAGCCCGAGGGGCTCGACGTTGATGCGCTGCTCAGGGGTATGTACCTGCTGGCTCCGGCCACGACGGAGGGTCCGCGCACCCAACTGCTCGCCTCCGGGGTCTCCGTGCCCTGGGCCATCGAGGCGCAGAAAATCCTGGCCGAGGACTGGGGCGTCGCCGCGGACGTCTGGTCGGTGACGTCCTGGAACGAGCTGCGCCGCGACGGCCTCGAGGCAGAGGAGCAGGAGTTCCTGGATGCATCGGCGGCGCCGCGGGTTCCGTTTGTGACCCGGCAGCTGCAGGGCACCGAGGGTCCGGTGATTGCCGTCAGCGACTACATGAAGGCGGTGCCGGATCAGATCCGGCAGTTCGTCCCGGGTGAGTACGCCGTGCTCGGGGCGGACGGGTTCGGCTTCTCCGATACCCGCCAGGCCGCCCGCCGGTTCTTCAAGATCGACTCCCACTCCGTCGTCGTCCGGGCCCTGCAGCTGCTGGCCAAACGCGGCCAGGTCGATCCTGATGCGCCGGCGCGTGCCATCGAAAAGTACCGGCTGCACGACGTCAGCGCCGGCACCACCGGCAGCGCCGGCGGGGACAGCTGACCCGCCGATAAGGCGGCGGGCCGCGCCCATGCTCTCCGGACATGGGCGCGGCCACCCTGGATCAGCAGACAGGGCAACACTGAGCTGGCACCGACCCGGTGCCGGCTTTTCGTGTGCCGCCGCCGGGATACCACCACCTGCGAACAGAGGATCCATGATGACCACCACCGCCAGCCCCCGCACCGTCCCCGAATTCCCGACCCAGGCCTCCCCGCACCGGCTCTGGATCAAGAACCCGCTCGGCGTCTTCACCGCGAACTCCCTGGATGCCGCCGGCGGCATCGTGGTCAGCGGCGGCAGGATCGCCGAAGTCCTCGGTGCGGGCCAACAGCCCGCGGCGCCCTGCGAGGAGGTGTTCGACGCCGGGGAGCACGTCCTCACGCCGGGGCTGATCAACACGCACCACCACTTCTACCAGACCCTGACCCGGGCGTGGGGGCCGGTGGCCAACGCCGAGCTGTTTCCCTGGCTGAGCAATCTGTATCCCGTCTGGGCGCGGCTCACGCCCCGGGACCTGGAGCTGGCCACCACCGCCGCGCTGGCCGAGCTGCTGCTCTCCGGCTGCACCACGGCCGCCGACCACCACTATCTCTTCCCGCAGGGGCTGGACGAGGCGGTGGACATCCAGGTCGAGGTGGTGCGGACACTGGGCATGCGCGCGATGCTGAGCAGGGGTTCGATGTCCCTGGGACAGGACGACGGCGGCCTTCCGCCGCAGTCGACGGTGCAGCCGGCGGAGGTGATCCTCGCCGACAGCGAGCGGCTCATCGGCCGCTACCACGAGCGCGGAGAGGGTGCCGTCATCCAGATCGCGTTGGCCCCCTGCTCGCCGTTTTCCGTCACCCGGGAGGTGATGGCGGCCAGCGCGGAGCTGGCGGAACACCACGACGTCCGCCTGCATACCCATCTGGCCGAGACGACCGATGAGGAGGATTTCTGCAAGGAGATGTTCGGGCTGCGCCCGCTGGACTACCTGGAAAGCGTGGGCTGGCTGACCGGGCGCACCTGGCTGGGACACGGCATCCATTTCGACGACGCGGAGATTGCCCGGCTCGGCGCTGCCGGAACAGCCGTGGCACATTGCCCGACGTCGAACATGCGCCTCGCCTCGGGGACGGCACGGGTGCTTGAGCTCGAAGCGGCCGGCGTGCCGGTTGGATTGGGCGTGGACGGCTCGGCCTCCAACGACGCCTCGAACATGATCCTGGAGGCGCGCCAGGCTCTCTACCTACAGCGGCTGCGCTACGGCGCCGCCGTCGTCACCTGCGAGCGCGCCCTCGGCTGGGCCACCCGCGGATCCGCGGCCGTGCTGGGCCGCAGCGACGTCGGCCAGCTCGCGCCGGGCCTGCAGGCGGACCTGTCCATGTTCCGGCTGGACGAGCTGCGCTTTTCCGGCAGCCACGACCCGGTGGCCGCCCTGCTGCTCTGCGGCGCTGACCGGGCGGACCGGGTCATGGTGGGCGGGCGCTGGCGCGTGCTGGACGGGCGGATTCCGGGGTTGGACCTGGCCGGGCTGATCGCCGAACACAGCGCCTCCGCCCGCCGACTGGTCAACGGCTGACCGGCCCGGCTGCGCGTCCCTATAGTTGGCTCATGACACCACAGACGACGGCGGTGCTGCTCGCGGCCGGCGCCGGCACCCGGCTGGGCCGTGGCCCCAAGGCGCTGCTGCCCTACCGCGGCCGGACGCTGGTGGAGCACCTGGCGCAGGTCCTGCGCGACGGCGGCTGCCGGGAGACCATCGTCGTACTCGGGGCCGGCGCGGCGGAGGTCCGCGCGCGAACGGACCTGGCCGGGCACCGGGTGCTGGACAATCCGCACTGGCTTCAGGGCCTGAGCACCTCCTTCAGCCTCGGTGTGGCCGCGGTGCGGGCCGGCGACGACGTCCTGGTGGCACTGGTGGACCAGCCCGGCGTCACCGCCGGCACCGTCGCCCTACTATTGTCCGGGCACCGTGCGGGGCGGGTGACGATGGCCGCGTACCGCGGGCCGGATGGTGCGCTGCAGCGCGGCCATCCGGTCCTCTTCGACGCCGCCCTGGCCGTGCAGGCGGCGTCGGAGGCCACGGGCGACGGCGGGGCGCGCAGTTTCCTGCGTGCCCGCCCCGGGCTGATCGATCTGGTGGAGTGCGGCGGCCCGGACGAGGGCGCGGATGTGGACACCCCGGACCAGCTGCACCTGCTAGACCGGGACGCCCGCCGCTGAGTCCGGCTCGCGGACGGCCTCCGCCGCGGATAGCCCCGCCTCGCGCAGCCCCAGGTAGATCCGGTCCCGGGCCAGCGGCAGTTCGCTGAACCGCACCCCGGTGGCGTTCCGGATGGCGTTGGCCAGCGCCGGGGCCACCGGGTTGAAGGGACTTTCGCTCATCGACTTGGCGCCCAGCGGTCCGAGCGCGTCGGTGGTGTTGGCGAAGTACACCTCGCTGCGCGGCACGTCGGCGAAGGTGGGGATGTGGTACTGGCGCAGGATGTCCGTCTCCACCCGGCCGTCGGGACCGACCCGGACGTCCTCGTAGAGGGCCGCGCCCAGGGCCTGGGCGATACCGCCCTCGATCTGGCCGCGGCACTGCCGCGGGTTTACCACCACGCCGGCGTCGGCGGCCTGTACGCTTTGCAGGATCCGCAGTTCCCCCGTTCCGGTGTTGACCGCCACCGCGAAACCGTGGACGTTGAACGCCACGGACCGCGGTGAGCCGTGCCAGCGTCCCTCCGTCTCCAGCGGGATCCCCCGTTCCTGCGCCCGGCGGTGCAGCTCCGCGAGCGTGATGGCCGTACCGCCGCAGTCCACGGCGTCGGTACCGGGGATGCAGCGCTCCGCGGGAACGCCGCTCAGCTCGGCGGCGAGGGCCCGGATCCGGGCGGCCAGCTCCTCGGCCGCGGCCAGGGTGGCCTTGCCGGCCACCACCGTCCCGGTGGAGCCGAAGGCGCCCGTGTCGTGCGCGATCAGGTCGGTGTCGGACTGCCGGACCTGGACCCGGTCCGCCCGGGTTCCCAGCGCCGTCGCCGCCAGCTGGGCGTGCACCGTCGTCGTGCCGTTCCCGAATTCCGCCGTCCCCACGTCGGCCCGGTAGCCTCCGTCGGGCAGCAGCCGCAGCCGGCTGTGCGCGAAGTGGCCGCGCGGGGGGACCGTGTCGATCATGGACAGCGCGGTGCCGGTGCCGCTGACCCAGTCCGGGCCCAGGTCCGCCAGCCCGGCCTTGGCGTAGCGCTCCCGTCCGCGCTGCAGCGCATCGGCGACCAGATCAATGCACTGGTCCAGCCCGTAGCTGCCGTAGAGCACGTCCTCCTCCGGCTCGGGGTGGCTGGAGAGCATCGGGTCCCCGCGGCGGACAATGTTGCGGCGGCGGAACTCCATCGCGTCCATGCCGATCTCCGCGGCCAGCTCGTCGATAGCGGATTCGATGGCGAAGATCATCTGGCTCAGCCCGTAGCCCCGGAAGGCGCCGGCCGGCACAGTGTTGGTGTAGACGGCGCGCGCGTCGATCTTCTTGTTGGCGCACAGGTAGACGGCCAGGGATTCCCCGCAGCCGTGGAACATCACGCCGGGCGCGTGGTTGCCGTAGGCGCCGGTGTTGGTCAGCACATCGACCGCGAGCGCGGTCAGCGTTCCGTCGCGCCGGGCCCCGGCCCGCAGCCGGATCCGGAAGGGGTGCCGGGTGGTGGCCGCAGTGAACTGCTCCTGCCGGGTGTTTTCCAGCTGGACCGGGCGCCGCAGCCGCAGGGCCGCCAGCACGACGACGTCCTCGGTGAGCATCTCCTGCTTGCCCCCGAAACCGCCGCCCACACGGCCGGCGATGACCCGGATCCGGTCGTCGGGCAGGCCGAAGACGCGGCACAGCGAGCGCCGGGTCAGGAACGGCGTCTGCGTGGAGGAACGGACCACCAGCCGTCCGCCGTCGTCCTCGAAGTAGGCGATCGAGGCGTGCGTCTCCAGCGAGACATGCTGGAGGCGCTGGGTGCGGTAAACCCTTTCGTGGATGACGTCCGCCTGCCGGAAACCGGCCTCCGTGTCGCCCAGCTCGGAGTGCAGCTCGGCCACCACATTCCCCGACGGGGAGGCGATCCGGGCCGTCGCGGCGTCCTTGTCCCCGTGCACCGCGGGGGCGCCGGGCAGCACGGCCAGTTCAGGGTCGAACACCGCGTCCAGGAGGTCATAGTCCACCCGCACGGCGCGCACCGCCGCCTCCGCCTCGGCCACGCTGTCCGCGACGACCGCCGCGACCCGCTGGCCGATGAAGCGGACCACCGAATCGAGCACCCGGGTATCGTCAGGATCGTCGGTGTACAGCTCGTGCTGAGCGGTCGAAAACAGCTGCTCCGGCGCGTCCAGGTGGGTGAAGACGGCCCGGACGCCGGGCAGCCGCAGCGCCGCGGCGGTATCGATGGAGCGGATCCGGGCGTGCGGGTGCGGGGACCGGACCAGTTTCATGTGCAGCAGCCCCGGCAGCTCGCCGGCGGGAACGTCCAGGGTGTAGCGGGCCCTCCCGGTGACGATGTCATGCCCCGCGGGCGCGGGGACGTTGTCGCCGAGCTGCTGCCGCCCGCCCGGCTGGCAGGTGGCAGGGTCGTGCCCGGCGGGCTGGCTGATGGCATCCTCGATGGCCGCGTAGCCGGTGCACCGGCACAGGTTGCCCTTCAGGTTCCGGGGCAGGTCCTGCTTCTGCGCCTCGTCGAAGGTGGCAGCGGTCATCAGCATGCCCGCGGTGCAAAACCCGCACTGGAAACCCTGCGCGGCCAGGAACTGCTCCTGCACCGGGTGCAGGCCGTCCGGGCCGGCGAGTCCCTCCACGGTGGTGATGTGCCGGCCCTCGGCGCGGACCGCCGGGTAAAGGCAGCTGTGCACCGGCGTGCCGTCCACATGGACGGTGCAGGCGCCGCAGTCCCCGCCGTCGCAGCCCTTTTTGACCCCGAACATGCCCTGCTCGCGCAGGAACGTGCGCAGGCACTGTCCCGGCCGCGGCCGGGCCTCGGTGGGAGTTCCGTTGATCTCCATGGCCATGGTCAGGCACCTCCTGCGGTGGATGGGTCGGCAAGCTGTTCGGTGGGCAGGCCGGTGAGTAGTTCGGCCCGGATTTCCTCCGCCAGCCGGTAGGTCATGTCGCGGCGCCATTCCGGCAGGCCGTGGATGTCGTCGTGGTAAAGCTCGGCGGGGATGGCTGCGGTGAGCGCCGCGCGCAGCGCGGCGGCATCCGGCGGGGCCGGGAAAACCCGGCCCGGCGATCCGACCCGGGATCCGGCGGCCGCCCCGCCGCCGAAACGCAGCTGAACCGGCCGCGTGGTCGCGGCGGTCACCGTGATGACCAGGGTTCCGTCCGCATCCAGGCGCCCGATCAGCAGCACGCCGGAGCGGCCGAGGTTGCTCAGCGAGAGCCGGCGGAAGGCCGTCCTGGATGCCAGCGCGGCGGCCGGCAGGACGATGCCGCGCAGCAATTCCCCGGGCATCAGGCCGGTCCTGCCGTCCCCGGTGACCAGATCCGCCACCGGCACGTCGCGGCTGCCGCCGCCCGGGGCCAGGATGGTGGCCGTTGCGTCCAGCGAGGCGCACAGCGAGATCATCGGCCCGGCCGGCAGCGCGGTACAGATGTTGCCGCCCACGGTGGACATGTTCCAGATCTTGAACGAGGCCACAAAGGAATCGCAGCACGGGCGCACCAGTCCCAGCGCCGGCCAGCGCTCGGTGAGGCCGCCGCCGTCGCCCGTACCAGTGCCGCGGAGCGGCAGCTCGTACAGCTCGGCGATGGTGCAACTGGCGGCCAGTTCGATGCCGCCGGCGGTGACCGTGATGGCCGGCCAGCCGGCGAAGCTGACGTCCAGCAGCCGGGTCAACACGCTGCTTCCGTAGGAAAACAGCACCGTGCCGCCGGCCAGCCATGCGTCGCCTTCCCGCCACTGGGCCGGGTCCGCCGTCGGGACCACGGCCCGGATGGTGTTCATGTCCATGGGTGCCTCCTAGGCCGGTATCAGGGTGTCGTGGTGGATGGCGCCGCTGCCGTCGCGTAGGGAGCGGGGTCTCGGGCGGGACCCCGTGAACCGGTCGCTCACGGAGCGGGAGCCCGCCCCGCGGAGGGCGGCGACGATCTCGGCGGCAATGGACACCGCAACCTCGGCCGGAGTGACAGCGCCCAGGTCCAGGCCGATCGGCGCGTGCATCCGGGCCACCCTTTCCGGGTCGGCGCCGGCACCCAGCAGCTCGCTCACGCGTTGCCGGTGGCTGCTCCGCGATCCCATCGCGCCCAGGTAGGCAAGATCCAGTTCCAGCGCCGAGGCCAGCAGCGGCAGATCGAACTTCGGATCGTGGCTGAGCACGCAGACCACGGTGCGCCCGTCCAGCCTGCCGACCGCGGCCTCGGCCAGCAGGTAGTGCTGCGGCCAGCTGACCACCACCTCGTCCGCCGCCAGGAACCGGTCCTGCCGGGCGAAGGCGGGGCGTGCGTCGCACAGTGTGGTGCGGTAGCCCAGCAGCCGTCCCGCCGGAAGCAGTGCGGCGCCGAAATCGTTGGCCCCGAAAACCAGCATCCGGGGCGGCGGGAGCCTGCTCTCCACCAGCAGGGCTGGCGCATCCTCCGAACACGCGGCCCCCTCCGGTGCCAGCCGGACCAGCCCGCTCCGGCCGGCACGAAGCAGTGCCGCCAGCTGCACGGCGGCGCTGCGCGGAAGCGGTGCCGGCCCGAGCAGTCCGGCCAGATCGGCGGCGAGGCTCCGTTCGGTCGCCCGCCGCGGATCGCGGACGACGGCGGCGCTGCCGTCGCCGTCGAGCCTGCTGATCACCGCGGTCCCGCTGCCGCCGGCACCGGCAAGCGCGCCGAGCGCGGCCAATGCCGGTGCCACGGCGGGACCTGCGGCGCTGTAGGGCTGGATATGCACCTCCATGCTTCCGCCGCAGGTCAGGCCCGCGGCGAACGCGTCCTCGGCGCTGTAGCCGAATTGCTCCCGCCGGGACACTCCGGTGTCCATCGCCTGCCGGGCCGCCTCAACCACCGCGCCCTCGACGCAGCCGCCCGACAGCGAGCCCAGCACGGCTCCGCCGGCCGAGACCAGCATGGAGGTGCCCAGCGGCCGCGGGACGGATCCGTCCGTCCCGATGATGGTCGCGATGGCACAGGGGCCGTTTCCGTTGGCCGGCAGCCAGGCCGGCAGCGAGTCCAGTAGCTCAAGCATGGTGCTATGCGCCCAGCCAGGCATTGATCGGCCCGCGGGCGAAGTAGACCAGGAAGCCCGCCGCAACCACCCACATCAGCGGATGGATCTTCCTGGCCCGGCCGGACGCGGCCCCGATAATGGCCCAGGAGATGAACCCGGCGCCGATGCCGTTGGCGATGGAGTAGGTCAGCGGCATGGTGACAATGGTCAGGAAGGCCGGCAGCGCCACGGAGAACTTGCTGAACTTAATCTCGCGGATCTGCGCCATCATCATCGCCCCGACCACCACCAGGGCCGCGGCCGCGACCTCCAGCGGGACCACGCTGGTGAGCGGGGTGAAGAACATCGAACCCAGGAACAGCACGCCGGTCACGACCGAGGCGAGCCCGGTCCGGGCGCCCTCGCCGATGCCGGCCGCGGAGTCCACGTACACGGTGTTGGAGGACCCGGAGCTTGCCCCGCCGGCGACGGCGGCGAAGCCTTCCACGATGAACGCGGACTTCAGCCGCGGGAAGGTCCCGTCCTTGTGCGTCAGCCCGGCGCTCTTGGCCAGGCCCGTCATGGTGCCCATGGCGTCAAAGAAGTTGGTGAAGACCAGAGTGAACACCAGCATCGTGGCCGCCAGGCCGCCGACCCGGCCAAAGGCGCCGAACATGTCGAAGTGTCCGACCAGTCCCAGGTCCGGAACCGAGACCAGCTGGCCGGCGAGCACGGGGGTGTTCAGGTGCCAGCCGCCCGGGTTTGTCGGGCCCGCGGCGCCGAGGTGCAGGGTGGCTTCGACGACGGCGGCCAGCACGGTGGTGCCGGCGATGCCGATCAGCAGTCCGCCCTGGATCTTCCGTGCCACCAGAATCCCCATCGCCAGCAGTCCGACCACGAAGACCAGGGTGGGAATGGAGGTGATGGATCCGTCCTGGCCCAGCTGCACCGGCGGGCCGCCCTTGGTGGGACGGACAAACCCGGAGTCCACGAAGCCGATGAACGCGATGAACAGTCCGATTCCGACGGTGATGGCGGCCTTGAGTTCGCGCGGCACCGCCCGGAAGATGGCGGTGCGGGCCCCGGTGATTCCGAACAGCACGATCAGAATGCCGTTGATCACCACCAGGCCCATCGCTTCGGCCCAGGTGACCTCGTGGATGACGGATACCGCCAGGAAGGAGTTGATGCCCAGGCCGGCAGCCAGTCCGAAGGGCAGGTTGGCGATCAGGCCGAAGAGGATGGTCATCACCCCGGCGGTGAGGCCGGTGACGGCGCCGACCTGCGCGGCGGGAAGCCATCCGCCGGCCACATCCACGGGAGCGGACGTGGCGCTGAAGCCGCCAAGGATCAGCGGGTTGAGGATGACGATGTAGGCCATCGTAAAGAAGGTCACCAGCCCGCCGCGCATTTCACGCGCCACGGTGGATCCGCGCTGGGTGATCTTGAAAAAGGCGTCCAACCGCGAGGATGCTGCCGTCGGCCGGCGGGACGGCCGGCGAGCCGGATCGGACGGGTCGGATTCTTCCACGTGCTTAGCCAGGATTGTCATGTCAGCCGCCGCCCTAGTACGCGATCCTGGATTCGAGCGTGGTCCACGTCTCGAAGGGGGCGACGGCGGGGACAGCCTCCGGGTCCAGCTGGCGGACCGGCATCAGCCGTTCGGCCACCGGCGTCTCGAAGTAGTCGTAGAACACGGCGTCATCAAAGCCGGCGCGGGCCGCATCGTGGCGGTCGGCGGCAAAGAAAACCTGACCCACCCGGGCCCACAGCGCCGAGGCGAGGCACATCGGGCACGGCTCGCAGCTGGAATACAGGGTCGCCCCGGTCAGATCGAAGGTGCCGAGTTCAGTGCAGGCGGCTCGGATGGCCGTGACTTCCGCGTGCGCGGTCGGATCGTTGCTGGCGGTGACGCGGTTGACGCCGTCGAACACCTGCCCGTCCGCGGTGACAATGACGGCGCCGAACGGCCCGCCGCTGTTAAGGACATTTGCTGAGGCCAGCTCAACGGCCCGGGTCAGGTGATGCTGGGCGGTGACGGTGGATTTCATGGCGACTCCCTTAGTCGGAGCTGCCGGGAGGGTGGGAC
>JBIOFK010000086.1:0-10152 GCA_044447065.1 Actinomycetales bacterium | reverse complement strand
GGAGATGACGACGGTGTCCACGGAGACGGGCCTGTCCCCCTCATAGCCGACGGTGACCTGGGTCTTGCCGTCCGGGCGCAGGTACGGCAGCAGCCCGTTCTTGCGGACCTCGGTCAGCCGCTCGGAGAGACGGTGGGCCAGAAAGATCGGCACCGGCATATAGGAGGCTGTCTCGTTGCTGGCGTAGCCGAACATGATGCCCTGGTCACCGGCGCCCTGCTGGTCGTAGGCATCCACCGCGCTGCCGTCCCGGACCTCCAGGGCGTTGAAGACGCCGTCGAAGATGTCCGGTGACTGCTGCCCGATGGAAACGGAGACGCCGCAGCGGGCGCCGTCGAAGCCGTTGGCCGAGGAGTCGTAGCCGATCTTCAGGATGGTGTTGCGGACGATCGCCGGGATTTCGACGTAGGCGTCGGTGGTGACTTCGCCCGCGACGTGGACCAGCCCGGTGGTGGCCATGGTCTCCACGGCGACACGGGAGTTCGGATCCTCGGCCAGCAGACCGTCCAGGATGGCGTCGCTGATCTGGTCGCAGATCTTGTCCGGGTGGCCCTCGGTTACTGATTCGGAGGTAAAAAGTCGCAGGGAGGTGTTGGTGCTAGTCACGTTGTTACTCTACTTTGCTTGCTTAGCTGGGAAATTTTGCGGCCAGGACGCGGACGACGGCGGCGGCCACCTCGTCCTTGGACCCTTCGGCGGTGCGGGCGGTGCCGGAGCCGCGCTCCAGGATGGTCACCGCGTTGGCGTCGAGGCCGAAGACACCGCCGTCGGAGACGTCGTTGAGGACCAGCACATCACAGCCCTTGCGTTCGAGTTTGGCGCGGGCGTAGTCCAACACACTGCCGTGCTCGTCGCCGGTTTCGGCGGCGAACCCTGCGATCAGCTGGGCCGGCCGGGAGGCGTTGCGCTCCGCGACGAGTTCGGCCAGGATGTCCGGGTTGCGGACCAGGGCGATGACCGGGTCGGGCACGCCGTCGCGCTTTTTGATCTTCGTGGATCCCGCCTCGGCCGGCCTGAAGTCGGCGACGGCGGCCGCCATGATGACGATGTCCGAGTCCTTGGCCGCCTCCAGCGCGGCCGCGCGAAGTTCCAGCGCGGTTTCCACTGCCAGCACCTCCACGCCGTCCGGGGCCGGGACTTCCAGGTGCGCGGCGATCAGCGTGACGGTGGCCCCGGCGTCACGGGCGGCCTTGGCGAGGGCAACGCCCTGCTTTCCGGAGGACCGGTTGCCCAGGAACCGCACCGGGTCCAGTGGTTCGCGGGTGCCCCCGGCCGTGACGGTGACCCGCCGTCCGGCGAGCAGCTGCCGCGCTGGCGGCCGGTGGCCGGCACCGCCGGGGATCAGGGCCATGGCGGCGTCGAAGATGTGCTGCGGTTCGGGCAGCCGGCCGGGGCCGCTGTCGGCACCGGTCAGCCGTCCGACGTCGGGGTCCAGCACGGTCACGCCGCGCGAACGCAGCGTGGCCACATTGGCCACGGTCGCCGGATGGGCCCACATCTCGCTGTGCATCGCCGGGGCGAACAGCACCGGACCGGACGCCATCAGCAGCGTGTTGGTGAGCAGATCGTTGGCGGCTCCGGCGGCGGCCCTGGCAAGCAGGTCCGCCGTCGCCGGTGCCACCACTATCAGGTCAGCCTCGTGGCCCAGGCGCACATGGGCGACCCGGTCCACGTCGTCGAAGACGGTGGTGCTCACCTGTTCGCCCGAAAGGGCCTCCCAGGTGGCGGCGCCGACGAACCGCAGCGCCGCCTCGGTGGGCACGACCTTCACACTGTGGCCGGCCTCGGTGAAGAGCCGAAGCAGCGAGGCCGCCTTGTAGGCCGCTATGCCGCCGGCTACCCCCAGAATGATTCGCACCCGAGCGGCCCGCGCTCGGCTATTCGGTGGCTTCGATGGGGGTGGAGACCAGCAGGCCCTCGTTGATTTCGCGCAGCGCGATCGAGAGCGGCTTTTCGTTGAGCTTGGTGTCAACCAGCGGACCGACATACTCGAACAGGCCCTCGTGCAGCTGGGCGTAGTAGGCGTTGATCTGGCGGGCGCGCTTGGCACCAAAGATAACCAGGCCGTACTTCGAGTCGGCTGCCTTGAGCAGTTCGTCGATCGGCGGGTTGATGATGCCTTCGGGTTGGCTGGACACTATTTCTCCAATTCGGTCGGGACATTGCTACGGCGCTCCCCGCGGGGATTGGGCGCCAGTCCCATCAGTGATACGAGTTCGTCTGCCGCCCGCTGGACATCATCGTTAACGATGGTGTGGTCGAACTCCGGCTCGGCAGCAAGTTCCAGTTTAGCGGTTTCCAGCCTGCGCTGCTGTTCATCGGCGGATTCGGTGCCGCGCCCGACCAGCCGGCGGACCATTTCGTCCCAGCTGGGCGGGGCCAGGAAGACGAAACGGGCACCGGGGACGGCGGCCTTGACCTGGCGCGCTCCCTGCAGGTCGATTTCCAACAGCACCGATTTCCCGTCGGCAATCGCGGACTTCACCGTGCTGCGCAGCGTCCCGTAGCGGTTGCGCCCGTGCACGACGGCCCATTCCAGGAATTCCCCGGCCTCGGCGAGCCGGTCGAATTCCGCCGGCTGTTTGAAGAAATAGTGCACCCCGTCGACTTCGCCGGGGCGGGGTTCGCGGGTGGTCGCGGAGACGGACAGCCACACCTGCGGGTAGTTGTCCCGGATGTACGTCGATACGGTGCCCTTGCCCACCGCCGTCGGTCCGGCCAGCACTGTCAGCCCGGGCAGGTGCTCGGGGACGCCGTCGGGCATTAGGACTGCTCCAGCAGTTCCAGCAGGGTCCGGCGCTGGTGGACGCCCAGTCCGCGCAGCCGCCGCGTTGGTGCGATGCCCACCTGGGTCATCATCGCCGTCGCCCGCACCTTGCCGACGCCGGGCAGCGCCTCCAGCAGCTCGCTGACCTTCAGGCGGCCGATCGCCTCATCCGCGTCACCGAGTTCGAGGACCTCGGCCACCGTCGAGGAGCCCATTTTCAGCTTGTTCTTGACCATCGCCCTGGTGGCACGGGCGGCCGCCGCCTTTTCCAGCGCGGCCGCTCTCTCTTCCACGGTCAACGGTCGAAGGCTCACGGGTACTCCCTATCGGCGCTCTTGCACAGACAAGAGCAGTAATGGTTCAGGACTTTCCACCGAACTTATCCGTTCCCGGTGCGGAAAATCAATCCGTGCCCGGTTCAGGGAACCCGCAACGATGCCGCAACGGCCTCCGCCGCCGACCGCAGGGCCGCCGGGTCCGGGCCGGCGGCCAGGATAGCCCGGCTGGAGGTGGCCAGGACCAGCGGATAGGCCGCTCCGAAGGTGCCCCGCAGATCGGCGGGGGTGGCTCCCTGCGCCCCCAGGCCCGGCGCCAGGATCGGGCCGTTGAGGTCCGCCAGGCTGATGCCCAGATCCACCAGAGCGGTCCCGACGGTGGCCCCCACCACCAGGCCGACGCTGCCGGGGCCGGGGCCGGCGGCGCCGGCGCTTTCTGGGTTTTCACCGGTTCCGGCGTTCTCGGCGGCCGCGGCCCGCACGATCTCCCGGGCCACGGAGTCCGCACCGCCGCGGTGCTGCACGCCGGCGCCCTCGGGATTGGAGGTCAGCGCCAGCACGAACACTCCCCTCCCGGTCGCCGCGGCCAGGTCCAGTGCAGGGCGCAGCGAGCCGAAGCCCAGGTACGGGCTGAGCGTCAGCGCATCGGCCGCCAGCGGCGAGCCGTCCCGCAGCCAGGCGTCGGCATAGGCGGCCATGGTGGAGCCGATGTCCCCCCGTTTGGCGTCGGCGATGGTCAGGATCCCTGCGGAGGCTGCCTCGGCCAGCAGTTCCTCCAGCACGGCGAAACCGGCCGAGCCGTGCCGTTCAAAGAGCGCCACCTGCGGCTTGATGGCCGCGGCCACCGGGCCCGCTGCGGCCAGCACTGTCCGGGAGAAGCTGCGCAGTCCGGCCGGCGTATCGGGCAGTCCCCAGCCGGCCAGCAGCGCCGGGTGCGGGTCCAGGCCCACGCAGAGCGGGCCGCGGCGGGCGACGGCGGCCGCCAGGCGGGTGCCGAACGGGTCCCGCCGGGGCCGGCCGGCGGACGTCCCGGCGGAGGCTGCGTTGCCGCCGGAGGTCTCGGGGGCGCCGGTGCCGGCCTGCCGGTGGCCGGGGCTGCCGGCGGGCCCGGCTGCGCCGGCGGCGGGCCGGGAGCCGGGCGTCTCAGCCAACGGTGGCCGCCCGGAGCGAGAGGGCGTGCTCCTGCAGGCTGGTGACCGTCCACTCATAGGACCGCATCGCCTCGATGGCCTGGATGGCCACGTTGAACTCGGCCACCGTGGTGATGCAGGGCTTGCCGATCGAGGTCGCCGCCGCCCTGATTTCGTAGCCGTCGCTGCGCGCGTCCCCGCCGGAGGGCGTGTTGAAGATCATATCGATGTCCCCGGCGTTGATCAGGTCCACAATGGTCCCCTCGCCGTCGGCGGAGGCGCCCTCGCCGACCTTGCGGACCGTCCGTGACGCGATTCCATTGCGGCGCAGCACGTCGGCCGTGCCGCCGGTGGAGAGGATCTCGAAACCCAGGTCCGCCAGCCGCTTGACCGCCATGATGATGGAGCGCTTGTCCCGGTTCGCGACGGAGACGAAGACCTTCCCGGAGGTCGGCAGCGCGTTGTTGGCCGCGGCCTGGCTCTTCGCGAAGGCGGTGTCGAAGTGCTTGTCGATGCCCATCACCTCGCCGGTGGAGCGCATTTCCGGTCCGAGCAGGGAATCCACGACGGCGCCGGCCGGCGTGCGGAACCGGCTGAAGGGAAGCACCGCCTCCTTCACCGCCACCGGCGCACCGGCCGGCAAGGTGCCGCCGTCGCCCGTTTCCGGCAGCAGGTGGTGCACGCTGCGCAGGTGCCTGATCGACACGCCCATACCGATCAGGGCCGCGGCCTTGGCCAGCTGCACTCCGGTGGCCTTGGAGACGAACGGCACGGTCCGGGAGGCCCGCGGATTCGCCTCGAGCACGTACAGCACGTCGGAGGCGAGGGCGAACTGGATGTTGATTAGTCCGCGGACTCCGACCCCCTCGGCGATGGCCAGGGTGGCGCGGCGGACGCGGTCCTGGACCTCGGTGCCGAGCGTGATGGGCGGGAGCACGCAGGCCGAGTCGCCGGAGTGGATGCCGGCCTCCTCAATGTGCTCCATGATGCCGCCGAGGTACATCTCGGTGCCGTCGTAGAGCGCGTCGACGTCGATTTCGATGGCGTCCTCCAGGAACCGGTCAATCAGCACCGGATGCGCCTCGGTGATCTCCGTGGCATGGGTGATGTAGCGCGCGAGGTTCGCCTCGTCGTAGACGATCTCCATGCCGCGTCCGCCCAGGACATAGGATGGGCGGACCAGGACCGGGTAGCCGATTTCGTCGGCGATCTTCTTGGCGTCCTCGAAGGACACCGCGGTGCCGTTCTTGGGCGCTATCAGCCCCGCCTTGTCCAGCACGCGGGAGAACATGCCGCGGTGCTCGGCCAGGTCGATGGCCTCCGGCGAGGTGCCCAGGATCGGCACGCCGGCATCTGCCAGCGCCTGCGCCAGCTTCAGCGGCGTCTGCCCGCCGAGCTGGACGAAGACGCCGAGCACGCCGCCGGTGCGCTCTTCGGCCGCGATAACCTCCAGCACGTCCTCCAGGGTGAGCGGCTCGAAGTACAGCCGGGTGGAGACGTCGTAGTCGGTGGAGACGGTCTCCGGGTTGCAGTTGACCATTACGGTCTCGTAGCCGGCCTTGCGCAGCGCCATCGACGCGTGCACGCAGGAGTAGTCGAATTCGATGCCCTGGCCGATCCGGTTCGGGCCGGAGCCCAGGATGATCACCGACGGTTTGGCGTGCAGGCCGACCTCGTCCTCCTCGTCGTAGGAGGAGTAGTGGTAGGGGGTGTAGGCGGCGAACTCGGCCGCGCAGGTGTCCACCGTCTTGTAGACCGGCCGGATGCCCAGGGCCTGCCGCACGCCGCGGACCACGTCCTCGACGTTATGCGTCAGGGCGCCGATCTGCTCGTCGGAGAAGCCGTGGCGCTTGGCGCGGCGCAGCATCTCGGGGGTCAGCGCGGTGGACCGGCGGATCTCTGCGGAGACCTCATTCAGCAGCACCAGCTGATCGAGGAACCACGGGTCGATCCCGGTGGCCTCGTACAGTTCCTCCACGCTGGCCCCGCCGAGCAGGGCGCGCTGCACCTGGGACAGGCGTTCGGTGGTCGGCCGCCTGGCCGCCCGGATGAGGTCCGGCACGTCCAGGGCATTGACGGAGCTGAAGTCCAGGCTGGCGCCCTTCTGTTCCAGCGACCGCAATGCCTTCTGCAGCGCCTCGGTGAAGTTCCGCCCGATCGCCATCGCCTCGCCCACGCTTTTCATGGTGGTGGTCAGGGTCGGATCCGCGGCCGGGAACTTCTCGAATGCGAAGCGGGGAACCTTCACGACGACGTAGTCCAGGGCCGGCTCGAAGCTTGCCGGCGTCTTGCGGGTGATGTCGTTGGGGATCTCGTCCAGCGTGTAGCCCAGGGACAGTTTGGTGGCGATCTTGGCGATCGCGAACCCTGTCGCCTTGGACGCCAGCGCGGAGGACCGCGAGACGCGCGGGTTCATTTCGATCACGACCACGCGTCCGGTGTCCGGTTCGATGGCGAACTGGATGTTGCAGCCGCCGGTGTCCACACCGACCTCGCGGATCACGGCGATGGAGATGTCCCGCAGCCGCTGGTATTCCCTGTCGGTCAGAGTCATGGCAGGGGCCACCGTGATGGAGTCGCCCGTGTGCACGCCGACCGGGTCGAAGTTTTCGATGGAGCAGACCACCACGACGTTGTCGTTCTTGTCCCGCATCATCTCCAGCTCGTACTCCTTCCAGCCCAGGATGCTCTCCTCAAGCAGCACCTCGGTGGTGGGGCTGTACTGCAGGCCCTGGCCGACGATGCGGCGCAGGTCCTGCTCGTTGTAGGCCAGTCCCGAGCCGAGCCCGCCCATGGTGAAGGAGGGCCTGACCACCATCGGGTAGCCCAGGTCGCCGGCGGCGGCGAAGGCCTCATCCATGCTGTGGATGATGTGGCTGCGAGCGGATTCGGCGCCGCAGCGCTCCACCACGCCCTTGAACTTCTCCCGGTCCTCGCCGAGCTCGATGGCGGCAATGTTGGCGCCGATCAGTTCCACGTTGTACTTGGCCAGCACGCCGTTCTTGTCCAGCGCGATCGCGGTGTTCAGGGCAGTCTGGCCCCCCAGGGTGGGCAGCAGCGCGTCGGGGCGCTCCTTGGCGATGATCTTTTCCACCACCTCCGGGGTGATGGGTTCGACGTAGGTGGCATCGGCGAATTCCGGGTCGGTCATGATGGTGGCCGGGTTGGAGTTCACCAGGATGACGCGCAGACCCTCTTCCCTGAGCACGCGCAGCGCCTGGGTGCCGGAGTAGTCGAATTCGGCGGCCTGGCCGATCACGATCGGGCCGGACCCGATGACCAGGACGCTCTTGAGGTCTTCTCTACGGGGCATTAGTGCGCTTCCTTCGTCTCAATCGTGTCCGTCGTCTCAATGGTCGCGTGGTCGACGTCGGCGCCGGTGATGGTCCGGCCCGCGGCGGAGCCTTCCATCAGGTCGATGAACCTGTCGAACAGGTAGGCGGAGTCGTGCGGGCCGGCCGCCGCTTCCGGGTGGTACTGGACGGAGAAGGCGGGGATGTCCAGGCAGGACAGGCCCTCGACGACGTCGTCGTTGAGACTGACGTGGCTGACCTCCACCCGGCCGAAGCGGGATTCCGGCGCTGCGCCGGCGCCCTCGCGCGGGGCGTCGACGGCGAAGCCGTGGTTCTGCGAGGTGATCTCGACCTTGCCGGTGCGCTTGTCCAGCACCGGCTGGTTGATCCCGCGGTGCCCGTAGCGCAGTTTGTACGTGCCGAAGCCCAGCGCGCGGCCGAGGATCTGGTTGCCGAAGCAGATTCCGAAAAACGGGATCTTCGCGTCCAGCACCTCGCGCAGCAGCGCGACCTGGCCGTCCGCCGTCGCCGGGTCCCCCGGCCCGTTGGACATGAACACCCCATCGGGGTGCAGGGCGGCGACCTGCCCGAACGTCGAGGCCGCGGGGAGCACGTGCACCCGGACGCCGCGCTCGGCCAGGCGGAAGGGCGTCATCGACTTGATGCCCAGGTCCAGGGCGGCGATGGCGAACCGGGGCTCGCCCTCCCAGCCGCAGTCGGCCGGTTCCACCGTGTACGCCGTGTCCACGCTGACCTCCTCGGCCAGCCTGGCCCCTTCCATCGGGGCCTGGGACGTGACCTGCTCCAGCAGGAGCGCATCCGTACCGCCGGCGTCCGCGCCGGAGAAGATTCCCGCGCGCATGGCGCCGCGTTCGCGCAGGTGGCGGGTGATGGCCCGGGTGTCCACGCCCTGGATGCCGACGACGCCCTGCGCCTCAAGCTCCTCGTCCAGGCTGCGCTCGGAGCGCCAGTTGGAGGGCCGGCGCGCGGCGTCGCGGACGATGTAGCCGGCGACCCAGATCCGCCGGGATTCGGCGTCCTGGTCGTTGACGCCGGTGTTGCCGATGTGCGGGGCGGTCTGCACCACGAGCTGGCGGGCGTAGGAGGGGTCCGTGATGGTCTCCTGGTAGCCGGTCATGCCGGTGGCGAAGACAGCCTCGCCGAGGGCGGTGCCGGTGGCGCCATAGGACGTGCCGCGGAACATGCGTCCGTCCTCCAGCACCAGCACGGCGGCGCTGTCCCGGCTGGAGGCTGCTGTGGGGGTTTGAGTCATGTCAGGAGTTCTTTCCGTGGGGAGTCTGCTCGGTGCTTGGTTCGGCCGGGCCGGCCGGTGCGGCCGGGTCGGTTCGGCCGGCCGGGTCGCTCTGGTCGGTTCGGCCGGCCTGGTCGCTCTGTTCGGTCCGGTCAGCGGGTTCGGCCAGCGCGGCCAGCGCGGCCAGGAGCGGTTTCTTGGCCGCGGCTTCGCGGGTCCGGAACCCGGTGTCCACGGCGGTGGCGCCCAGTTTCCAGGACAGCACGACGAGTCCGTCCCGTTCGACGAATTTGCCGGCCATGCCGCTTTCGGTGCGGACCTCGCTGATCGCCCCGGCGGCGATCCAGAGGTCCGCGGCGCCGTTGCGGGCGATCAGCACGCCGTCGCTGTCCACTTCCATGACGGCATTGGTGCGCAGGCCCAGCTGGTGGACGGACACCCGGTCCAGCCAGTCGCCCGCCGTCGTGGTGGCGACGTATTGGCCGGGAACGGCCAGCTGCGGCGCTCCGCGCCCGGCCGGCACCTCCGGCAGCGGATCGATGCCTGCCTGGCGCTTCAGCCGGTTCCGCCAGCCCAGGGCCAGCAGCGCGAAGATCGCGAACAGGATGATGACCGTCAGGATCACGGGAAGGACCAGGTCCATCAGGCCACCGCCGGTCCGCGGAACGGGCTGTTCAGGGCAGCGCCGAGCACCGTCGGGTGGCCGCGGAAGAACGTCGCCTGCACGGCCCCAGGTAGTTCGAGGCCGGCGAACGGAGAGTTCCTGCCCTTCGTCGCCTGCGTCCCGGGATCCACCGTCCAGCGGGCGGCCGGGTCCACCAGGATCAGGTTCGCCGGTTCCCCGGCCTGGAGCGGGCGGCCCTGGTCCGCCAGCTGACCGATCACGGCGGGGGTGGTGGAGGTGACCCGCGCGAAGTCCTGCCAGTCCATCAGCCCGGTTTCGATCATCGAATGCTGCACCACGGAGAGCGCCGTTTCCAGCCCCGTCATGCCCATCGCGGCCTGCGCCCATTCGCAGTCCTTGGCCTCGTCCGGGTGCGGGGCATGGTCGGTGCCGACGACGTCGATGGTTCCGTCCGCGAGGCCGGCCCGGAGCGCCGCGACGTCCTCGTCAGTGCGCAGCGGTGGGTTGACCTTGAACACCGGGTTGTAGCTGCGGACCAGTTCGTCGGTCAGCCACAAGTGGTGCGGGGTGACCTCGGCGGTGACCCTGACGCCGCGGGCCTTGGCCCAGCGGATGATGTCCACCGAACCGGCCGTGGAGACGTGGCAGACGTGCAGCCGGGAGCCGACGTGCTGGGCGAGCAGCACGTCGCGGGCAATGATGCTCTCCTCGGCCACGGCCGGCCACCCCGCCAGGCCCAGGACGGAGGACACCTCGCCCTCGTTCATCTGGGCCCCCTCGGTCAGCCGGGGTTCCTGCGCGTGCTGGGCG